>CAZZVB010000106.1:0-14805 GCA_964657445.1 uncultured Burkholderiaceae bacterium | reverse complement strand
GGCCATCAGCGCCACCAGCATCCCGAGCACGGCTGTCCCGCCCAGGACCCAACCCGACCAGCCGAGGACAACACCCGGCGCCAAATCTCAGGCGGCCTTCGCCTGGCTCGCGATGCGGTTCAGGCTCCGGAGCGTCTCGCGCGCTGTCTTGATGCGCTCGCCCACCGCCATCTCCCGCACGATGGCCAGCTTGTGGTCCGGACGCAGTTTCACGCCGCCCTTTTGCGTGCCGAGCCAGGCGATCAGGCCGCCCGGGTTGCCGAACGCGTTGCCGCGGAACTGCAGCACCATGCCTTTCGGCCCGGCCTCCAGCCTCTCGACCCCGGCCTCGCGGGAGGCGCGTTTCAGTCCCATCACCTGCAGGAGATTGTCCACTTCCTCCGGCAGCGGACCGAAGCGATCCACCAGCTCGGCCGCCATCGCCTCGCTCTCGCCGTCGGACGCAAGGGTGCCGATGCGGCGATATAGGCCCAGCCGCACCGGCAAATCCCGCACATATGTCTCGGGGATCAGCACCGGCAGGCCGAGCGATATGTTGGGCGTCCAATCCCGCTCGTCATTCTTGCGGCGGCCTCGCTCAGCCCGCATCTCGTTGACCGCGTCTTCGAGCATCTGTTGATAGAGTTCGATGCCCACTTCGCGGATATGGCCGCTCTGCTCGTCGCCGAGCAGATTGCCGGCGCCGCGAATGTCCAGGTCGTGCGAGGCCAGCGTGAACCCGGCCCCTAGTTGGTCGAGCGTCTGCATGACGCCGAGCCGCTTTTCCGCCGCCGCCGACAGCCGGTGCTGTTGCGGCCAGGTGAGATAGGCGTAGCCGCGCTGCTTGCCACGCCCGACCCGGCCGCGAAGCTGATACAATTGCCCCAGCCCGAACATGTCGGCGCGGTAGATGATCAGCGTATTGACGGCAGGCATGTCGAGCCCGCTCTCCACGATGTTGGTGGACAGCAGGATGTCATACTTGCCGTCGCCGAACTCGGTCATCACCCGTTCCAGCTCGGTCGGCGCCAGGCGGCCGTGCGCCTGGATCATCCGCGCTTCGGGAACGATCGCGCGCAACCGGTCCGCCATGCGGTCGAGGTCCTCGATGCGTGGCACCACGCAAAACACCTGGCCGCCGCGGAAACGCTCGCGCTGGATCGCCTCGCGCGCCACCACGCCGTCGAACGGCATGAGGAAGGTCCGAACCGCAAGGCGATCGACCGGCGGCGTTGCGATCAGGCTCATTTCCCGCACGCCGGTCAGCGCCAATTGCAGCGTGCGCGGGATCGGCGTGGCCGACAGCGTCAGCACGTGCACGTCGGCCTTCAGCGCCTTCAGCTTCTCCTTATGCGAGACGCCGAAATGCTGCTCCTCGTCCACGATCAGCAGGCCGAGATCGAGGAATTCGATGTTCTTCGCCAGCAGCGCGTGGGTGCCGACGACAATGTTCACGCTGCCATCGGCCATGCCGCGCTTGGTTTCCGCCATATCCT
Organism: uncultured Burkholderiaceae bacterium; assembly: GCA_964657445.1. Lineage (GTDB taxonomy): Bacteria > Pseudomonadota > Alphaproteobacteria > Acetobacterales > Acetobacteraceae > LMUY01. The sequence continues at coordinate 13,330 of CAZZVB010000106.1, read as the reverse complement.
TGGCGGTGACCATGCGGCTGAGTTGGCCGATCTTCACCGGCAGATCCTCGAAGCGTTTGGTGAAGGTGCGGAAATGCTGGCGGGCGAGCAACGTGGTCGGCACGACGACGGCGACCTGCGCCCCGCTCATCGCCGCGACGAAGGCCGCACGCAGGGCCACTTCGGTTTTGCCGAAGCCGACATCGCCGCAGATCAGCCGGTCCATCGGTCGCCCGGCTGCCAGGTCTTCCAGCACGTCGGCAATCGCGCGGGCCTGGTCCTCGGTTTCGGCGAACGGGAAGCGTGCGCAGAACTCGTCCCAGGCGCCTTCTTGCGGCGTCAGGCTGGTAGCCTCCCGCACCCGGCGCGCGGCGGCGGTGCGGATCAGCTCGCCGGCCATGTCGCGGATGCGCTGCTTCATTCGCGCCTTCCGGTTCTGCCAGGACGCGCCGCCAAGCTTGTCGAGCGTGGCGCCACCCTCGGCGCCGAAGCGGCTCAGCACCTCGATGTTCTCGACCGGCAGAAACAGTTTGTCGTCGCCGTCATACAGCAGGCGCAGGCAGTCATGCGCCGCACCCGACACCTGCAACGTCACCAGCCCATCGTAGCGGCCGATTCCGTGGTCCTGGTGCACAACGAGGTCGCCCTCGGCGATCTCTGTCGCTTCGGCGATGAATTGGTCGGCCCGCTTGCGGCGGCGCGGCGGCCGGCTGATGCGCTCGCCCAACAGGTCCTGCTCGCCGACCACGCCCAGATCGTCGGCGACGAAGCCCCGCTCCAGCCCCAGCGTGATCAGTACGACGTGGTCGCGTGGCGCAACACGCACCTTCTGCCAGGTTTCGGCGACGATCGCCTTCAGCCCGTTCTCGCGCAGCAGATTGCCCATCCGCTCCCGCGAACCGCGGGTCCAAGCGGCGATCACGGTGCGACGCCGCGCCCGCTCCCAGGTGGCAGCCTGGTCCTTGAGCTGGTGGAATACGTCGGAGTTGGCATGGCCGCCGGCCTGGGTGAACAGCGCGCCGGGCCGTCCGCCGGCGTCGATCCCGGCAGAGGCGTCGTCCTTGGCATAGGGGCTGAATTGGAACAGCGGCCCCATGGATAGCATCTCGTCCCACTCGGCGCGGTCCAGATACAGCCGATCCGGAGGCAAAGCGCGATACGGCACCTCGCCGTCGCGCGGCACCGCTTTACGGGCGTCGAAATGGTCGGCGATCATCTCCAATCGCGCGGTCAGCACCTCGTCCGACTGGGAATCGAAGCTGACGGCAGCGTCGGGCAGATAATCCAGCAGGTTTTCCATGACCGGATGGAACAGGGGCGCCCAGTGCTCCATGCCCGGATGGCGGCGGCCGTCGGAGATGGACATGTAGATCGGGTCTTGCGCCGCCGGCGGGCCGAACAGCTCGCGCCAGGCTTCGCGAAAGCGGCTGATGCTGGCGGGGTCGAGCGCCACTTCGGACACCGGGCGCAGCTCCAGCCGGTCGATCTTGTCGGTGGAGCGCTGGGTCGTGGCATCGAAGCGGCGGATGCTTTCCACCTCGTCGCCGAACAGGTCTAGGCGCACCGGGTCCGGCTCGCCTGCGGGGAAGATATCCACGATGCCGCCGCGCACCGCGTATTCGCCCGGCTCCATCACAGTATCGGCGCGGCCGTAGCCGTTGGCTTCCAGGAAGGTGGCCAATTCGGCTGACGTGACGCTGCCGCCTACGCGGACGGCAAGGCTGGCCCCGCGGAACACGGCACGTGGCGGCACGCGCTGCACGAGGGCATTGACGGTGGTGAGCACGATGCGCGGCCGGCCCGACGGCTCCAGCAGCCGTGCCAGGCAGGCAATGCGTTCGGAAACGATGGCTGGATTGGGCGAGACGCGGTCATACGGCAGGCAGTCCCAGGCGGGGAAGCGCAGCACCTCAACCTCAGGCGCGAAGAAGGCGATCGCCTCGTGCAGCCGCGCCATGCGGCTATCGTCGCGCGTGACGTGCAGCACGGCGCCCTTGTGCTCGGCCCGGCGTCGCGCGAGCAACAGCGCGTCGAAGCCTTCCGGCGCGCCGTAGATGGTGACCGCGCTCATGCCCGTGCGGCGTCCCGCATGGCCTGCAGCAACGGCGCATGTTCGCCAGGCGGGATCGGCAGGCGGCCCATCAGCCAGTCCGCGAGGTCCACATCCGGCAGGTCCATCACAGCTTCGATCGCGTCCAATTCGGTGTCGGTAAAGGTCAGCAGCCGCGGGGCGACGTAGCCCCCGACCAATCGGTCGGTTTCTTGGGTGCCTCGATGGGTGGCGCGGAACAGAATGCGCCGGCGGCGCGGGTCAGGCTCGGTCATTGCGGGCTGCATATAGCGGCGGTCCGACGCGCTGTCAGCGGACAGTGTTCCGTTGCGTGAATTGGCAGCCCGGCTTACCCGGACGTCACGTGCAACCAGCCCGTCGCCAAGCCGAGAAGGCCGCGCCTGCGCGGAGCGACCGCGATGAACTGAGCCTGCTCCTTGGACGGGAAAAGAAGCCGGAACTCCGCAGGCCCGAGCCGCTCCATGCCCTCGACGATGCCGGCGGTGTAGGCGCCGCCAAGCGAACGCATTTCAATCAGGCTCATATCCGTCTTCAGCAGGTGCAGGAACACCATCTCCTCGAAAGGACAGTCGCAATCGGTGACGACCAGCCAGCCAACACCGTCCACGGCGAAGTACGCCACGAGTTCGACCCCAGCGAACATGCCCACATCGGAGCCGTCGTATCGCAGCGCCCCTTTCTCACCATCTGAGGGCGTGAAGACGAAGAGGTCCTTGGCGACGCTGTCATCGGTGAAGGGCCGGTTCTGCATGCGTCAGGACCCGGTGAGCGCCGGGTTGCCGTCCTGGTAGAGGAAATGATCCACCAGCCATCCGCCGAGTACGCCGCCAAGCACGACGCCCACCCCGGTCCCGACCGGCCCGGCAAACGTGCCGATCAGGCCGCCGAGAACCTCGCCGGCAACGACGCCGGCCCCGACGACAGCGATGATGTGGACCGTCGCCGCGACTTTGTCGCGCGCGCGGGATATATCGTAGAAGGCCATCAAAACGGTCAAAGCCCAGAACAGCCGCGACGTGGCGCCGAGCGCACGCATCGACTCGTCCACGGCAGGACGCGAACGGCCTGCGCTCTGGATGATCTCCTCGAACACGGTCGTGCGTTCCGCCTCGGACAGCGACCCAAACCCTTTGCCATGAAGCTTCTGAGCATAGCGTTCCAGCAGCTGCTCCAGGCTCAGGCCATTCGACTTCAACGCCTTGGCCCGTGCGCGGCCTTCTGGTGTGCTGGCCAAGCGGGCGATCCTGAGCAGGAAATTGCGCGCTTCAACCGCGGCCTGCGCAGCCTCTTCCGCGCTTAACTTTCCCGACTGGTATTGATTCCAAATGCGCTTGGTCATCGCTTGGATCATCGTCCGGTAGGCCGCCCGCACGGCCGGATCCTGCGTCACATAGGCGCTGGTCGCCCCTGCCGTTCCCTCGAGCGCATCGAGCGCCTCACGGACTTTACGGTCGTCGGCTTCCGACATGGGTTAGATCCACTTTTGAGACGTTGTATCGCGACGCGCAATGCTCGACAACGCTCCCATCTCGTGCCTGCAGCCGTGCCAGCCGCCGTCCGGCTCAGAGCGTTGTTGCCACCGGGGCTATGAACCGCGGGGGTGATCCGCTTTACAGCGACGTGTGACCGATCCGCTTGCCCCCCTGCTCGCCCCTGTGTCCGACCTGCGCGGCGTTGGCCCGGCGACCGCCGAAAAGCTGGCTAAGCTGACCGGCGGCGGGCGTGTGCGCGACCTGCTGTTCCATCTGCCCGACAGCTTCATCGATCGCCGTATCAAGGCCACGTTGCGTGACACCGCGCCGGGCCAGATCGTCACCTGGACGGTCGACGTCGTGGGTCACGAGCCGGCCAGCAAGCCGACACATCCGTGGCGCGTGCGCGTCACGGACGGCACCGCCTTTGCCGAAGTGGCGGTCTGGGACAAGCAGCGCCTGGCCAGCCTGGTGCGCGCCGCCCCTTATACCAAGCTGGTGGTCAACGGCCGGGTCGAGGCGTTCGGCAGCCGGTTGTCGATGCGGGACCCGGCCTATGCCGTGGCGCCGCAAGACGAAGCGCTGATCCCGCCCGTGGACCCGGTGTGGCCGATGACCGCGCGCCTGTCCGCCAGGGAACTTCGCACCGCCATGCGCGCCGCCGCCGGCCGGGTGCCAGACCTGCCAGAGTGGCACGACGCCGAGCTACGCCGCCGCCGCGGCTGGCCCAGCTTCCGCGACGCGTTGCTCGGTCTGCAATGCCCGGCCGAGCCGCCGACTCCGCTACACCGCGCCCGGTTGGGCTATGACGAGATGCTGGCGCACCAGCTCGCCATGGCCTGGATGAAGGCGCGGGAGAAGCACCGGCCGGGGCGCTCCCTGATCGCCACGGGGCTGCTGCGGGACGAGGCGCTGCGCCGGTTCGCTCACTTGCCAACGCCGAGCCAGACGCAGGCCTTGGCAGAGATCGACGCCGACATGGCCGCACCCAGGCGCATGTTGCGGCTGCTGCAAGGCGACGTCGGGTCAGGCAAGACGCTGGTCGCGATGCTGGCCATGTTGGGCGCCGTCGAGGCCGGGGCGCAGGCCGCGCTGATGGCGCCGACCGAGGTGCTGGCCAAGCAACATCTGCGCACCCTGGAACGGCTGGCGCCCTGCCCGGTCGGCCTGCTCACGGGGTCGGTCAAGGGCGCGGAGCGGCGCAACCTGTTGCTGGCGCTGAACAATGGCCGGCTGCCCATCGTCGTCGGCACCCATGCGCTGTTCCAGGAACACGTGGAGTTCCGCGATCTCGGCTTGGCGGTGATCGACGAGCAGCACCGTTTCGGCGTCGAGCAGCGCCTGCTGTTGGGCGCCAAGGGGGAGCGGACGGACCTGCTGGTCATGACCGCGACGCCGATCCCGCGCACCTTGCTGCTGTCGCAATGGGGCGAGATGGACGTCAGCCGCCTGACCGAAAAACCCGCGGGCCGGCAGCCGATCCGCACCACACTGCATTCGCTGGGCACGATGGATGATGTGACCGAAGGCATCGGACGCGCGCTGGACCGGGGCGAGCAGGTGTATTGGGTGTGCCCGATGGTGGCCGAAAGCATGCTCACCGACCTGGCTGCTGCGGAGGAGCGCTACGCCACGCTGCGCGCACGGTTCGGCGCGAACCGGGTCGGGCTTGCGCACGGGCAGCAGGATGGCGGGATGCGCGACGCGGCTCTGGCCGACTTCGCCGCGGGAAAGACCCGGCTGCTGGTGGCGACCACCGTGATCGAGGTCGGCGTGGACGTGCCCGGCGCCAGCGTGATCGTCATCGAGCACGCGGACCGGTTCGGCCTGGCGCAACTGCACCAATTGCGCGGCCGGGTCGGGCGAGGCGCGGCGCAGAGCTACTGCTTGCTGCTGCACGACGACTCGCTGACCGAGACCGGCCGCCGCCGCATGGTTTTGTTGCGCGATACGGATGATGGGTTCACCATCGCCGACGAGGATTTCAGGCTGCGCGGCGGCGGCGACCTGCTCGGCAAGCGGCAATCGGGGTTGCCGGGATTCCGCCTGTCCGATCCGGAAGCGCAGGACGGGATGCTGCGGATGGCACACCAGGACGCGGCGGTGCTGCTGGACCGCGATCCGAAGCTGGAGAGCGAGCGCGGCCTGGCGGCGCGACTTCTGCTGCGCCTGTTCGACCGCCGGGCGGCGCTGGAGACGCTTGGGGCTGGTTAAAGGAGGGAACCGATGAAGGCCTACCTTGTCGCTAACATCCACATCCACAACGATGCGATCTACGCCGAGTATCGCAAGCAGCTGCCTGCCTTGGTCGAGCGCCATGGCGGCCGCTTCGTCGTGCGGGGCGGCGACGTGAGCCAGAAGGAAGGCGACCATCCGTTCAAGCGGGTCGTCGTGATCGAGTTTCCCGAGATGGCCGCGGCGGAGGCGTTCTATAACAGCCCCGAATACGCGCCTCTGATCCGCCTACGCCAATCCGCCAGCACCGGTGACCTGGCGCTGGTTCAAGGGGCGGCATAGCCCGCGGCGCATGCCAGGGCGATGCCACCCGCAGTCGGCGGGCGGTTTATCCGACTACGCTGCCGGCGTCGGCCGTTTGCGTTTTTACTGCGCTCACCGTCACCTGTATCGGTTTGCTCACTTGGCGCCCGCTCAACTCGTCGCCCGCGTCGCGCGGAAGGCGGGAGCAGGTGGGCGACGCCGCCAGTGACACCAGCGCCACGACGATGAACGCGGCACTGTAATCGACCAGCAGCGGGTGGTCGTGGCCGTCCAGCGCGATTGATGCGGCTAGGGCGCTGGCGGCGGTGCAGATGCCCAGCGTCAGCATGAGCTGCTGGAACGTCGTGTAGAAGCTCGTGGCCGAACTCATCTGCGCCTTGTCGATATCGGCGTAGGCGATGGTGTTGTAGGCGGTGAACTGCAGCGACTGGAAGAAACCGCCAACCAGCAGCACCCCGTAAATTGTCACAGTCGGCCATGAGGGGCGGAACGATGCGATCGCAGCTAGGAAGATGCACGACGTAAAGCCGTTGTAGATCATCACGTTGCGGAAGCCCCAGCGCCGCAGGATCGGTTTGGCAGCGCCCTTCATCAGCAACGCCCCGGCACTGCTGGTGAACGTAATAAAGCCGCTCTGCAGCGCCGACATACCGAAGCCGAGTTGCAGCATCATCGGCAGCAGGAACGGCACCGCGCCGGCGGAGATGCGTGTCAGGCCGCCCCCGATCACCGACAGGCCGAACGTCTTGACCCGCATCAGCGAGAAATCCAGCACGGGCTGCGGATGGCGCCGGCTATGGCGAATGTAGAGCGCCCCGCTGACCAGGCCGGCTGAGACGATGCCAGCGGTCACCAGCAGCGATGTCTCCCCGCGGCTCGCCAGTTCCAGGCCGAACATCAGGCAGGAGAGCGAGATGCCGGACAGCAGCAATCCCCAACCGTCGAAGTCGACGCGGCCTTCCTCCTTGATGTCGCGGATGTAGAGGCTCGCCAGGACCATGCCGAGCACGCCGATCGGCACGTTGATGTAGAAGATCCAGCGCCAGGACAGCGTCGTGACCAGGAAGCCGCCGACCGGCGGACCCACCACCGGGCCGATCGTGGCCGGCACCATCAGCCACGTCATCGCGGAGACAAGCTCACTCCGTTCGATCGAGCGCAGCAGCACCAGGCGGCCGACCGGCACCATCATGGCGCCGCCAATGCCCTGCAGGATCCTCGCACCCACCAGCTCCCACAAACCGTTGGAGATGCCGCAGAGTATGGAGCCCAAGGTGAACAGCGCGATCGCTGCGCGGAACACCGTGCGGGTGCCGAAGCGGTCCGCGACCTTGCCACTGGCAGGGATGAACACGGCCAGGCTGAGCAGATAGGCGGTGAGCGCCACGTTCATCTGCAGCGGATCGACGCCGAAGGTCCGCGCCATGGTCGGCAGCGCCGTCGCGAGAACGGTGCCGTCAAGCTGTTCCATGAACAGCGCGCTCGCGACGATTAGCGCGGTGGTGCGGACCGAGACATGGGACAGACGTTCCTGCGAGCGGATGCGGGCCTGGTAGCGTGCCCGTGCGCGCTTGCGCCGGCGGCGCCGCGATTGCGCGTTGACGACGTCGCTGAAAATCTCGCGCAAAGCCATCTGCCATCATCGCCCGAACCGACCCGGCGAGAAACCCGATATCGCGCATGGCGGATGGTCAAGCGTCGCGGTAATCGAGGATCGTGACCCGGCGTGTCCTCCTTCTGATCGCTGCCGCGGCGGCATTGGGCGCCGGCGCGGCGACATACGCGGTTCTACCCGAGCCGCAGCCAGTCACGAGCCCCGGGCTAGCGTTGCCTTCACTCGCCGCGAACTATGCCGCGGCGGACCGGATCGAGATCACGCACGCCGGACGCGACCTGTGGCTGGAACGCAGGGGCCAGGTCTGGGGCCTCGCTGGCGAGGGCGGGTATCCGGTCGAGCGTTCAGCGGCCGAGTCGCTCACCGCCGGACTGCTCACGATGCGGTTCCTGCAGCCGGCCGGCACCGATCCCGGCGCGGCCGGCCTGGCCGATCCGCACGGGCCCAGCGCGAACAGCGGCACCTTGATCCGGGTGCTGAGCACCTCCGGGGCGGTGCTCGGCGCCATCATCGTCAGTGAGAAGCCGGGCAACCTGGTTCGACGGCCAGGCGAGGACACGGTGTGGCAGGCCAGCACGCACGTCCACGGCAGCGTCGATCCGGCCGACTGGAACACCGGCCGTCTGCCGCCAATTGCGGCCTTCATGGCCAAGGACGCTTCAATGCCCGCCATCCTTGCTGACCTGGCCTTTACCGACGTGCGCGCCGCGCCCCAGGTGCATCCGCCCGTGACGCACACCCTGCGGTTAACCCTGCGCGACGGTACGGCAGACCTGGCCACAGGCCTGCTGGACGGCACCCCCTGGCTGCATGTCACCGGCACTTCCGCCTGGGCGGCGGCCCTCACGCCGTATGCGTTTGCCTTGCCGGCGGACAGCAAGCTTGCTGCCTTGGCGAACAGCGAATGAGCCGGGAGTATCCATCCCATCCGCTGGTCGGCGTCGGCGCGGTGGTGCTTCGGCCGGACGGCGTGTTGCTGGTGCGCCGGGCCAAACCGCCCGCGCTCGGGCAATGGAGCATTCCCGGCGGCGCCCAGGAACTCGGCGAGACGGCAGAGGACGCCGCACGGCGGGAATTACTCGAGGAGACCGGTCTGTCGGTCGGTCCGCTGCACCTGGTCGCACATGTGGACAGCATCCACGCCGACGAAGCCGGGCGCACCCGGTTCCACTACACCATCCTCGATTTCGCGGCGGCCTGGGTCAGCGGAGACCCGGCTGCAGGAAGCGACGTCAGCGCCGCCGCGTTCTTTCGTTACGAAGCCTTGCCAAGCCTGGGGCTATGGAGCGAGGCGTTCCGCGTGATTGCCGCTGCCCGCAAGCAGCTCGGGCTATAGGTGTTTACGGTCCGTCAGCTACGGCGCCGGCGGGAATTCGGCGCTTTGGCGGAATTGGCGACCGTCATGGCGCTCCCCGCCAGCAGAAGCCCGGCACAGGCTGGCAATAGCCAGGCGGGACGAATCAGCAGCGACATCATCGGATGATCCCAAAGCCAGGCGGACAGATGGTTCCGCACGTAGCTCTCGATGGCGCCAAACCGGCCCGCATCAATGGCGGTCAGCGCCTCGCGGAGCGTCATCTCTTGCGGCGCGAGCGTGCCGACCGCAACAGCGCCGACCAGCAGAGCCGCCGCCAGGATAGCCAGGATCTTGGCAACCATCAGGCGAATAGCCGCTGGTCAGTCTTGTCGGCATACATCCCCGCCACCCATTCGCCGTAGCCATTCCAGATCTGCGTCGGCACGCGCTCACCGCTGCCGATCAGCCGCTCCGTCGCCTGGCTCCAGCGAGGGTGCGGCACGGCCGGGTTCACGTTCGCCCAGAAACCGTACTCTGATGGCTGTATCGCGTGCCACATCGTCTCGGGCTGGGTGTCGGTGAAGCTGATCTTCACGATCGACTTGCCCGACTTGAAGCCATACTTCCACGGCACGTGCAGCCGGATCGGGGCGCCGTCCTGCTTCGGCAGGTCGTGGCCATACATACCGGTGACCATGAAGGAGAGGTCGTTATTGGCCTCCTGCATGGTGATCGCCTCGACGTACGGCCAAGGATAGAGCGTGTTCCGCAAGCCGGGCATGTAGCGGGGCAGGCTGGCCGATTCGACAACCATGAATTTCGCCGACGCGGTCGGCTGCGCCACCTTGAGCAGGGCGGAGACGGGGAAGCCGGTCCAGGGCACCGTCATCGCCCATGTCTCAACGCAGCGGTGGCGGTAGATCCGCTCTTCCGTTTGGACCTGCTTCATCAGGTCCGTAATATCCATCACGCGCGGCTTGTCCACCATGCCCGCGAACTCGATCTGCCAAGGCGACACGGGCAGGCGTTGGGCTGCCCGGTAGATGCCCTTGTCTTCGCCGAATTCGTAGAAGTTGTTGTAGGTCGTCGCGTCGTCCTCGGCCGTCAGGGCGCGGCCGGCTGGGTAGCGCTCGGCACTCGCGGCCCGCGCACGCATGGCGCTGCCCCCCGCAATCAGTCCCGCCACGCTGCCCGCCATGACGGAACGGCGGCTCACAACCAAGGATTCGGGGGTGATGGCGCTCTCGGGAAGTTCCCACCCACGGCGCCTAGGGATCAGCATGCGTTTGTTCTCACTGTCTCGCCTGCGGGCGGATATGGGGTGTGAGGCAATCCGGGGATAGTGGCCCGCCCGCATGATGGCGTAAAGCAACACACGCTAGCCGAACTCCACGGCCGGAGTGACTCGTTTGGTTGGTGCATGGCATCTCCCCGCGCGATCGGTTAGCGTTTCGTCTGCCGGTGCGTTGCCTGCCGCGCCGGCTGCCGGTCGTCTTCCTAGTTTTGGGCCACAGGAGTTTGCTCGTGGGTTTGCCGTTTCGGACCGCGCTCACTACCGCTGCCCCGCTCGCGGCGGCTCTTCTCCTCGGCGGCTGCCAGACCGTGTTCGATGCGGTTGGCGTGACCGTCCCGCTCAGCGCTGGCGAGATGCGGGTCTATGACGGCAGCTATCAAGGCCGCGTGCGGCAAGTCGCCGCCGGGCCGGGTTGCCCGACCGAGGACGGCGAACGCGTGCTGATGGTCGGCGACGGCGTGCTCTGGTATGCCTACAGCCCGGTCACGTTCTTCGCCTCGCCGGTCCGCTACGACGGTGTGATCGAAGCGGACTCCGGCGACACGCACATGACGGGCGCCATCACCGGCAACCACCTCGAAGCCACGGTGAAGTCGGCGAGCTGCGAAACCAAGCTGTCGATGAACTACATCTTCAATCACTAGTCAGCCGCTACCCTGGGATGGAGAGGTCGGTCAGCCGCTTGTACTCCTCCAGCGCAAACCGGTCGGTCATTCCCGCTACGTAATCGCAAACCGTCAGCGCCGCCCGGCGTGGGTCGGCCTCGCCAACCCGGCCGCGCCACTCGTCGGGCAAGGTGGAGACGTCATCGGCCAGGAGCGTGAACAGGTGCTCGGTCGTGCGCCGTGCCTTGGCCGTCATCCGGTTCACGCGCCAGTGGCGATACATCCGGGCGTGCAGGAACTCCTTGATGGCGTGGTTCGCCTCCTCCATGGGAGGGCTGAAACCCACGACCGGGTTGCGCGCCCGGCGCACCGCCCGGCAATCCGCCGGGCCGAGATTGGTCAAGCGCCGCCGGGTCTCGGTGGCCAGGTCGCTGGCAAGCTGGTTGATCACCCGGCGGATCGTCTCGTGCCGCAGCCGCGGCGGTGGCACATCGAGGCTGGACAGCCGGGCCTGTCGCAGCGCCTCGCCGACCAGCGGCAGATGGCTGATCTCCTCCGGCCCGAATAACCCGGCGCGCATTCCGTCATCGAGGTCATGGCTGTGGTAGGCGATATCGTCCGCCGCCGCCGCGATCTGCGCCTCGACGCCAGGCTGGCTGTGCAGATCGAGCTTATGGCGCGAGTCGTATTCGGCGATATACGGCGGCGGCTTGGCGAGGGGGCCGTTATGCTTGGCCAGACCCTCCAGCGTCTCCCAGGTCAGGTTCAGCCCGTCGAACGCGGCGTAGCGGTTCTCCAGCAGCGTCACGATCCGCATGGCCTGGGCATTGTGGTCGAACCCGCCCCACGCCTTCATGCCGCGGTTCAGCCCCTCCTCCCCCGCGTGCCCGAAGGGCGGGTGGCCCAGGTCGTGCGCCAGCGCCAGCGCTTCCGTCAGGTCCTCGTTCACGTCCAACTCGCGTGCCAGCGAGCGGGCGATCTGTGCGACCTCGATGCTATGGGTCAGCCGCGTGCGGAAGAAGTCGCCCTCGTGGTTGACGAAGACCTGCGTCTTGTATTGCAGCTTGCGGAACGCCGACGAGTGGATGATCCGGTCGCGGTCGCGCTGCCAGGGTGAACGTGTCGGCGCCTCCGCTTCCGGGTGGAAGCGGCCGCGGGCAGTTTCCAGCCGGACGGCGTAGGGTGCGAGCGCCATGGCTTCGCCTACCACCCTGCTCCGCGCCTCTTCAATGATGTGTCTGCGTGCCCTATGTTATCGCCTATGGAACAAGCATTCGTCGTCAGCGACCGCGCCGCCGAGCAGATCGCCACCATCGTGGCCGCCCAGCCCCGACCCGCGGCGCTGCGGGTGGCCGTGTTGGCGGGCGGCTGCAGCGGCTTCCAATACAAGTTTGAGCTGGACGAGGCCGTGCAGCCCGACGACCTGGTGGTCGAGTCGGGCGCCGCCCGCGTGGTGGTGGACCCTGCCAGCCTCGACCTGCTCGCAGGCGCGCAGCTGGACTACACCGATGAGCTGATGGGCAGCCACTTCACGGTGCGCAACCCGAACGCCACCAGCGCTTGCGGCTGCGGGACGAGTTTCGCGGTCGATTGACCGCCCACCCGCGCTGTGAAGTTCGCCACCTGGAACGTCAACTCGGTCCGCATCCGCGTGCCGCATGTCTGCCGCTGGCTTCAGAAAGCCGAGCCGGACGTGCTGCTGCTGCAGGAGATCAAGTGCGAGGAGGCGCAATTCCCCGCCGAGGCGTTCAAGGCGCTCGGTTACCACAGCGTCGTCGCCGGGCAGAAATCCTATAACGGCGTCGCCATACTGAGCCGCCTGCCGCTGGAGGTTCATCACACTGCACTGCCAGGGCTGCCGGCTGGCGACGCCCAGGCCCGCTACCTCGAGGTCGGGGTCAGCGGCGTGACTATTGGCAACCTTTACCTGCCCAATGGCAACTCGGGCGGCGAGGCCGGCTATGCTTACAAGCTGGCCTGGATGGATTGCCTGGCCGACCAGGCCGACGCGCTGCTGGCATCGGACACGCCGTTCGTGCTCGCCGGCGATTACAACGTCTGCCCTGAGGACGTTGACTACGCGCCGGGGACCCTACCGCCCAACGACGCGCTGGTGCGTCTGGAGACGCGCGAACGTTTTCGCCGAATGCTCTGGGCGGGTCTGACGGACGCGGTCCGCGTCACGACCCCGGCCGGTCCGGCCTACACATTCTGGGACTACCAGGCCGGCGCGTGGCAGCGTGACCGCGGGCTGCGCATCGACCATGCCCTGCTATCGCCAGCCCTTGCCGATCGCCTGGTTTCCGCCGCCCCCGACCGCCACGTCCGCGGCGAAGACCAGCCATCGGACCATGTGCCGGTTCTGGTGACGCTGGAGGACTGACTTCTTCAATCTTTCTTCCTGCCCGTGCTTTACGGGCGAGGGAGAAAGATGACTCAGCGGGCGCTCTCCCACTCCGTGCTGCGCTGCTGCGCCGCAGCGATCGCAGCCTCGTATC
>CAZZVB010000105.1:0-15090 GCA_964657445.1 uncultured Burkholderiaceae bacterium | reverse complement strand
GCTGTCCATCTTCTCCGGCCGCGCATAGCCGGTCATGTAGTTGAACAGCCGGGCGGAATCGCGCGTCAGGTCCGGGTCGCAGGTGAAGAATGACAGGTCGGTGTAGATGCGCGCCGTGATCGGGTGATAGTTCCCGGTGCCAAAATGCGCGTAGGACCGCATGCCCCCGCCCTCGCGCCGCACCACCAGGCTGAGCTTGGCGTGGGTTTTCAGCTCCACGAAGCCGTACACCACCTGCACTCCGGCCGCTTCCATGGACCGCGCCAGACGGATGTTGGCTTCCTCGTCGAAACGCGCCCGCAATTCGATCATCGCGGTGACGGACTTGCCCGCCTCCGACGCCTCGATCAGCGCCTTGACGATCGGGCTATCGCGGCTGGTGCGGTACAGCGTCTGCTTCACGGCGACCACGTTCGGGTCCGCCGCGGCCTGGCGCAGGAACTGCACCACAACGTCGAAGCTCTCGAACGGGTGGTGGACGATGATGTCCTTGGCCCGGATCGCGGCGAAACAATCGCCGGCGAAGTCGCGGATGCGTTCGGGGAAGCGCGGCGTGTAGGGCGGGAACAGCAGGTCCGGACGGTCATCGACGATGAGTTGCTTCAGGTCCACCGCGCCTAGGATGCCGGTTTGAACCTGCACCTCCTCGCCGGGGATGCCTTCCTCGTCCACGCCGAGTTCGTCCACCACCAGCGCGCGTAAATCCTCGGGCATGCCGGCATCGACGGTCAGATGGATCGCGACGCCCCGCCGCCGGCGCTTCAGCGCGGTTTCGTAGGAACGGACGAGGTCTTCCGCCTCCTCCTCGAATTCGATGCCCGTGTCGCGGATCAGGCGGAACATGCCGCGCGCGACAACGTCGAAGCCCGGGAACATCGTGTGCAGGTTGAGCGCGACGAGATCTTCCAGCACGACGAAGCGGATCGGCGAGCCCGGCGCGGCCCCGGGCGGCAGCCGAATGAAGCGCTCCACCTGGCTTTGGAGCGGGATCAGGGCGGACATGGTGGTGTTGTCTTCGTCGCGGTGCAGCTTCAGCACCATGACCAGGCCCATGTTCGGGATGAACGGGAACGGATGCGCCGGGTCGATGGCGAGCGGCGTCAGCACCGGGAACACACGGTCCATGAACCACGCCGCGAGCCAGGTGCGGTCCGCCTCCGGCAGTGCCGCCGGGTCACAGACGACGATGCCGGCCTCGGCCAGTTGGGTCCGCAACTCGTGCCAGACCATCTGCTGCATCGCCATCAGGGCGGCGGCGCGCACCTGTATCTCGCCCAGTTGCTGGGCTGGGGTGCGGCCATCGGCCGAGAGCGAACCGACACCCGCCTTCGCCTGCCCGATCAGCCCGGCAACGCGGACGGAGTAGAACTCGTCCAGGTTCGACGCACTGATCGACACGAAACGGAGGCGTTCGAGGAGCGGGTGGCGCGTATTCTGCGCCTCCTCGACGACCCGGTGATTGAAGTCCAGCCAGGACAGTTCCCGGTTGATGAAGCGGTCGGGGCTGCCGATGGCCGCGGTCTGGGCAGCGTCAGGCGCCGCGTTCTCCTGCGGCCTCACCAACGGAATGGCCTCGACCAGGTTGATCTTGTTCATGGTCGTCGTTCCTGCGGGTGGCATGACGGTGTGTGGTTGAGGCACGCGGGAGGCAGCCGGTGGTCGACGCATTCTGCGGTCTAAGCCCATATCGCTCGGTTTGAAGTCAGCACAGTGAATTTTCTGCCGCGTCTAGGCACGCCATCGTCTCGGCCAGGGCCTGGGCCGCGATCGCCTGCGTGACCCGGCGGCCTGCCGCCAGGCCCGCGTGATCGAGCCGCGCCGCCACCACCCGCAGGACCGCCGGGTCACGCGGCAGTCGCACCAGCAGCCAGGCCTGCAACGCCTCGGGCACAGCCAATTGCCGCGCGGCCAGCAGGCTGGCGAACAGCGTCCGCAGCATCGTTTCATCGGGCGGCGCAAGTTGCACCGCCGTCGCGGCCCGCACCCGGCTGGCCAGGTCGGCAAGACGGGTCTGCCACCGCGCCGGGGCGGTGCGTGCGGCGAACAACACCGGCCGCCCAGCCTCCGCAGCCGCATTCAGCAGGTGCAGCAGCGGTTCTTCCGGCGCGCGGTCCGCATCGTCCACGGCGATCCCACCCGTCAGCGGCATGTCCGGCAATGCGTGCAACGAGGGGCCGTGCAGCACCTCGCCACCGCTGCGTGCGAGCCAAACATGCAGCAAGTGCGTTTTGCCGCAGCCGGCGCCACCCCACACCGCAAGCCGGTTTGCCGGCCAGGGCACGTCCAGCCACGCCAGCGCTTCGGCGTTGCAGGGATCGGACAGGAACTCGGCCGGATCGTAGGTCGCTTCGTGTTCGAACGGCAGCGGCAATTGGCGTGACAAAGGCGCGGTCGGTAAGGTCAGGATCAGGTGAAATCCGGCGGAGGGTCTGAGTAAAGCGGGCTATCGAGGTAGCGCCGCAGCCAGAACCGGGTCAACACGCCGATCACCGCCGCGACGGGCACGGCGAGCAGCACGCCGAGGAAACCAAAGACGGCGCCCCCGGCAAACAGCGCGAAAATGACCCAGACGGCATGCAGTTCCACCCGGTCACCAAGGAAGCGGGGATAGATCACGTAGCCTTCGAGCAGTTGCCCGGTGATGAACACGGCCACGACTTCGAACACGCCCGCCCAGGTCGGGAATTGCGCCAGGGCAAGGCCGATCGACGTCACGCCCCCGGTGATCGATCCGACGTAAGGGATGAAGGACAACACGCCCGCCGCCAGGCCCACGATCAGGCCGAGATCAAGCCCGACCAGTTGCAGCGCCAGCGCGTAAAACAGCGCGAGCAGCACGCAGCATAGCGCCTGGCCGCGCACCCAGGCCGAGAGGATACGGTTCATCTCGGCCGCCTGTAGGCGCAGCACCCCGGCGTAGCGGCGCGGCAGCCAGCCATCCACCCGCTGCACCATCGTCGGCCAGTCCCGCAGCAGGTAAAACGCGACCACCGGGGTGACCAGCAGCAGCGACAGCACGTTGAACAGCGCGAACCCGCCACCCAGGATGCGGGTCAGCGCAGCGGCAATGAAGCCCAGCATCGCGCCGGCCTGCCCGCTCACCAGGTCGCGTAGCTTGCCGTCCACATACTCGCTGCCCAGCCGGTCCTGCAGGTGCACGATCACCTGCCCGGCCCAGATGCGCAGATCAGCGGCGTAGGCTGGCACACGGGATACCAGGACGCCGATCTGCGACAGGATCAGCGGATACAGCAGCAGCGCGAACAGCAACCCGCTCGCGACCAGCCCGACCACGAGCAGCAAGGCCGCGAAGCTGCGCCGCACCCCGGCGCGTGTCATCTGCGTTGCGACCGGGTCAAGGAAGTAGGCGATCCCGGCCGCCATCACGAATGGCAGCAGGATCGATGCGAAGAGCTGCAGCGCCAGTAGGAGAGCGAGGCCCAAGCCGACGAGCAAGGCGACGCGCTGCGCTTTCGTCGCGCGCTTCGGCTCCGGCGGCGCCCTTGGCGGCGGCGGCGGCAGTGGCGGTTCCGGCAGGCGCGGGGCGACGCGGACCTGGCTCATCCGGTTGCACCCTCCAGCCCGCTATGGTTGTTTCGAGACGCCTGCATGGCGGCGACCATAGCCGATCCGGCCAGTGCGGCGACAGAATTGCGAAGGTGCCCGCAGCATGACGACCTACCGCGACGCCGGGGTGGACATCGCGGCCGGCGATGCCCTGGTGGATCGCATCAAGCCGCTGGCGGCGGCGACCAGCCGGGCCGGCGTCATGGGCGGGCTGGGCGGCTTCGGCGCGCTGTTCGACCTCAAGGCGGCTGGCTTCATCGACCCGGTGCTGGTGTCCACCACGGACGGCGTCGGCACCAAGCTCAAGATCGCCATCGACACCGGGCAGCATGACACTGTCGGCATCGACCTGGTCGCGATGTGCGTCAACGATCTGATTGTCCAGGGCGCTGAGCCATTGATCTTCCTCGATTATTTCGCGACCGGCGCGCTGGATGTGGAGCAGGCCGGCCGGGTCGTGGCCGGCATCGCGCGCGGCTGCGAGATCGCCGGCTGCGCCCTGGTCGGGGGCGAAACGGCGGAAATGCCAGGCATGTATGGCGCGGGCGACTACGACCTCGCCGGGTTCTCGGTCGGTGCCGCCGAACGCGGCGCGTTGCTGCCGGATGGGGTGGCGCCCGGCCAGAGCGTGCTCGGCCTCGCCAGTTCCGGCGTGCATTCCAACGGGTTCTCGCTGGTGCGGCGGATCGTGTCCGGCGGCAACACCGGCTGGGGTGACCCGGCGCCGTTCGCGGCAGGCCGCACCCTGGCCGAGGCGCTGATGGAGCCGACGCGGATCTACGTGAAGGCGGTGCTGGCGCTGCATCGCGCCGGCTTGCTTCGAGCGGCAGCGCACATCACCGGCGGCGGACTGCCCGGCAATCTGCCGCGCGCGCTGCCCCACGGCACCAAGGCGGTCCTGGACGGGTCATCCTGGCCTCGCCCGGCGGTGATGCAATGGCTGGCCGAGCGCGGCGGGGTGGCATCGGCGGAGATGCTGCGCGTGTTCAACTGCGGCATCGGCATGGCGCTGGTGGTGGAGGACGCGCCGGCCGCGACCGCCATGCTGCAGCAGCATGGCGAGACGGTGTTCACGATCGGCCGCATAGAGGCCGCCGACGGTCCACCCATCGTCGAGTTCGTGTGACCCGGCGGCGCGTCGCCGTCCTGGCCAGCGGGCGCGGCAGCAACCTGGGCGCACTGCTGGACGCCGCCGCCAACCCCGCCTTCCCCGCGACGATCGCGCTGGTGCTGTCCAATCAGCCGGGCGCCGGAGCGCTGGACCGCGGGATCGCGGCCCGAGTGCCGGCCCTTGCCATCGACCACCGCAGCTTCGGCCGTGACCGGGAAGCGCATGAACGGGCCGTCGATGCCGTGCTCACGGAGCACGGCATCGAGTTGGTCTGCCTGGCCGGCTACATGCGCCTGCTGACGCCGTGGCTGGTCGGGCGTTGGGCTGGCCGGATGCTCAACATCCATCCGTCCCTGCTGCCTGCCTTCCCCGGCCTGCACACGCACGAACGGGCGCTGGCCGCCGGCTGCAAGCTGCATGGCTGCACGGTGCACCTGGTGACGCAAACCATGGACGAGGGGCCCATCCTGGCCCAGGCGGCGGTGCCCGTACTGCCGGGCGATACGGCGGAGACGCTGGCGGAACGGGTGCTGGCGCAGGAACACCGGCTGTATCCGGCCGCGCTGCAAGCCTTCGTGCTGGGGGACGCTGCGATCCCCGACGCGGCGGCGTCGCTGATGAACCCCAGCCCCTTGCCAGTAGCCGCACCTGAGTCCTAGAAGCGGCGCATCGCTGCGAGGTTTGAGGGCCTGATCATGGCAACCGTCGTCACCACCGAAACGCCGCATGGCACCAGCACGGTCACCGAGCCCGGTCCTGCCATCGACGAGGCGTTCGTCGCCGACCGCCAGGCGTTCTGGGGCAGCTTCACCAGCTTTGCCACCGGGGCCGTAATCGCCGTCGTTGTCCTGCTGATCCTGATGGCGATCTTCCTGGCCTAGCGCTCGCTGAAGAACGGGCCGGGCGGCGCGCAGCCGGTCATCGCGAGCCGAAGGCAGGGCAATCCTAACCAGCCGGCCCTGGCTCGGACGGGGCCGCACTCATCAGCAAGCTCCACAACACGAGCTTGATGTTGTGGCTGAACGGCGGCCGTCGCGGGTCGGCGACGTGGCCCAGCACCAGACCGCGGGTCAGCGCAAGCATGATGTCGGCAAGCTGAGCGGGTGTTCCCGGCATGGTGCGGCCGGCACGTTCGAAGGTACCTGCGAGCAACTTGGCCAGGCCTGAGCGGAATACCTGTTCGACCTCGGCATATTGCACGGCAAAGGCGGGATTGCGGCTGGCCTGCAACTCCAACTGGATGTCCAGCAACGTGAACCCGCAATCGATGTCCAGGCGGTCGATGTAACGCTCCAGCGCCGGCGAGGACACCGGGGTGTTCGCCTCGTCGAGGCTGATCGCCGCCATGCGGTCGATCTCGTCGGCTTTGTGCCGGCGCAAAATCTCGAGCAGCAGGGCTTCCTTGCTTTCGAAGTTCGAGAAGAAAGCGCCCTTGGTGAAACCGGCTTCCTCGGCGATGTCACCGATACTGGCCCCCTCGTAACCCTTGCGGATCAGGCACGCCTTCGCGGCCTCGATCAGCCGCTCCCGGGTTTGCTCCCGGCTTTCTTCCCGCGTCAGACGCATAATGCAGCCATCATTGAAAAACCGCTTGAAATCTGAATTTCGGTTGGTATCTATTACACATACCGACCGGTACCCAAAGACCGGTTGCTTTTTGAGGAGCGAGTATCATGACATTTGGACGGTTTACGGGAGTCTGCGCCCTTTTGATGGGACTGAGCATCGCCGTGCCGGTCTCCGCGCAACCCTCCCAGGCAGACGCTGGAGCCTTTCTCTATGACGCGAGCGGCGCGGTGCTTGGCAGCGTGAAGTCCGTCCAGGGCGATACGGCGGTGGTCTGGCATGGCTTCGTCAGGACGCCGGGCAACCACTTGTCCGAGGTCAAGCTCAGTGACATCGGGTCGCAGGGCGGCAGGCTGGTGCTGAACGGGGCGACGGCCAGCACGCTGGCGGCCCGTTGAACGGCGGCGCGGACTGTGGGCTGACGCGATGATCGTCAGCCCCGGTCGCGCATCAGCCGCGCCTTGTCCCTCGCCCAATCCTTGGCGGCGGCCGCCTGGCGCTTGTCGGCCTTCTGCTTGCCCTGCCCCAGTCCGAGCAGGACCTTGGCCAGGCCGCGATCGTTGAAGTGGATGTCGAGCGGGACGATGGAATACCCGTCCTTGCTGATGGCGCCGAGCAGCCCGTCTCGCTGCTTCTTCTTCACCAGGAGCTTGCGCGGCGCCCGCGGCTCGAACTTGGACAGGATGCCGCCCTGGTATTCGGGGATGTAGCAATTGAACAGCCACATCTCCCCATCCCGCTCGCCCGCCCAGGCTTCGGTGATCGTGGCCCGGCCGTGACGCAGGCTTTTGACCTCCGGGCCTTTCAGCACGATGCCTGCTTCGACGGTCTGCTTGATCGTGTAATCGAAGCGGGCCTTCCGGTTCTGCGCGGCCAAGCCGTGACTGATCAGGCCGCTTTTCTTCTTTTCCGCCGCCATCGCTAGTTCAACAGCCCCGCGCCGGTCATGGCGGCCCGAACCCGCTGCTTCGTGGCGTCGGCGATCGGCGCCATCGGCAAGCGGCAATGCTCGCTGCCATAGCCGAGCAGGCTGGCAGCGTATTTCACCGGGCCGGGATTGGACTCCGCGAACATCGCATCATGCACAGGCACCAGCCGCCGCTGTATCGCCATCGCCTCCGCGACCCGGCCTTCGGCCCAAGCGGCGTGCATGGCGCTGCACTGCGCAGGCGCGATGTTGCCGGTGACGCTGATGCAGCCCTGCCCGCCTGCGGCCAGGAAGGCGAGCGCGGTGTGATCCTCGCCGGACAATTGGACGAAGCTGTCGCCGCACGCCGCGGAGGTGTGCAGCGGCCGGGCCAGGTTGGCGGTAGCATCCTTCACGCCCACGATGTTGCGGTGCCTTGCCAGTCGCCCCATCGTCTCCACGCTCATGTCCACGACCGAGCGCGGCGGGATGTTGTAGATGATGATCGGGATTTCGACTGTGTCGGCGATGGCGGTGAAGTGCCGGTACAGCCCGTCCTGGGTCGGTTTGTTGTAATAGGGCGTCACCACCAGCACGGCATCCGCGCCGGCGTCCTTGGCATGCTGCGCCAACTCGATCGCCTCGGCCGTGCAATTCGACCCGGCGCCCGCGATCACCGGCACCCGGCCGGCGGCGACCTCGATGGCGATCTCCACCACCCGCTTGTGCTCGGCATGCGACAAGGTCGGACTTTCGCCGGTGGTGCCGACGGGGACGAGCCCCTGCGTGCCCTGCTTGATCTGCCATTCCACGAAGTTGGCGAACGCGTCCTCGTCCACTGCGCCGTCCGGGCGCATGGGGGTGATGAGGGCGACGAGCGAGCCAGTGAACATGGGACGAGATCCGGGAGTGGGGGATGGTAGGGTAGGCATGCCCCGGACCGGCTGCAAGCACACGGGTTTTCTGCTTCAATGCCGCCTGATGCTGCGCTGGTCCGCACTTTTGATCGCTGTCGTTGTCCTCGCCGCGCCACACTGCGCGCGGGCGGACGATATCGGCACGGCACTGAAGGAAAACCGCTGGCCCGACGCCGACGCGCTGGTGGCCGACTCGCCCGATCCGGTGGCGCACAAGCTGGTGCTGTACTTCCGTCTGCTCTCGCCGGGTGGCGGGCATCCGGCCGAAATCGCCGCCTTCATGGCCGACAACCCGGCCTGGCCGAACATGGGCGCACTATCGCGGCGCTTGTCCGAGGCGCTGGCCGCCGAACCCGACGATCGCACCGTGCTGGACATCTGCGCGCACCAGCCCGTCCGCGAAGTGCCCTCCCTGCTGCGCTGCGCCACGGCGGGCGCCAATGCCGGGCGGCCAGATGCCATGGAGGTAGCGCGCCAGGCTTGGATGACCGGCATCACCGATGCCCCGGGTGAGGCCGCGTTCATGCGGCAATGGGGCAAGCAGCTTACCCCGCAAGATCAGTGGCGCCGCTTTGACCGGCTGGCCTGGAGCGATAATGGCGCCGTCGGCGGCCCCGCCTGGCGTCAGGTCGCCCGGGTCGATCCAGCGCAACGCCCGGCCGCGGAGGCGCGGCTGGCGTTGAAGCGCGACGACACGTCCGCCCGCGCATTGGTGGCGGCGCTGCCCGGCAACGCGCAGGTGGACCCAGCGCTGATGCTGGAATTGGCGAAATGGCTGCGGCGCGCCGGGCAGGATGAGGATGCCCAGAAGCTCTGGCTCGCCATGGGCACGGCAGCCGAACAGGCCGTCGCACCCGAGCGCCGGCCGGCGTTCTGGGACGAGCGCAACCTGCTGGCCCGGCGGCGGCTGCGGCAGGATCCGAACGGAGCCTATGGCCTGGTGGACAGCGCATTCGGCCTGGCGCCGGAGCAGGCGCTCGACGCCGAATTCCTGGCCGGGTTCATCGCGCTCCGCCGCTTGAACGACCCGGCTTCGGCGCAGCGTCACTTCAAGGCGCTTTCGGGGTTGAGCCACGCCGCCATCACGCAGGGCCGCGCCAATTACTGGTTCGGCCGGGCCGCCGACATGGGCGGCGACGCCAAGGCCGCGCATGATGCCTATGCCGCGGCGGCGGCGTGGCCGACCACATTCTACGGCCAATTGGCCTCGCGGCAGCTCGGCGAGGGGGACGACCGGCTGGCCGCGCGCATCCGGGCCGCACGCGACCCGGGATGGACGCCTGCCCGCGCGCTGGATTTCATCGGGTCGGAGAACGCACGCGCCGCCGCTCTGCTGATGGCCTGGGGTGAGCCACGCCGCGCCCGCGCCTTCGTCATGCGGCTGGACGATCTGGCCGCCGACGGCACCGGGCGCACGCTCGCGGCGCGGCTGGCCGTCGGGTTCGGGATGCCGGACCTGGCGGTCGCGATCGCACGGCGGGCGGGCCGGGACGGCGTGATGCTGACGGAGGCGGGCTGGCCGGTGGCGGTGGAGCCGCCGCCAGGCCCGGTGGAGCCCGCGCTCGCGCTGGGGCTGATCCGGCAGGAGAGCAACTTCAATACCGAGGCGCTGAGCCCGGTGGGCGCACGCGGGCTGATGCAGTTGATGCCGGGCACCGCACAGGCGGTCGCGCACCGGCTTGGCGACGGGACCGTCAACCTGGGCGCCCTGAACACCGACCCGGCTTACAACATGCGGCTCGGCACCGCCTATCTGGCCGGGCTGCTGGACCAGTTCGGTGGCGCCGTGCCGTATGCCGTGGCCGGTTACAACGCCGGGCCAGGCCGGGTGACGGACTGGATCAACGCGAATGGCGATCCGGCGCAGGCCGGCGGGATCGACATCGTGGACTGGATCGAGCTCATCCCGTTCTCCGAGACCCGAAACTATGTGCAGCGGGTGTTGGAGAACGTCGTGGTGTATCGCGCGCTGACCGGGGCGGTGCTGCCGCACCCGCTGGCGCGCTGGCACGGATGAACGTCGCCCGGCTGGTGGCGAGCGGTGGCGGCGTGGGCTTCCTGCCGCGCGCGCCGGGCACCTGGGGATCGCTGGCCGCCGCTCTGGTGGGGGCCGCGATCCTGGCCGCTGGCGGGCGATGGGCGCTTGCAGCCGGCGTGGCCGTGGCGACAGCGGCCGGGCTTTGGGCGATTCCGCGTGCGGGCGGAGACGCCGATCCGGGTTGGGTGGTGATCGACGAAGTCGCCGGCATGTGGATCGCCATGCTGCCGTTGTCCTGGCCTTCGCCGCTCGGGGTGCTGGTTGCGTTCGCGTCGTTCCGGCTGCTGGACATCACCAAGCCCGGCCCGATCGGGCGGCTGGACCGGGTGCCGGGCCGGGCCGGGGTGATGGGCGATGACCTGGCTGCCGGGTTGGGCGCGGCGGCTTTGGTTTGGCTGGTTGAGATGGGTCGCGCTTCGCTTGCCCATCCTACGATGCCGTAACGGCGAGGGACGGACGATGTTGAACCAGGCGATCTTGAACGAAGCGGAGGCGCTGCTGGCGCTCATGCGCTTGGGCGGGCTGAGAATGGCGACGGCGGAAAGCTGCACCGGGGGGCTTATCGCGGCGGCGCTGACGCATGTGCCTGGGTCGTCGGATGTGGTGGATCGCGGGTTCGTCACCTATTCCAACGAAGCCAAGACTGAGATGCTGGGCGTGCCGACGGAGTTGATCGCAGCGCACGGCGCTGTCAGTCAGCCGGTCGCCGCTGCGATGGCGGAGGGTGCCGCAACCAGGTCAAATGCGGACGTCGCGGTGGCAGTCACCGGCGTTGCCGGCCCGGGCGGCGGGAGCGCGGAAAAGCCGGTCGGGCTGGTATGGTTCGGCTGTCAGCGGCGCGGCAGCGGCGTCCGCACCGAACATCGCATCTTTCCGGGCGATCGTGCCGCCGTGCGAGAGGCAACCGTGGCGTTCGCGTTCGAGCTGATACGGGAGGCAGCGGCTTCCCCCTCTCCCACCGGGACTCAATGGGAAAGGGCTCTCTAATCGTCCAGGTTCAACGCCGCGAGCAGATCTTCGGCGACCGGGCCGCGCACGGTGGCAAGGCATTCGGCATAGAGCTTTAGCAGCTCCTCCCGGCCGGGGCGCGCCTGCTCCGTCTTCAGGATTTCCTGCATCAGGCGGAAGGCGACAGCTTCAGGCGTGCCGGCTTCGATGACGAAGTCCGGCATCACTGGGCCGGTTTGACGGTGTGCGTGCGAGTGTGCCTCCGCACTGCGGCTTTATGGGCAGGGGCGACTTTGTCAGTGCCGGGCACCGGGACGTCATGCGTGATCGGCGGGGTGGACGTCGGCGCCCCGGTGGTGCCCGTCAACGGCGTTTGCGCCTGCGCGAGGCCGGCGAACAGCAGCAGGGTGAACGTGCCGGCGATCATGCGCATCAGCGTTTCTCCTAAGCGGCGACCGAACGCAGCACTGCCGCGGCTTCCTCGACCTGCGCGGCCGAGACGTCCAGATGGGTGCAAGCGCGCGCCTTGTGCTTGCCCATGACCGAGATCAACACGCCATGCTGTGCGGCGCGATGTGCCAGTTCCGTCGCATCGATGCCCGACTCCGAGGTGTCGATGTACACGAGGTTGGTGACAGGCATCGCCACGCGCAGGCCCTGGACCTGCGCCAGGCTACGCGCCAACGACTTGGCGTTGTCGTGGTCTTCCTGCAGCCGGTCGATGTTATGATCGAGCGCATAGATGCAGGCCGCCGCACAGATGCCGCCCTGCCGCAGCGATCCGCCCATGCGTTGCTTCCAGCGCCAGGCCGCGCCGATGAACTCCGTCGAGCCCGCCAGCACGGCGCCGAGCGGCGCACCCAGGCCCTTGGTGAAGTCGAGCCAGACGCTATCGTAGCCCGCGACCATTTCGGCCGCCGGCACGCCGGAGGCAACGACCGCGTTCATCAGCCGGGCGCCGTCCATATGGGTGGCCAGGCCGTTCTCGTGCGCCACCTCGGCCACTTCGTTCAACATATCCACCGGCCAGACCGCGCCGCCGCCGAGATTGGCGGTCTGCTCCGTTGCAAGCAGCGCCTGCGGCGGCGCGTATCGCGACTTGGGCCGAATCGCGGCACGAACGGTGTCGGCGGTGAAGGTGCCGTCCGGGCCGGGCATCCCGAACACCGATGCGCCGGCCAGCGCACCCGGCGCGCCGCCTTCGCTGGTCAGGATGTGGGCGGTCTCGTGCGCCAGGATCTCATCGCCGGGCCGGCAATGGGTCAGGATGGAAATCTGGTTGCACATCGTGCCCGAGGGCAGGAACACCGCCGCCTGCTTGCCCAGCAATGCCGCCATCTTCTCACACAGCGCATTGATGGTCGGGTCGTCGCCGTGCTGCTCGTCCCCGACCTCCGCCTCCATCATGGCGGCCTTCATCGCCTGCGTCGGGCGGGTCTGGGTGTCGGAATACAGGTTCACCCGCACCGGCACGGGCGAGCGGAACGGCGGAGGGGCGAAGGTCATGCGCGCTTCGCCAAGGGGGCGCTCACCGACATGGTCGCGGTCGGCCGTCCATAAATCTCACGGGCCCGCTTGAGGAACGCGTTGACCATTGCTTGCACCGCCTGATTGAACACGACACCGATTGCCGCCTGCAGCATGCGGCTGCGGAACTCGAAATCCACAAAGAAATCCACCCGGCAGCCATTCGGCGCCGGGGTGAATGTCCATTGGTTGTTGAGGTAACGGAACGGCCCGTTCTCGTATTTGACGTTCACGGTCTTCGGCTTCTCCAGCGCCACCCGGCTGGTGAAGCTCTCGCGGAACGGGCCGAAGCCGATGGTCAAATCCGCAACCAGCTCCGTTTCGGTACGCGTACGAACCCGCGATCCGGCGCACCAGGGCAGGAAGTCATGGTATTTGCCGACATCGGCCACGAGGTCGAACATCTGGTCCACCGTGTATGGCACCAGCTTGTGCTCGGCATGGGTCGGCACCTACGCCGCGCCTACCAGCTGCAGGCGGGCCGACCGCAAGGCGGCAAAGTCGGCGTCAGCGTGGTAGGAGGACCGGGTCAGCGGGGTCGCGCTGACCATGAGGAACCCCTTGGCCCGCGCGATGCTGGCGTAGTCGGCGAACTCGTCCGGCGTCACGAACCGGTCCACGGCGGCGTGCTTCGGCGTGGGCTGAAGGTATTGGCCCAGCGTGATGAAGTCGATGTCCGCCATGCGCATGTCGTCCATCACCTGCATAATCTCTCCCTTCGCCTCACCCAATCCGACCATCAAGCCGGATTTGGTGAAAATCGTCGGGTCGAGCGTCTTCACATGATCGAGCAGCCGCAGCGACTGGAAGTAGCGCGCGCCGGGGCGGATCGTCGGATACAGCCGGGGCACGGTCTCGAGGTTGTGGTTGAATACGTCCGGCTTGGCGGCGACCACCATCTCGGCGGCACCGGGCTTGCGCAGGAAATCGGGCGTCAGCACCTCGATCGTGGTGCCGGGCGCCGCGGCGCGGATCGCGCGGATCACGGCCGCGATGTGCCCGGCCCCGCCATCTGGCAGGTCGTCGCGGTCCACCGAGGTGATCACGACGTGGCGCAGGCCGAGCTTGGCGACGGCATCAGCGACCCGGCCCGGCTCGGTCGCGTCCAGCGGCTCGGGCATGCCCGTCGCCACGTTGCAGAAGGCGCAGGCGCGCGTGCAGGTGTCGCCCATGATCATCATGGTGGCGTGGCGCTGGGACCAGCATTCGCCGATATTCGGGCAAGCGGCTTCCTCGCACACCGTGACCAGCTTGTTCTCGCGCATCAGGTTGCGCGTCTCGATGTAGGTCGGGTGATTCGGCGCCCGCACGCGGATCCAGTCGGGCTTGCGCAGCGCAGGCGCGCTCGGCCGGTTCGCCTTTTCCGGATGCCGGAGGGCGCCGCCGAGCCGGTGATCGATGACAACGCGGGTGGACATGAAGCCTTGCAACCTCCGGCCGGGCCTTGGTCTGGCCCCGGCTAACAGCCGTTAAGTGGCTTGGGGGTCGGGGTAGGTCAAGCCGGGCGTCAGGCCACCTGGAAGCCGTGCGCGAACGGGTCGCGGTCGTCCACGAAGATGGTGTTGTGCCCGGTGATCCTCGCCCAGCCGGCGACGCTCGGGTTGATCGCATCGAGGTTGCCGACATGGGCGGCGGATTCCACCCGGCAGTCGAACAGGCTGCCGATGATGCTCTCGTGGATGAACTCGTCCCCGACCGCCAGGCGGCCCTTGGCAGTCAATTGCGCCATGCGCGCGGAAGACCCGGTACCGCAGGGCGATCGGTCGATCGCGGCATCGCCGTAGAACACCGCATTGCGCGCATGCGCCCGGCCATGCCGCGGCTTGTCGCACCACTGGATGTGGCTGACGCTGTGGATGCGGTCATCTTCCGGATGGACGGGCGCTACGGCAGCCTGGGCGGCCTTGCGGACGGCCGGGCTCCAGCGGATCAGGTCGCGTGCGCTGCACTCGTCCAGGCCCGGCCAGTTCGTCTGCGGTTCGATGATGGCGTAGAAATTGCCCCCGTAAGCGACGTCAATGACCAGTTCGCCCAGGCCCGGCACGTCGATGCTCACGTCGGCGGCGTGCAGGTAGGCAGGCACGTTATGCAGGCGCACCTGTTCGACGTACGCGCCTTCCTGCACGTATTCGATCTCGACCCGCCCGGCCGGCGCCTCGATGGCGAAGCGGCCCGGCGTGCGGGGCTGCACCAGGCCTTCCTCGATCGCCACCGTGACGGTGCCGATGGTGCCATGGCCGCACATCGGCAGGCAGCCGCTGACCTCGATATAAAGCACGCCCAGTTCGCAGTCCTCGCGCGAGGATGGATACAGGATCGAGCCCGACATCACGTCATGCCCGCGCGGTTCGAACATCAGGGCGCGGCGCACCCAGTCATGATCGCGCATGAAGATCTGGCGCTTTTCGGCCATGGACACGTTGGGCAGCAACGGCCCGCCACCGGCCACGACGCGTACCGGATTGCCGCAGGTATGGGCGTCGATGCAGAAGAAGCTGTGCTTTGCCAT
>CAZZVB010000104.1:0-15131 GCA_964657445.1 uncultured Burkholderiaceae bacterium | reverse complement strand
CGACCCTGGGTTCGATGAACGCCGCATCGTCCACCCCGACGGGGGCATCCGTCGCCAGGCCCATGACCAGCGCGCTCATGGCCAGCCGGTGGTCCATGTGCGTGGCGACCGTGCAGCCGCCGGCGAGCCGGCCGCGGCCGTGCACCAGCAAGTCATCGCCCTCGATCGCGATGGCAGCACCGGCGGCTTGCAGCATGGCCGCCGTGGCCGAAAGGCGGTCGCTCTCCTTCACCCGCAGTTCCGCCAATCCGCGCATCCGGCTGGTGCCGGTGGCAAAAGCCGCGGCGACGGCAAGCACCGGGTATTCATCGATCATCGACGGCGCCCGCTCCGGCGGGACATCGACCGGCTGCAGCGGGCCGTGCCGAACGACCAGGTCACCGACGGGCTCGCCACCTTCCAGCCGCTCCCCCGTGACGGTGATATCGGCCCCCATCTCGCGAAGCGTGGTGAACAGGCCGGTGCGGAGCGGGTTCAGCCCGACGCCTTGAAGCGTGACCTCGGACCCGGGCACCAGCAGCGCAGCGACCAGAGGGAACGCGGCTGACGACGGATCGCCGGGCACGGACACGTCGCGGGCGCGCAGTTCGGGCTGGCCGGCCAGGGTGATGATGCGCGACGCACCGTTCACCTCCACGCTCACGGCAGCGCCGAAGTGGCGCAGCATGTTCTCGCTGTGGTCGCGGGTGGCGACAGGCTCCTCCACCACGGTTTGGCCGCGCGCATTGAGGCCGGCGAGCAGGATGGCGGATTTCACCTGCGCGGAGGCAACCGGGACGCGGTAGTGAATGGGCATGGCGTCGGCCGCGCCTTGGATCGCCAACGGCAAACGCCCTCCCTCGCGGGCGACGAAACGCGCGCCCGACATGCTCAGTGGCTCGGTGACCCGGCGCATCGGCCGGCGGCGCAGGCTGGCGTCGCCCGTCATGACCGCGAACAGGTCGTGCGTCGCCAGCATTCCGGCCAGTAGCCGGGCCGCCGTGCCGGAGTTGCCCATGTCGAGCACGTCGTCCGGCTCCGCCAGGCCGCCCACGCCGCGGCCCGCCACGCGCCAAACCGAGCCCTCCTGCACGATTTGCGCGCCTAAAGCGCGCATGGCGCCGGCGGTGCGCAGGACGTCCTCACCCTCGAGCAATCCGGAGATCCGGGTCTGCCCCACCGCAAGCGCGCCGAACATGAGGGCGCGATGGCTGATCGACTTGTCGCCCGGAACGGTGACGCGCCCGGTCAGCGGGCGGGAAGGCCGGCGGGCGGAGAGGGGTTGCGGCAGAACCATAGGGCGGGGCGGATAGCAGGGGGGAGCGCGCTTGGATAGCGTTTTACCCCTGCCGATCGCCTGTGGCCGGTTTGACACATGGCTCCGGCGGTGGCATGGGGCGCGCCCTCCGGCAGAGTGTACCGGAATGGTAAGGAGACGCGACGGCATGGCGAAGCCTGAACTCGGCACCAAGCGCGTCTGCGTGGCTTGCGGCGCAAAGTTTTATGACCTCCAGAAGACTCCCGCCGTGTGCCCCAAGTGCGGCACCGAGCAGCCTGCGGAAATCCCGCGCGCACGCCGCGCCGGCGGCAACGTCGTCGAAGAGAAGCGCCCGAAGAAGGTCGCCGTCGCGGATGATCCGGATGTCGAGGTCGAGGCCGTCGAGGACGAGGCGGAGGAGGACGTGCTGGAAGACGCCGCCGACCTCGAGGATGACGCCGACGCCATTCCGGACGAGATCGAAGTCGAACCCGAGGCGGACGACACCGAGCGGTAGGGCTTACGCTTTCGCCTTGACCCGCGGCATGCCGATCGGGGCAACCTGATCGGTCATGTCCGCCAACACCTCAGCGACGTGACGAACAGCGATCGGGCTGCCCTCCCGTGACAAGCGCCCGGCCATGTTCAGCAGGCAGCCCATGTCGCCGGCCAGCAACAAGCCGGCCCCTGTGTCCGCGATGTTGCGCGTCTTGTCCGACACCATCCGGGTCGAGATCTCCGGGTATTTGACGCAGAACGTGCCGCCGAACCCGCAACAGACGTCAGGGTCCGTCATCTCCCGCAACTCAAGCCCCGACACGCTGCCAAGCAGTTGCCGTGGCTGCGCCTTCACCCCCATTTCCCGCAAGCCGCTACAGGAATCGTGGTAGGTGGCGACCGCGTCGCACCGGGCTGTGACCGCGTCCATGCCCATCACATCGACCAGAAACTCCACCAGCTCGTGGGTTTTCTCAGCCAGCGCCTCGGCCCGGGTGCGCAGGTCAGGATCATCGGCGAACAGGCCCGCGAAGTGATGCGCGATCATGCCGCCGCAGGAGCCCGAGGGCACCACGACGTAGTCGTAGCCGCCGAACGCATCGATGATCCCGGCGGCAAGGTCCCGTGCGGTGGTGCGATCGCCCGTGTTGTAGGCAGGCTGGCCGCAACAGGTTTGCGCCCGCGGCACCTCGACCAGACAGCCGGCCGCCTCCAGCAGCTTGATCGCCGCGAACCCCACGCTGGGGCGGTGCAAGTCCACTAGGCACGTGACGAACAAAGCAACTCGCGGTGGCGTCTGCAGCATGCTCAGGCAATCCCGGCGAGGGTTTAGGCGGAGCGTGCCTGGGCCAGCCGCCACGTCGGGTCAGAACGGGCGAGGTCGCGCACGAATGTCCAAATGTCGCGCAGTTCGGTCACCGCGTCGGCGCCGGCGACATATTTGCCCTCGCGGTCCAGCGTCTGGCTGATCTGGTCGGAGACGAAGCGGACGGTGATTTCGGCCATCGTGCCCTGCAGCCCGGCCGCTTCGATCGTGGCTTCCTGGATGCCGCGGATCTCGCTGGTCTGCGTCTCCCCGGCGGCCTCGCGGGCCGAAATCGCCGATTCGAAGATGGCGAACGTCTCAGGCGTCAGCAACGGACGCAGCGCATCGCGGTTGGCGGCCGCGAACTCGGTCACGATCAGCCGGAACGCCGCTTCGGCGCCGGTCAGGAAATGGTCCGCATCGAACGTGCTGTCCACGCGCCGCATGCGCTCGAGCGTCTGTCCCAACGCCGAGGCAGCGTCGGGGACCGGGCGGCCTGGTGTCGTTGCGGGCTCAGCGCGGCCTTCGATCACGGGACCGGCCGGGCGACCAACCGGGCGGGCGGGCCCTTGCTGTGTCGGTTCGAACCCATCGCGCCGGCCCAGGATGCTCCGCAGACGCAGCACCAAGAATGCTGCAATCATGCCGAATAGTATCAGATCGATCGGAAACCCGCCTGAACCCATATCCTGAAACTCCTGAGGCACCATAGATAGGGGTGCACACGGCCCGGAACAACGAGGCCGCCCAGGGCGCTGTCCACGCCCCGCCAAAGCGCTGAAACCATTGCCGATCGGGCTGCGGGACGCTAGGGGGTGCCGGTATGATCCTGCTGCGTCACGGCCAAAGCGAGTTCAACCTGCACTTCACGGTTCATCGCCGAGACCCTGGCATCGAAGATCCACGCCTCACCGCGCTGGGCCATGAGCAAGCGGAGCAGGCCGCCGGCGCGCTGTCGGACCGCGCGATCAGCCGGATTATCGCGTCGCCCTACACCCGGGCCTTGCAGACCGCCGAACCGCTCGCCCGGCGGCTCGGCCTGCCAGTGCTGGTCAGCCCGGCGGTGCGGGAACGTTACGCCTTCAAGTGTGACGTCGGCAGCCGCGTCGCCGACCTGCAGCAGGCCTGGCCTGGCCACGATTTTTCGGCCATCGACGATGTCTGGTGGCCGACCGAGGACGAACCGAAGGAGGATGTGATCCTTCGCGCCGGCCGGTTCCGCGAGGACATGGCGGCCCGCGCAGACTGGCAGGAGACCGTGGTGGTGAGCCATTGGGGGTTCATCCTGGCACTGACCGGCACCAGTGTGGCGAACGGCCAATGGATTACCTTCGACCCGACTGCCCCTGCCCCGGCGGAGATCATCTGGCAGCACTGATGCTGCTGGCGGGCGCAGGCTGCCCGTGCTACCGCCCGCAAACTTCGAGTCAGAGCTTCGACATTCCTGACGAGCAACGAATTCCTACCCGCTGGAGACGACTGCATGTCCGAAACGACTCCCGCCCCGATGGGCGCCACCAACGCCCCGCCGCAGGCCGTACCGCCGCTGGTCGTCAACATCCAGTTCGTGAAGGATTTGTCGTTCGAAGTGCCCGGCGCGCCTGAGATTTTCGCCAGCCTGCGCTCCCAGCCGAACGTTCAGATCAATCTGGACGTGCAGGCGCGCCGCATCCAGGAAGGCCAGAACGTTTTTGAAGTGGCCTTGGTGATCAAGGCTGACGCGACCGAGGGGCCTGCGGCCGAGGGCCAGACCAGCGAGCCCGGCCGCGCCGTGTTCATCGCCGAACTGTCCTATGCCGGCATCTTCACGCTGAATGGCATTCCGGATAACTCGGTCGAGCCGGTGCTGCTGATCGAGTGCCCGCGGCTGCTGTTCCCTTACGCCCGCAACATCCTGGCCGATGTCACCCGCGATGGCGGATTTCCTCCGGTGCTGTTGCAGCCGATCGACTTCGTCGCACTTTGGCAGGCCCGCAAGCAGAACGGCGCGGCGCCGGTCACGGTCTAGGCGTCTGGACGCCGCGGCTGATTTAGGCGGACGCCCAGACCGGCTCCTTCAGCTTGGCCACGAACGCCGCGTGCGCCTCCGCCTCGGCCGCGGTCGGGACCACCAGCCGGGGCACGCGGATGGCGCTGGCTTGGTAAACCACCAAGGGCGCTTGCGAGCTGGCGTCGGCGACCAGCGACAGGCCGCGCTGACGGCCGCCGGTGAGTTCGATGTAAACGTCGGCCAGCAGGCGGCAGTCCAGCAATGCGTTGTGGCTGGTGCGCTCCGACAGATCGATCCCGAAGCGGCGGCACAGCGCGTCCAGGCTATTCGGCAGGCCGGGGAAGCGGGTCCGCGCCAGCTCGAGAGTGTCGATCTTGCGCGACAGGCACACTGATGGGCGATTGACCCGTGCCAGTTCGGCGTTGAGGAAGTTGAAGTCGAAGGTCGCATTGTGGGCGACCAGCGGGTCACCGCCGATGAAGTCCAGCAGCTCGTCCACGATCTCCGCAAAGCGCGGCTTGCCCTTCAGGTCGGCGCGGGTCAGGCCGTGAACGCGCGTCGCGTCCGGGTCGATGTCACGTTCCGGATCGATCAGGCGGTGGAACACCACGCCGGTCGGCAGATCGCGGATCAGTTCAAGGGCGGCGATCTCGATCATGCGGTCGCCGGTCAGCGGATCCAATCCCGTCGTCTCGGTGTCGAACAGGATCGAACGGCTCATGCAGGCATCCCTGGCCGCAAGGAGCGGATCAGCCGCCGCAATGGGCGCAGCGCTGTTTGGCGGGACAGGCCGGTGAGGACCACGAGATCGGCACGGCGGCGTTTCTGCGAATCGGGCATTTGCCTGGCGATGATAGCGGCGATCTGATCGCCGGTCATGCCGCGCCGGCGGCGGACACGGTCGATCTGCACCGCGCGTGGCGCGGAGACCACGACGACATAATCCACTCGCGCCTCGCCGCCAGTTTCCAGCAGAAGCGGGATGTCCAGCACCGCGGCTGGCGCCCTGGCCCGGCGCGCACGGGCGAGGAAGGCGGTTTCCATCCGGCGCACCCTGGGATGCAGGATCGCCTCGAGGCGTTTCATCGCCGCCTCGTTGCCCACCACGGCGGCCCGCAACCGGGTGCGGTCGAGCGCACCGCCGACAACCGTGCCGGGAAATGCGGCGCCGATGGCCGGCAAGGCGGGCCCACCCGGCGCCTGCAACCAATGAACGGCCGCGTCGGCGTCGAATACCGGGATGCGGGCGCGCCGGAAGGCCGCGGCGGCGGTGGACTTGCCCATCCCGATCCCGCCAGTCAGCCCGATCACCGTCATTGCGCGACGCCGCTGCTTCCGCCCTGCTGCCCGCTTTGTCATGCCGGCCACAGATCATGGAGTGCCAATCCCGGCAAGCGCACGAAGCTTCATCATGTTGACATTGTCCGCATTCCTGCGTGCCGCTAGACCGGTATGGCCATGTCGCAAACGCAACCGATCGGCGGCGCCGACCTCAAGCTGACCGGCCTGTTCAAAAGCTGGCCGTCCGCCACGGGCCCGGCGCTGGCGGGGGTGAGCGTCACGGTCAAGGCAGGCAAGTTCGCCGTGCTGCTTGGCCCGTCCGGCTGCGGCAAGACCACGTGCCTGCGCATCGCCGCCGGGCTGGAGACGCCTGACGCCGGCACCGTCGAAATCGGCGGCCGGGATGTGACCCGCTTGCCGCCCGCGGCACGTGGCGTGGCGATGGTGTTCCAATCCTACGCGCTGTTTCCCCATCTGAGCGTGGCCGAGAACATCGTGTTCGGCCTGCGCGCCCGCAGCGTGCCCCGGGCGGAACGGGCTCGGCGCCTGTCCGACGCCGCGTCCATGCTGGGCTTGTCCGCCTTGCTCGACAGGCGCCCCGGCCAGCTCTCGGGCGGCCAGCAGCAACGGGTGGCGCTTGGCCGCGCCGTCGTCGCGCAGGCGCGTATCTGCCTGATGGACGAACCGCTCTCCAACCTCGATGCGCAGTTGCGGGCGGACATGCGGCGGGAGATCCTGCAGCTGCAGCGCCGGCTCGGCATCACGATGCTCTACGTCACGCATGACCAGACCGAAGCCATGTCGATGGCGGACCAGGTCGTGCTGCTGCGTGCCGGCCGGGTCGAGCAGGACGCATCCCCGGCCGAGTTGTACGCCCATCCAGCGAGCCGCTTTGCGGCGGGGTTCATCGGCACCCCGCCGATGAACCTGCTTCCGGCCGCCGCCCTTGGGCCAGCGCCATCGGCCGCCATGACGGTCGGCATCCGGCCTGAAGCGATCCGGCTGGGCCGGAGCGGGCTGGCTGCCAGGGTGGATCATGCCGAGTACCTCGGGGCGGACACCAACCTGACGCTGTCCCTGCCGGAGGGCCGTGGCACGCTGGTGGCGCGAACGCCGGGCCAGGTAGCGCTGGCGCCGGGCGACATGGCCGCGGTCGAGTTCGACGAAGCGGACCTGCATTTTTTCGATCAGGCCGGTTTCCGGCTGCAAACGGAGGACGCTTTCGCATGAGACTTCCCCGCCGCACGCTCCTGGCCAGCGGACTGGCCGCGCCGTTTGTCGCACGGGCGCAAACGCCGACGGCCATCGACTTCATGTTCCCCGTCGCCGTTGGCGGCCCGATCACGAAGATCATCGACGGCTACGCGAAGGCGTTCGAGCAGGACAATCCGGACGTGAAGGTCACGCCGGTCTATGCCGGCAGCTACACCGACACGCTGACCAAAGCCGTCACCGCGGCGAAGTCGGGCAACGCGCCGAACATGGCGGTGCTGCTGTCCACCGACGCCTATTCCCTGATCGACGCGGAGCTGATCGTGCCGTTCGACGAGGCCGGCGACACCAAGGCCTGGATCGACGGGTTCTATCCGGCCTTCCTGCGCAATGGTCAGATCGATGGGCACGACTGGGGGATTCCATTCCA
Source organism: uncultured Burkholderiaceae bacterium (assembly GCA_964657445.1). GTDB lineage: Bacteria > Pseudomonadota > Alphaproteobacteria > Acetobacterales > Acetobacteraceae > LMUY01. Next base: position 7,678 of record CAZZVB010000104.1, on the reverse strand, counting down.
GCGTTCCACCATCGTCATGTTCTACAACCAGGATGCGTTCCGCGAAGCGGGCTTGGACCCGGCGCAACCTCCGGCGACCTGGGCGGCGCACGCCGATGCCGCGGCCAGGCTGGCCAAGAAGGACCAGCGCTGGGGCGTCGAGATCCCGTCCACCGGGTTCACCTATTGGCTGTTCCAGGCGCTGGTCGCAGAGGCAGGCGGGTCGCTGGCCAATGCCAACGGCACCGAAGTCACCTACGACACGCCGGCCAGCCGAAATGCCCTTGCGTATTGGCTGGGCTTGCAGCGCAGCGGCGCCGCACCGCCGGGTCTGACGGAATGGGGCACCACACCGCGCGATTTCCTGGAGGGCCGGTCCGCCATGATCTGGACGACGACCGGTAACCTGTCGAACATCCGCACCAACGCCAAATTCCCCTTCGGCGTCGCCATGCTGCCTGCGGGCGAGCGGCGCGGCAGCCCGACCGGCGGCGGCAACTTCTACCTGTTCAAGCAAGCCAGCCCGGCACAGCGCGCGGCGAGCTTGCGGTTCTTGCAGTGGATCACGAGCCCGCAGCGCGCGGCGCAATGGGGCATCGACACCGGCTACGTCGCGACCCGGCCGGACGCATGGGAAACCCCTGTGATGAAGGACTACGTGGCCGGCTACCCGCTTGCCGCCGTGGCCCGCGACCAGTTGCAATACGCGGTCGCGGAACTATCCACCCACGATAATCAGCGCGTGACGGAGGTGCTGAACAACGCGCTCCAGGCCGCACTCACGGGCCGCAAGCAGCCGGACGCCGCACTGGCCGAGGCGCAGGCCGAGGCCAGCCGGCTGCTGCGGGGCTTCAAGTGATGCGCCGGCGCGCACGCGTCGCGATGGCGCCGGCCTTCGACGATCCGCTCGCTATCGCGCGACCAACCGGCGTCATCGACACGCCGATCCGGTGAGGCGTGAGACCGTCCACGCCTGGCTGCTTCTTCTACCGGCATTGGCTCTCCTTGCGGCGTTCACCCACTGGCCAGCCATCGCAACGCTGCTGGACAGCCTGTATTCGACACCCCGCGGCGCCCGGCCGGCGCATTGGGTAGGCGCTGCGAACTATGCGGCGCTGCTCGATGACCCGGTGTTCTTCGAGGCGATGCGCAACAACACCGTCTATGCCCTGGTCACCATTCCAGCGTCCGTGGTGCTTGCCTTAGGCATGGCCTTAGCCGTCAATGAGGCCATTCCTGGACGCGCCGCACTCCGCATGGCGTTCTTCCTGCCAACGATGCTGCCGATGATCGCGATCGCGAATATCTGGCTGTTCTTCTACACGCCGGATTACGGGCTTCTGGACCAGGTCTCCGTCTGGCTCGGTCTCGGCCGTCACAACTGGCTCGGTGACCCGGCGCTCGCACTTCCGTCCCTGATGGCCGTGGCGATCTGGAAGGAGGCCGGGTTTTTCATGATCTTCTACCTCGCCGCACTTCAGTCGCTGCCGCCCGTGTTGCAGGAAGCCGGTGCGCTGGAAGGCGCGGGCCGGTGGTATTATCTGCGCCGGGTCACGCTGCCGTTGCTGATGCCGACGACGCTGTTCGTGCTGGTCAATGCGGTGGTGAACGCCTTCCGCCTCGTGGACCACGTCGTGGTCATGACGCATGGCGGCCCTGACAATGCGACCACCCTGTTACTGTATTATATCTACGAGGTCGGGTTCCGCTTCTGGGACATTTCGACCGCGGCGACGCTGACCGTGGTCTTGCTCCTCATCCTCAGTGTCCTGGCCGGACTTCAATTCGGCGTCCTGGGCCGCCGGACGCATTACCGGTGAGTGGTTCCAGAATTCCGGCGTTGACGCTCAGCCTAGCGAGCTGGGCACTCGGCCTGCTGTGGGTCGCACCCTTGCTTTACGCGCTGTGGGCCGCCGTCCATCCCGCCGCTTACGCGACCCGCTTCGATCTGCTGGCGCCGCTCACGGGGCACAATTTCGCCCTGGCGTGGGTGGCAGCCCCGTTTCCGCGCTACCTGCTCAACACGTTCCTTCTGGTCAGCATGATCCTGGTGGCGCAGTTCGCCTTATGCACGCCGGCCGCCTATGCGTTCGCGCGCATGACATTCCCGGGGCGGGACGTGGTCTTCGCGCTGGTGTTGCTGCAGCTCATGATCATGCCGGACGTGCTGCTGGTGGCGAACTACACCACCCTCTCGCGTATCGGGCTGGTGGACACCATTACCGGGATCGCGCTGCCGTACTTAGGCTCGGCCTTCGGTATATTCCTACTGCGTCAAACCTTCCGCCAAATCCCGCAGGAGCTTGACGATGCTGCCCGGCTGGAAGGCTTGGGGCTGCTCGCCACCATCTGGCGCGTGTATGTGCCTTTGGCACGGCCGACCTACGTCGCTTATGGCCTCGTTTCCGTCAGCTACCACTGGAACAATTTCCTCTGGCCGCTGATCGTGACCAACTCGGTCGCCACTCGCCCGCTCACGGTCGGTCTTTCGGTGTTCGCCTCCACTGACCAGGGTGTCGATTGGTCGGTGATCTCTGCGGCGACGCTGATGACGTCGGCGCCTCTGCTGCTTGCCTTTCTGCTGTTCCAGCGTCAGTTCGTGCAGAGTTTCATGCGGGCGGGTATTCGATGACAGCTCTTCAGCGCCGGTTCGACGTCGCGCGGGACGCCTGCGCCCGCGCCGCCAGCCTGGCCGCGGGTATGCAGCCGCTCGCCGGCGCCGGCGGCGGCACGCTCAAGAGCGCGCAGGACTGGCTGACCGAGGCCGATGGCGCCGTGGAGCGCTTCCTGTCGGACGCGATGGCCGAGGCATTCCCGGAGGACGGATTCCAGGGCGAGGAGGGAGGTGCGGCTCGCACCGGCGCGCTACGCTGGGTGGTGGACCCGATCGACGGCACCAGCAACTTCGCCCATGGCGGCAGCCGCTGGACGGTATCGCTCGGCCTGATCGAAGGCCGAACGCCGTTGCTGGGCGTGCTGGCAGCGCCGCGCCTGGGCGACACCTATGCGGCCTGCGCCGGGCAAGGTGCGACGCTGAACGGCGCACCGATCCGCGCGGCAGGCACGACGGAGCTGTCGCGCGCCATGGTGGAATGCGGCTGGTCGCCACGCCGCCCGACCCCCGACTACATCGCGCTGTGCAGCCGGGTGATGACGGCCGGCGCCATGATGCGGGCCGGCGGGTCCGGCGCACTCGGCCTGGCCGAAGTGGCGGCCGGGCGGATCGACGCCTATGTCGAGATGCACATCAACCTGTGGGATGTCGCGGCCGCGCTCGTTGTGCTGGCAGAGGCAGGCGCTGCCGTGAGCGACTTCATGGGCGGCGATGGACCCCAAGGCGGCAACCCGATCCTCGCAGCGGCCCCCGGCATCGCAGACGCGCTGCGGGCTGTGGCGGCCCTTCCCGGCACGTGATTTAACCGGCGCATGACCCCCGACGAGTTTCGCCGCTACGGCCACCAACTGATCGATTGGCTCGCCGACTATCACACAGGCATGGCCAGCCGCCCTGTACAAGCCGTGACCGAACCCGGCATGACGGCCGCGGCGCTGCCCGCCTCGCCGCCGGAGCACGGCGAGACCTTCGGCGACGTACTGGCCGACCTCGACAGGATCGTGCTGCCGGGTCTGTCGCTGTGGCAGCACCCGCGCTTCTTCGGCTACTTCCCGGCGAACGCCGAACCGGCCGGCATCCTGGGTGACCTCGCCAGCACCGGGCTGGGCGTGCTGGGCCTGTCGTGGCAGTCCTCGCCGGCGGTGACCGAGGTCGAGGAAGTCACCACCGGCTGGGTCCGTCAGATGGTCGGGTTGTCCGACGCATGGCGCGGGGTGATCCAGGACACCGCGTCCACCTCCACGCTGGTCGCGCTGATCACGGCGCGGGAGCGCACGACCGGTTATGCGCTGACCCGCGGCGGGTTGCAGGCCGAGGCAAAGCCGCTGGCGATCTACGTGTCGTCGCAAAGCCATTCCTCGGTGGACAAGGCCGCCTTGCTGGCCGGGTTCGGCCGCGACAATCTGCGGCTGATCCCGTGCGACGAAACCCACGCCGTCCGCCCCGACGCGTTCGAGGCGATGGTCCAGGCGGACATCGCCGCCGGGGTCACGCCCTGCGCGATCGTCGCCACGACCGGCACCACCGCAACCACCGCGATCGACCCGGTGCGCGAACTGGCCGCCGTGGCGAAGCGGTATGGTATCTGGCTGCACGTGGACGCGGCCATGGCGGGCAGTGCGATGATCCTGCCGGAATGCCGCTGGATGTGGGACGGCGTGGAGGACGCCGACAGCATCGTCATCAACGCCCATAAGTGGCTCGGCGTGCCGTTCGACTGCTCGCTGTATTACGTGCGCGATGCCGAACACCTGGTGCGGGTGATGAGCACCAACCCCTCCTTCCTGCAGTCCTCCGTGGATGGCCAGGTGCGCAACCTGCGCGACTGGGGCATTCCGCTGGGCCGGCGGTTCCGGGCGCTCAAGCTATGGTTCACCATCCGCGAACAGGGCGTCGCCGGGCTGCAGGCGCGGCTGCGGCGTGATATGGACAATGCACGGCGACTGGCCGAGCAGGTAGCCGCCACGCCGGGCTGGCGTGTCGTGGCCCCGGTGCCGTTGCAGACTGTCTGCATCCGGCATGAACCACCGGGACTAGAGGGCGAGGCGCTGGACGCCCACACCCGCGCCTGGGCAGAGGCCGTCAACCAGTCCGGCGCCGCCTATCTGACCCCCGCCGTTGTCGATGGGCGCTGGATGGTGCGGATTTCCGTGGGCGCGATCATGACAGAGGCCGCCGACATCCAATCCGCGTGGCAGGCGATCCGTGCCGCGGCGGAAACCGGCCCAGGGCTGCTTTGAGCGCAAACACCGTTCATTTTGAAGGCCTTAAAGTTGACGCACCCCACCGGCTCTGGCAGCGTCCGCGCAATGATGAAGTGCACGACATGACGAAGTCCGAGCTGATTGCCGAGCTTGCGGCCGCCAACCCGCATCTTCTCGGACGCGACGTCGAGATCATCGTTGGCACGATTTTCGACGAGATCACCGCAGCACTGGCGCGCGGTGAGCGCGTGGAGCTGCGCGGCTTCGGCGCGTTCACGATCAAGAAGCGGGACGCGCGCACCGGGCGCAACCCGCGGACCGGCGAGGCCGTTCCGGTTGACGAGAAGGTGGTTCCGTTCTTCAAGGCCGGAAAAGAGTTGCGGGAACGCGTAAACCGCGGCGGCAAAGCGTCCCGCGCGTCGCGCGAACGGGTGGTTGCCTGACATGCTGGGTTTGATCTTCGCGCTGCCATTCATACTGATCTTGGTGGTGTTCGCGCTGTCGAACGCGACCAATGTCAACATCGGCTTCTGGCCTACCGACCTTTCGCTGGTGGTTCCGCTCTCGCTGGCCGTGCTGGGGTCCGGCGCTCTGTTCTTCATTCTGGGTGCGGCCGTCGTAGGCATCAGCTCCCTCGGGCAACGCCGCCGGGCGCGGCGGGCGGAAAACCGTGTGAAGTTCCTCGAGCGGGAGATCGAGAGCCTGCGTCCGCGGCCGCCGCTGCCGTCCGGCGTGTCGCAGAGCACGGCGCTGCGCACGATCGACGGGTGACCCAGGTCAAGATCTGCGGGATCTCCACGGCCGACGCGTATGAGGCCGCCTTTACCGCCGATTATGCCGGCTTCGTCTTCTTTCCACCTTCCCCGCGCTACGTGACGCCGTCTGCGGCCAGGGCGCTATTCAGGCCAGGCGGCCCGCAGCGTGTTGGTCTGTTCGTCGATCCGGATGACGCACTGGTTTCAGAGGCGATCGACACCGGCCGCCTGGATATCCTGCAGGTCGTCGCCCCGGCTGCACGGGTGGCGGAGCTAGGGGGGCGGTTCGGCCGCCGAGTCTGGCGTGCGGTCGGGGTTCATGCCGCTACGGATCTTCCTGACGGCCTCGAGGGCGCCGATGCCCTGCTGCTGGACGCACGGCCGCCCAAAGGCGCCACGCGGCCCGGCGGCAACGCAGTGCAATTCGACTGGACGTTGCTGCGGGGCTGGGCCGCGCCAGGCCCATGGCTGCTGGCTGGCGGCCTCACGCCCTCAAACGTGGCGGACGCGATCCGAACCACCGGCGCCCCTGCCGTGGACGTCAGTTCGGGGGTGGAAAGCGCTCCTGGCCAGAAGGACCCGGCGCTGATCGAAGCCTTCCTCAAAGCTGCGCGGGCTGCTTGATGAACGGCGAGGTATCGAAGTTCTGCAACAGGTCGGCCGGGTCGCGATAGATCGCGATGCAGCCCGCCTTGCGGAGGTCGGCCTCGGCAAAACCGCCGCACAGCATCCCGATGGTCCGCACGCCAAGCTTACCGGCCGCCTGCGCGTCGTACGGCGTATCGCCAAGCGCGATCACGCTATCGGCCGGCGGATCGCCGAGCCGCTTCAACGTAGCGGCAAAAATGTCCGGGTGCGGCTTGGACCGTTCGGCGTCGTCGGACGATGTCGCGGCATCCACCATGCCTTCAATGCCGGCAATACGCACGTAAGCGTCGATCTCGTCGCCCTTGGCTGAGGAGGCGAGTGAGACCTTGATGCCCGCCGCCTTCAAACGGCCGATCAGCGGCGGGACGTCGGGAAACGGTTTGACCTGCTGTAGGTAGCGCTCCTTGAACAGCGACCCGCGGTACTCCTGCAGCTTGTCCCCGATATCCGCCACCTGGGAGGGGCTGAGAAACACCGGGAGCAACTGATCGCCGCCTTTGCCAATCTGCGCGCGGATGTCGCCGAACTCGAACCGGTGGCCGAAATGGGCAAATGCGTCCTGCCAGGCGCGCGCGTGGAGGTCGACCGAGTCGAGCAATGTCCCGTCTATGTCGAAAATGGCAACGCTGATCATGTCGTGTGCTCCGGCGGCGAACGCAGCAGCAACGGTGACGGGCTGGCATGGTTCGTGACGCCATGCTACCGGCCCCGCCGATGTGCGGAGCGAATTGTTGCTGAAGACGCTGCTTCGCAGTGCGGCCGTGCAGGCGCTGACCGCGCGGCTGGTCGGGCTCTACCTGCACGCCGCGCTGCGCACGACGCGGTGGACCGTGATCGGGGCGGAGCATATCGGCGAGCATGTCGCCGGGCAGCCGGCCATCGCAGCGTTCTGGCACGAAAGGCTGCCTTTGCTGCCGGCGCTCTGGTTCCACATGACTGCCGCCGGCGCCACGGGCCAGCCGCGCGTGCTCGTCAGCAAGCATCGGGACGGACGCTTTATCGGCGCCGTTGTGCGGCGCTTCGGGGTGCAGGTGGTGCACGGTTCTTCCTCCAAGGACGGCTCGGCGCGCGACGTCTCGGAGAAAGGAGGGGCCGCCAGCGTGCGCGTGCTGCTTGGGGTGTTGCAGGCGGGCGAGCACATCCTGATCACGCCGGACGGGCCGCGCGGCCCTCGGCGCCGGCTGGCACAGGGGGTCGCGCAGATCGCGGGGCTTTCCGGCGTGCCGGTGCTGCCGGTCGGCGCACAGACGACCCGGCGCCGCGTGCTGCCCACCTGGGACCGCATGGTCGTGCCGCTGCCGTTCGGGCGCGGCGTGATCGTCTGCGGCAAGCCGATCCTGGTGCCGCGGGATGGCTGGGAGGGCGCGCTGCCCGCGATCGAGGCAGCGCTGAACCAGGCTGCGGACGAGGCGGACCGGCAGTGCCAGTGAGCGCACCGGACACCGGCCGCGCGCTCGCGCTCGCATGGCACACGACCG
>CAZZVB010000103.1:0-15465 GCA_964657445.1 uncultured Burkholderiaceae bacterium | reverse complement strand
GAGCGGCCATTGCTGGCCGCCCCCTTCGTGATCGATACGCCAGGTCTAGGCGCGCTGGGCCTGGACTTAGAAGTCCATGTCGCCCATGCCGCCCATCCCACCCATGCCGCCGCCGCCGGGTCCACCCGCCGGCGCTGCCTTGGCAGGACGCTCGGCGATCATCGCCTCGGTGGTGATCAGCAGGGCCGCGATGGAGGCCGCGTCCTGCAGGGCCGTGCGCACGACCTTGGTCGGGTCGATGATGCCAGCGCTGACCATGTCCTTGAACTCGGCCGTCTGGGCATCAAAGCCGTAGTTGTAGTCGCCGTTCTCGATGACCTTGCCGGCAATGACGGCACCGTCCTCGCCTGCATTCTCGGCGATCTGCCGCAGCGGGGTCTGCACCGCCTTGCGGACGATCTCGATGCCGAGCTTCTGGTCCTCGTTGCCGGGCTTCAGTTGCGCCAGGATCAAGCTGGCACGGGCCAGTGCGACACCGCCGCCGGGCACGATGCCTTCTTCGACGGCTGCACGGGTGGCATGCAGGGCGTCGTCAACGCGGTCCTTGCGCTCCTTCACCTCGACCTCGGTCGCGCCGCCGACGCGGATCACCGCGACGCCGCCCGCGAGCTTGGCCAGACGCTCCTGCAGCTTCTCGCGGTCATAATCGGAGGTGGTTTCCTCGACCTGAGCGCGGATCTGGTTGCAGCGGCCCTTGATGTCGTCGGCGTCACCGGAGCCTTCGACGATCGTGGTGTTTTCCTTCTCCATGATGACGCGCTTGGCTTTGCCGAGCATGGCGAGCGTCACCGTCTCCAGCTTGATCCCGAGGTCTTCGGAAATCACCTGGCCACCGGTCAGGATCGCGATGTCCTCGAGCATCGCCTTGCGGCGGTCACCGAAGCCCGGCGCCTTGACGGCGGCGACCTTCAGCCCGCCACGAAGCTTGTTCACCACCAGGGTCGCCAGGGCCTCGCCCTCGACGTCCTCGGCGATGATCAGCAACGGACGGCCAGACTGCACGACCGTCTCCAGCAGCGGCAGCATCGGCTGCAGGCCGGACAGCTTCTTCTCGTGGATCAGGATGTAGGGCTGATCCAGTTCGGCGATCATCTTCTCCGCGTTCGTGATGAAATACGGGGACAGATAGCCGCGGTCGAACTGCATGCCCTCGACGACGTCGAGTTCGGTGTCGATGCCCTTGGCTTCCTCGACGGTGATGACACCCTCGTTGCCGACCTTCTGCATCGCTTCTGCGATCATGCGGCCGATGTCGCTCTCGCCGTTGGCGGAGATCGTGCCGACCTGGGCGGTTTCTGCCTCGGTGGTGATCTTGCGGCTGCGGCTCTTCAGCTCCTCAACGACGGCGCTGACCGCCATGTCGATGCCGCGCTTCAGGTCCATCGGGTTCATGCCTGCGGCCACCGCCTTGGAGCCTTCGCGGACGATCGACTGCGCAAGCACCGTTGCGGTCGTCGTGCCATCGCCGGCCAGGTCGTTGGTCTTGGACGCGACCTCGCGCAGCATCTGCGCGCCCATGTTCTCGAACTTGTCGGCGAGTTCGATTTCCTTGGCGACGGTCACGCCGTCCTTGGTGATGCGCGGTGCGCCGAAGCTCTTGTCGATCACCACGTTGCGGCCCTTGGGCCCGAGCGTGACCTTCACTGCGTCGGCGAGAATGTCCACGCCGCGCAGCATGCGCTGACGGGCGTCACCGCCGAACCTTACGTCCTTGGCTGCCATGTGTTTCTACCTTTTTGCTGTTGGAAGGGGAAGGAGCGAACGGGCGGTTAAGCCTGCTCGATGATCCCCATGATGTCGGACTCTTTCATGATCAGCAGCTCTTCGCCGTCGATCTTGACTTCGGTGCCCGACCATTTGCCGAACAGGATCTTGTCCCCGGCCTTGACGTCCAGGGCGGTGATCACGCCCTGCTCGTTGCGGGCGCCGGGGCCCGCGGCGACGATCTGGCCCTGCATGGGCTTCTCCTTCGCCGTGTCGGGGATGATGATGCCGCCAATGGTCTTTTCCTCGGCTTCGAGGCGCTTGACCACGACGCGGTCATGCAGCGGACGGAATTTCATATGAAACGCTCCTCAGTGGTTCGACACTGTTCGTGAACGTCCGAGGCGAGCGTGTTAGCACTCCCACCCGCGGAGTGCCAGCCGTGTAGCCGCAGCTGCGGCCGTCCGTCAAGTCTATGTTAGCAGTCGGTGGCAACGAGTGCCAAACGACGGGTGAGCGACGTCGATCCACGTTGCACGACAGCAGGGAAGCTGCCTTGTCGCACTTTGCTTGGCTGCGACTGAATTGGCGGGCTAACCGAGCCGTCGCGTCAGAATTCGTTCACGACGATCAAGCCAAGCTTGATCTGTAATTTTACCTGTCGTGGCCTTTGCTCTTTCACCCAGCCGGGTGGCTTGTGAAAACATAATTCAACAGGCGTCGGACCGTTGTCCGGGTATTTCCAGGAAAAAATTACGTCTGAAAACGCCAGTCCACTTGAGAAAAGACTTAGATGATGCAAGGTAGCGCGGAAGTTGGCTGCGCAATCGTGTTTGGAGTCGGTAAGGGAATGTCAGAAGGTAACACAACACAGGCAGTTCTGGGGCTTACGGCTCAGATTGTCTCGGCACACGTTTCGAACAACACTGTGTCGCGTGACGCCCTTCCAGAACTCATCCAGCAGGTTTTCTCCACCTTGATGGCGGCGGGCACTGAACAAGCTGAACCGGAGCGTCTGCAGCCTGCCGTTCCCATCAAGAAGTCGGTGTTTCCTGAGTATATCATCTGTCTTGAAGACGGAAAAAAGCTCAAGATGCTGAAGCGGCATCTGCAGACGTCCTACAACATGACGCCGGAGCAGTATCGTGACCGGTGGAGCCTGCCGCATGACTATCCCATGGTCGCACCGCGCTATGCCGAACACCGGTCTGAGCTTGCCAAGAAGATCGGGCTTGGCCGCAAGCCAGCGCCGCAACCGGAGCCGGTGGTCGCTCCGCCGCCCGCAAAGCGCGGCCGCAAGGCTGCCTGAAGCGATCTAACCCGGCGGACTGCGTGACGCGGTCCGCCGCCCCGGTTTCCGATAGCGTTCAGTCCTTCCTGCCCGGCGAGCAGGGCCAGTTGCTGTCGCAACACCTCGCACTCGCCCGGGCTGATCTCGAGGGAGGCTTGTGATGCGCCGTCTGATCTCGTCCGGGTCGCCGTTCGAAGCAACCATCGGCTACTCCAGGGCGGTCGTGGACGGCGACTGGGTGTTCGTGTCGGGCACGACAGGCTTTGACTATGCCACGATGGCGATCTCGGACGACGTCACCGAGCAGGCGGAGCAGACGTTGGCGAATATCGCGGAAGCCCTTGCCGAAGCCGGCAGCGGGTTCGGCGACGTGGTGCGGGTCACCTACATCCTGCCGAACGCGGCTGATTTCGAGCCTTGCTGGCCTGTACTGCGCCGCGCTTTCGCCAGCGCCCGCCCAGCCGCGACCATGATCGTGGCCGGGCTGGTGGACCCTCGCATCAAAATCGAGATCGAGGTGACCGCCCGCAAATCCGGCTAGGCGGCAGGCGGCGTGATACCGAGGCCCTTCGCCGTCTCGACGATGGCATTCCAGGTGCCGGTTTGCAGGGGGATGCCGTCCCGCAGGCGAATGGCGCGGGTGCGGGCTTCCGGCTCGCCGGGCACAAGCACCTCCGCACCCGGCGTCGCCGGCCGCGACGCCTTCACATACAGCGCATACTCGCGCGCCGCTTCGGCGAAATGCGCCGCGCCGAAATGGCCCGGGTCCAGGTAGATCGACAGCATGCCGTTGCCGATCTGGCCACGCTTGCCGCCGGGAATCGGGCCGGAGGTCGGGCCGCCTGTCAGGCAGCCCGCCAAGATCTCGCACATGAAGGCGATGCCGGAGCCTTTGTGGTCACCGAATGCTCGCAAGGCTCCAAGCCCATTCGCTGAGTCGCGTAGCGACGTTCCAGCAATCGGGCCGTAGAGGCTTTCCGGGTTGGTGGACAGCGTGCCGTCCGGATCGATCAGCGCCCCGGCGGGCAGCGGCTTGCCGCCGTTGGACGCCACCAGCACCTTGCCCTCGGCCACGGTGGATGTCGCGAAATCCAGGATCAGTGGGTCGGTGCCGTGCTGCGGCGCACCGACGCACATCGGGTTGGTCGAAAACCGGCGATCGACGCCGCCGAACGGCGCCACCAGCTCGCCCCGCGCCACGTTGACGAAATGGATCGACACCAGCCCGGCGGCAGCGGCGCGCTCGGCCCAGTCACCGATGCGGCCGATATGGCCGGAGTTGCGCAGCGCGATCACAGCCATGCCGTGCTCGCGCGCCTTCGCGATGCCCATGTCCACCGCGAGCGGCCCGATGGTCTGGCCGAACCCGAAGCCGCCATCGATGACGGCGTGGGTCGCGCTCTCCCTGACCACCTCCAGCGTTGCGCCCGCCCGCACCGAGCCGTTCTGCAGCCACAGCACGTAACGGGGCACGCGAATGACGCCATGGCTGTCATGCCCGGCGAGATTGGCGCCGATCAGGTGGTGGGCGATTCGCTCGCCTTCCTCCCGGCTGGTGCCGGCAGTGGCGAAGATGGTGGCGATGAAATCTTGCAGGGTCGCGACGGGCAGGGTGGTGGTCGGCAGCTCGGCCATTACGGCTCTATCCTTGTGGTTCGATCGAACGGGCAAATGGCCGCCAGAACTGGTTGTCGGTCGGCAGGATCGTCATATCAGCCACGGTCGCCCTCGCAGGCAAGCTCGCGGCGAACACCGCGGCGGCCGCGATGTCCTCGGCTTGCAGCATGAGCGCCCGATCAGCCGCGGACGGCGGCTTGGGCCGGCGGTCCAGGATGTCGGTCGCGACCTCGCCCGGATTGATGCAGATGGAGCGGATGCCATGGATGCCTTCCTCGGCATTGATGTGCTCGCTCATCATCCGCACGCCCGCCTTGGTCGCGCCGTAGGCAGCGCCGGACGCCGGGAACAGCGCGACGGCCGAAACCGAGGCGATGTGGATCAGCGTGCCGGCGCCTTTCGCCCGCATGCCCGGCAGCACCGCCATGGTGCACAGGAACGGCCCGGCGAGGTTCACGCCAACCACATTGGCCATGCCTTCGCCGGTGAGTTCATGCAGGTGGCGCTGCTTGGTGTTCCCGCCCGCATTGTTCACCAGCACGTCCACCGGCCCGAGGGCGGCCACGACGGCGCCGTGCGCCCGAGTCACCTCGGCTGCGTCCGAGAGGTCAGCCGGAACGACGTGCGCGGAGCCACCGATCAGCGCCGCGGTTTCCGCCAAAGCGTCCTGCCGCCGCCCGGTGAGCGCGACCTTTGCACCGGCCCGCGCGAACGCGATGGCCGTTGCCCGGCCGATCCCGCTGCCCGCTCCGGTCACCCAAACCACGCCGAGATCCATGTTTGCCTCCCCGATGGCCGAGCATGGCGCGGAACACCTCCGGTGTCATGGTCCCGCCGCATCATTCTGCGGGGAACGGTTCTTGCTACTTCGCCAGGAACTCTTTCAGGGCCGCCGATGCTGACCGAGCCGCGCGATAATAGCTTTACCTCTGAAGATTGGCGGGTGCTGGCCCGCGGGTGGCACGCTGTCGCCTGGGCTGATGAACTCGGCGCCGGGCCGGTGGCCTTGCGCCTGCTGGATGTGCGGCTGGTGCTGTATCGCGCAGCCGGGGCGCCGACCGTGGCGCTCGATCTGTGCGTCCATCGCGGCACGCCGTTGAGCATGGGGACGGTTGCCGGGGACGAGATCGTTTGCCGCTACCATGGCCTGCGGTTTGGGCCGGACGGCGCCTGCCGCGCCATCCCGTCCGAACCCGGCGTCAAACCCTCCGCACGGCTGCGCCTGACCATGCTCCCCGTGCAGGAGCGGTATGGCCTGATCTGGACCAGTCTTGACCCGGAGGCCGATCCCGCCGCGCTGCCGGTGTTCCCGGAGTGGGATGACCCGGCCTATCAGCGCGTGATGCCTCCGGTCATGGATATCGCCGGCTCGGCGGGCCGGCAGGTCGAAGGCTTCCTCGACGTGGCGCATTTCGCCTTCGTCCATCACGAGACGTTCGCGGACCCCAACAACCCCGTCGTGCCGAGCTACGACGTGCATTGGTCCGACCGGGGAACGCTGATCGCCGACTACATTTCAACCATGGGCAACAGCCTGTCCGGCCCACAACCCGACGAGCCGCCCGGCTTTCTCTGGCGGCGGCTCTATGAGGTGCAGCTGCCGTTCATTCCGCGCCTGACGATCTTCTTCCCGGGGGAGCGGCGGCTGTGCATCTTTAACTGCGCCACGCCCGTGTCCGCCCGCATGACGCGCATCTTCGTTCCGATCGCGCGCAACTTCGGCCATGGGGAGGACCTGGGGCCGGTGCGCGCCTTCAACACGCGCGTGTTCGAGGAAGACCGCCTGATTGTCGAGGCGCAGCATCCAGAGGATTTACCACTCGACCTGACGCAGGAGGCGCATATCCGCGCCGACCGTGCCTCGATCGCCTATCGCCAGGGCCTGTCGCGGATGGGTCTCGGGCGCAGCTACACGTCCTGATCCAGCGGAGCAACAATGGCCAAGCGGTTTCACCTCGGCTGGTTCACCTATTTCGGCCAGAATGCCTGGAATGACCCGATGGGGTCGGCGCCCGAACCGTGGGCCGGGGATCTGCACATCGACCTCGCCCGCAGCATGGAGCGTGCGTGTTTCGATTACATGCTGGTGGAAGATACGCTCAGCATCCCCGCGGTGCATGGCGGCAGCACCGCCACCTACCTGAAATACGGTATCATGGCGCCGAAGCATGACCCGGCGCCGCTCGCCGCCGTCATGGGCGCGATGACGCAGCGGCTGGGCATCGTGGTCACGCTGTCCACCCTGGCCTATCCGCCTTTCATGCTGGCGCGGTTGATTTCCACCATCGACCACCTGACGCGCGGGCGCTTCGGCTGGAATATCGTCACCAGCACAGAGGACGCGGCGGCGCGCAATTTCGGGCGCGCAGAGATGCCGCCCCGTGCCGTACGCTACGACATGGCGGACGAATACGTGGACCTTGTGACCAAGTTGATCGAAAGCTGGGAGCCGGACGCCGTGATCCGCGACTACGCGACCGACACCTACGCTGACGCGAGCAAGGTGCATAAGGTGAACTTCGAGGGCCAGTATTTCCGGTCCGAGGGGCCGTTGAACACGGTGCGCTGCCCGCAGGGCCGGCCCGCCTACATCCAGGCCGGCGGGTCGCCGCGCGGGCGCATGTTCGCGGCCAAGCACGCGGACTCGATCATCGCCACCACCAACGGCACGGCGGGTATGATCGCCTATCGCAACGACGTCCGGCGTAACGCCGAGGCGCAAGGCCGTGACCCCGACAGCATCAAGGTGCTGTTCCTCATCGCGCCCGTGGTGGCTGACACGATGGACGCAGCACGGGAGCAATACGAACGCGTGCTGAGCTCGCCGGGCTTCACCGAGCGGACGCTGGCGCTGTTCGGTTCGTTCGTGGATATCGACTTTTCCAAATACGATTTGGATCAGCCTTTGCCGCCGCTGGAGACCAATGCCGAGCAGGGCGCGCTCGATAAATTCGCCCAGGCGGGCAGCGGCAAGACCTTGCGCCAGCTTGTGCGCGACAGCGGCACGTCGAGCACGCTGGAACTGGTCGGCACGCCGGATCACGTGGCGGAGCTGATGGGCGCCGCGATGGAGGAAGTCGGCGGCGACGGGTTTTTGATCACCACGCCCTGGCACCGCCTGACGCGCAGCTACATCGCGTCCATCACCGACGGCCTCGTGCCGGCGCTCCAACGGCGCGGGCTGACGCGGACGGTCTATACGCAGACGACGTTGCGGCAGACGCTGCTGGAGTTCTGAACTCTCCCATAGCGGCGTAGGGCGGGCTTAACCCCGCCGAGGTGTTCTATGCCTTGGCGGGCTGAAGCCCACGCTACGTGCCGATCGCCCGACCAGTAACGAGTTTTTAAAATTGAAGCATTATTGAAACGGTGCGCGCCGGCTCCTCCGGTCCGCTGCCGCTTTGGAGATTGACCGTGCGCCTTCCCCTTTTGGTTGCCTTTGGTGCCTCTCTTCTCGCCTTCGCGCCGCTGGCGTTCGCGGCGGACCAGGATTTCACCGTGGTTAATCGCACCGGCTACCAGATCGACGATATCTGGGTGAGCCCGGCATCCAGTTCGCATTGGGGACGCGAGCTGATGGGCCGTGGCAACGTGCTGGACGCTGGCGATAGCTTCGACGTCAGCTTCGGGCGAGAGACCTCGCACTGCCATTTCGACATGAAGGTCAAATACCATGACGACGACGAAGCGACGTGGCAGGACCTGAACCTGTGCGAAATTTCCAAGATCACGCTGTTCTATGACCGCAAGGCCGGCACCACACGCGCTCGCACGGAATAAGACGGCATTGTAGGGAGCAGTGCGCCTTCGCGCTGCACCGGTTTAGCCGTGGCTATGGGTGCCATGCCCTACAGCGGTGGCCACTTATCCGCCCACGGCAGTGCGGCCTCAAACGCCGCTGCCGCTTGCAGCACGCCTAGGTCGTCGAACCGCTTGCCCACGATTTGCAGCCCGATCGGCAGTCCGTCCTGCGTGAAGCCGCACGGCACGGTGGCCGCCGGGTTCCAGGACATGTTGAACGGGTAGGAAAACTCCGCCCAACTCATCCAATCCCAGGCGTGCTCCGGCCAGTGCGCCGGGCGCAGCCGCTCGGCCGGGAAGGCGGCGACGGAGATGGTGGGCGTGATGAGGAAGTCCCAATCTTCGAAGAAGCTATGGATGTCGGCGATGTAGGCGTGCTTGCGCGTCCGCATCTCCTGGTAGTCCGCCATCGTGGTCGTGCCGCCAGCGCGGATGCAGGCGACCAGGCCCGGATCCATCTCGGCAGCCCATTGCGGCAGCATCGCATCCAGCCGCGTCAGGTGCGCAGCCCAGAACTCCCGTGCGAGGGCAGGACCCGCCGCACCCCAGGCGGGCGTCACATCCTGCAACGTGAACCCGGCGGCTGTCGCGAACGCCTCCGCCGCGGAACGGACCGCGGCCGCAATCTCCGGGTCCACGCGGGCATGGCCGAGATCGGGGCTGAACGCGATCCGTCGGCCGGCGACGCCCTCGTGCAGGCGGCGCGAATACGCGGCGGGCCAGGCCTCCAGCGAAGTGAAGTCCCGGTAGTGCGGCCCGGCCATCACCTCCATCATCAGCGCCGCATCCGCCACGGTGCGGGTCATCGGGCCGACGTGGGAGGTGTTGTCCCCCGTGTTCAGCGGGGCGTTCGCCACGCGCCCGAAGCTCGGTTTCAACCCGAACAGGCCGCAGAACGCGGACGGCATCCGGATCGACCCGGCGCCGTCGCTGCCTTGGTGCAACGGCCCATACCCGGCGGCTGCCGCCGCCCCGGCGCCCGCGGAGGACGCGCCGGCATTGTAGCCGTGCCGCCACGGATTGTGCGTGATACCGGTGAGCGGGCTGCGGCTCACCCCGCTCCAGCCGAACTCGGACGTGGTGGTCTTGCCGATGGGGATGGCGCCGGCCGCCTCCAGCCGCTCAACGAACGGCGCACTCGCCGTAGCCGGCTGCGCGCTGCTGGTCTTGGAGCCGGACCGCGTCGGCATCCCTGCCACCGTGGCGAGGTCTTTGATGGTCACCGGAAGGCCGTGCAGCGCGCCGACCGGGCCGCTACCCATCAGCGCCGCTTCCGCTGCACGCGCACCCGCCATGGCGCGGTCGCCATCCAGGAAGGCGAAGGCGTTGAGCGTGGGTTCCAGCCGCCCGATACGCTCCAGCACGGCCGTCATCAGTTCGACCGGCGAAAGCTGCTTCGCCCGGATCATGGGCGCCAGCGTGGTGGCAGGGAGGGTGGCGATGTCTGTCTTGGTCAATCGTCCACCCTCGCTCTGTTAGCCGAAGGTTCGGCGATACGTCTTGGCCATGACGCTGTCCAGTGTCGTGCCGGGCTCGAAATCCACCATGCCCTCCGGACGCTGCAGCCCGGGGATCTGGCGGACGCACTCGGACGGTTCGCCCAGCACCTGGGTGATCGGGTAGAGCGCCGACCAGGCGGGAACGCCGGCGTAGTCCTCCTCCTCGTCGTCCACGTGCTTGTCGCGGATTTTGCCGGATGCAGTCTCGATCTCCATGCCCATCATCGTTGTCGCCTTGAACTCCTGCGGCGACGGCTGGCGGATCAGCTTGGAGCGGCCGGGATAGATGCGGTCGATGAACCGGTCCATCAGCTGCAGTTTTTCCTCGTGGTCCTCGATGATGCGGGCCCGGCCATACACCATAGCGGCGCGATAGTTGACGGAGTGATGGAAGCCGGAGCGCGCCATGACCAGTGCGTCCACATGCGTCGCCGTCAGGCATACCTCGACGCCCTCGGCTTGGGTGCGGATCATCCGGCTGGCGGACGATCCATGCCAGTAGAGGTGGTCGCCTTCGCGCCAGAAGCTGGTGGGCGTGCAGTAGGGCCGGCCGTCGATCACGTAGGCGATGTGGCAGACCAAGGCTGCGTCCAGGATGCCATACACCGTTTCCTTATCGTAGCGGCCGCGTGTGGGGGCGCGCTTGACGCGGTTGACCGAGGTGATCGGGAAGCTGTCGGCCTCGTCTAGCGTGTCGGTGGTCATCGTGGAGTCCTCTTTTGCAGGCCGCAGGATCGGCGCAATAAGGTCCACGTGAAAGGACCAGTTCAGTGGAACTCGGTTAGACCAGTTATGGGCCGTCACGCTCGCAAGGCATCTCCGCTGGGTATCGTGCTGGACCTCGGCCAGCCCGAACCGCTGCACCGGCAAATCTGGCAGCAACTCCGTGCTGCGATCCTGGAGCGGCGGCTGGCGCCGGGCACGCGGCTGCCGTCCTCGCGGCTGATGGCGCAGGAGCTTGCCTGTGCGCGCGGAACGGTGCTGGCGGCGCTCGATCAGCTGATTGCCGAGGGTTATCTGGTGACGCGCACCGGTTCGGGCGTTTCGGTCGCGACGGATTTGCCGGACGAGATGCTGGCCCCGCCGCGTGCCGTGGCTGGCGCCCAGCCCACGGCGGCTGACCCGGTGTTGCCGCTGCGCACCCGCGCGCTGCTGGCGCGGGAGCCGGCCCCTACTGGCGCGCTGCCGATCGCGTTTCCGCTGGGCCAGCCGGACCGCACGGCGTTTCCGTTCCCGCTCTGGGCCAAGCTGCTGGAGCAGGAATGGCGCAAGCCGGCCTGGCCGGTCGCCAGCGCGGCCTATCCGTTCGGCCACCCTGGGCTGCGCGCGGCTATCGCGTCCTACCTCGGCGAGGCGCGCGGCTTCGCCTGCGACCCGCGGGCTGTCGTCATCACCTCGGGCGTGCGGCAGAGCGTGGGGCTGTTCGCCCGCGTGGCGCTCGAGGCCGGGGACGCGGCGTGGATCGAGGAGCCGGGCTATCCCGGCATGGCGGCCGGCCTCGCGGCAGCCCGGGTTCGGGCGGTTCCTGTGCCGATCGACGCATCCGGCTTTTCCACAGACGCAGCACTGGCGCTGGCGCCCGATGCGCGGCTGGCGGTGATCGCGCCATCGCACCAGTTTCCGCTCGGCACCATCCTGACCCTGCAACGCCGGCTGGCCCTGCTGAGCTGGGCCGAGCGGACCCAAGGCTGGGTCGCGGAGGACGATTTCGATGGCGAATACCGCTACTCCGGCCGCCCGCTGGCGCCGCTGCGCGCGTTGGACCGCAGCGGCCGGGTGGCCTATCTCGGCAGCTTTTCCAAGCTGCTGTTCCCCGCGCTGCGGCTGAGTTTTCTGGTGCTGCCTGCCTCGCTGGTGGACGCGACCGAGCGCGTGGTGTCCGACATCACGGTCGCGGCGCCGCTGCTCGGGCAGGGCGCTTTGGCGCGGTTCATCGCGGACGGCCACCTGGCCGCGCATCTCCGCCGTACGCGGGTGCTCTATGCCGGGCGGCAGCAGGCACTGATTGCGGCGGCGGACCGGCATTTGGCTGGGCTGCTGGAAATCGCCCCCGATCCCGGCGGCATGCATCTCGTCGCACGGCCGCATCCGGACATTGCAGCCGGCTTCGACGATGTCGCCGCGGCCGGCGCCGCGCGTGCGGCAGGTGTCGAGGTTTCGCCGCTTTCCGCCTGCTACGACGGTGCCCCGGCCGCGCAAGGATTTCTATTGGGCTACGCCGGTGTCCCGGAACACGATATCGACCCTGCGGTGGTGCGGCTTAGGGAAGCCCTAACGCAATATTCTCCCTCCCCCGTTCTTCATGGCAGATGGACGGGGTAAGGGTGCTATCCTTGCGGAAGGCCCGCCTAGCAGTCCCTGCCACCAGGAATCCTTGCCACCCAGTAGTCTTCGGCCTTGCGAGCCAAGTCGGGCGAGGACGGGTTGGCCATGAAGGCCTCCGGATCGATGCCGAAGCTTTTGCAGATCAGGCCGACCACGTCCTTCACCGGGCCGTGGGCGATGGCTTCCTCAGCGTGCAGTGCCGCCTCGTCATCGTCATCGGCGTCGGTGGCCACGTGTTTGATCGGCCGCATTGCCATGACATGCCGGTGTTTCGGCCGTTTGTGCCCGGCGATGTCGGAATCCAGCCGCCGCGACAGCATGACTGTGACCCGCACGGCCGACGAGATTTCAACGAAGGCGTCCACGATCGCCTTCATCCGACCAGCCATCATGTCTTGCACCTCGGCGTTCGGCGGCGGCTTGGCTTGCTTCGTGAGGGCTTTAGCCATCTGCGAGATTACGCCCGAGACGTCGTGGCCAATCCGCATGAGGCTGGGCATGGCGGCCCGATAGATCTGGAGGGAATGAGGGAGGGTTTCGGTCATGAACATAAAGGGAACACAACAGGCAGGCCATTGCAAGCTCAAATCGACTACAATGATGTTTTTGTGTTAGGCGGCCGTCAGCACCAGTCGCCCCGTCACCTTGCCATCGCGAAGCCGAAGCAGCGCCTCGTTGGCGTGGTCGCGTGGCAAAGTGGTCACCGGGATCGGCGCCAGCTTGCCGTCGCGGGCGAGCCGGGCGACCTCCTGCAGGTCCGCTGGGTTGCCGGTGTTGCTGCCCATGATGGTCGTGGCGCGAAAGATCAGTCCGATGAGCGAGAGCGTGATCTCCCCGCCGAACACGCCGACCTGGATCATCTTGCCGCCTTTCGCCAGTGCGTCATGGGCATAGCGCGCGGTTGCGGAGCCGTTGACGAAGTCGATCACCGCCAGCACCGGGCCGTTCGCGGCCGCGATGATGGCCTGCGTGACGTCCGGCGCGTTACCGTCCACCACCGCCGTCGCACCGGCCGCCAATGCCGCGGCACGCTTGTCTTCACTTAGGTCCACACTAATGATCGCGCGGTGGTCCAATGCCCGCAGCATGGCGATGGCGGAAAGCCCGAGCCCGCCCGCGCCCACCAGCACGATCGGGTCGTCCGGGTCGAGCGGCATCGCTTTGCGGATTGCGCTCAGCACCGTGATCCCGGAGCAACCGAAGGTGGCGGCGATCGCCGGGTCAACGTCGCCTGGATCCACCAGGTAGCGTGCGTGCGGCACCACGACGTGGGAGGCGAAGCCGCCATCCTGCAGCACGCCCAGACTGCGCTGCTTCAGGCACAGATTGTCCTCGCCCGCCCGGCATCGCCGGCACTCGCCACAGCCGACCCAGGGATAAACGATCCGCCGGTCGCCGACGGCCACGCCCGCCGCATCTGGCCCAAAGGCGGCCACGGTGCCGAGGATTTCATGGCCGATGGCGCGCGGCAGGGTGACGCCGCGGTCCTTCAGCGACATGCGTTTGCCGCCGCCGAGGTCGTAGAACCCTTCCCAGAAGTGCAGGTCCGAATGGCACACGCCGCAATGAGTGACGGCGATCAGCACCTCCGTGCCTTGCGGTTCCGGCGTCGGTTTTTCGATCCGGACGAGCGGTGCCCCGTTCTCGACGACTGCCCATGCGTCCATTCGGACTCTCCTTCAGGCCTGGTTCAGGTAGCAGGCTTTGCTGGGCGGCTGGAACGCTTCGATGCCGGGAATGGTGCCGACCACCTTCTCCAGGTCCCACTCGCCTTTCGACTCCGCAGGGGTTTTCACCTGCAGGATGACCATGTCGCGGATCACGCGGCCATCCGGCCGGATATACCCGTCCTTGGTCATGAAATCGTTGATCTTGGTGGCCTTCATCTTGGCGATCACCGGCTCGGTCGTGCTGGTGCCGCAGGCTTCCACCGCGCGCAGGTAATGGGTCACCGCGCCCCACGCACTCGCTTGCACCATGTTCGGCATCTTGCCCATCATGGCCTGGTAGCGCGCGGCAAAGGCCCGCGTCGCGTCGTTTTGGTCCCAATAGTAGGGCGCGGTTTCGATCATGCCCTGTGCCGAGGGCAGGCCGATCGCCTTCACGTCATGCAGCGTGATGCTGAGCGGCGCCAGTTTCTGGCCGGAGGCGCGGATGCCGAACTCGTCGGCCTGTTTCACTAAAGTCGCGGCGTGAGCCGTCGTCGTCGCTAGTGCGATCACGTCCGCCTTCGACGCTTGCGCCGCCAGAATGGACGACGAGAAATCCGACGTGTCGAAGCCGTGCAGAGTCGTGCCCAGGATGCGACCGCCGACCGCCTCGATCATCGCTGACGTGTCGCGCTGCACACTGCGGCCGTAGGCGTAGTCGATGGTGAGGAAATACCAGGTCTTCGCGCCGTGCTCGGTCTGGAACCGCACGGCGCCTAGCGCCTGGGAATAGTTGTTGAACGTCCAGTGGATGCCGTTCGGCGAGCAGTTGCTGCCCGTCAGGTCCGAACTGGCGGAGCCGGTGAATACGATGAGCTGGTTCTTCTCGCGCGCCATGGTTTGCACCGGGATCGCTACGGCCGTCGATCCGATGTCGAAGATCGCGGTCACGCCGCTATCGTACCATTGCCGCGAAATGGCAGAGCCGATATCGGGCTTGTTGAGATGGTCCGCCTTCAGGATCTCGATCGGGCGATTGCCGACTTTGCCGCCGAAATCCTGCACCGCCATGGTGACGGCGTCGTAGGTGCCCATCCCGGAATACTCGCTCATGATGCCGGAAAAGTCGGTCAGCACGCCGATCTTGAGCGGCGGCCCGGCCTGCGCCCGCACCATGCGGGGCAGTAGCGCCGCCGATCCCGCCGCCAGCACGCTTCGCCTGCTCAACGTGTTCATGGTCTTGGTTTCCCGCTGATATCGTCTAGAGCATCATCCGATTATCGTGCTATCTCATCGGGTAAAGATGCTCGCCTAAACAAAGCTCTAGCTTGATGATCCACTTAAAACGCCGCCATCGACGACGTAGGTTTGGCCTGTGCAGTAGCTCGCTTCATCGCTGGCAAGGAACAGCATCATGCCGGCGATCTCCGCCACTTCACCGTAGCGGCGCAGTGGAATGCGGCGCATGCGCGCGTCCGACACCGCACCCGGCGTCATGCCCTCATCGATGGACTGCATCATGCGCGTATCGGTCGGGCCAGGATTGACGCAGTTGACGCGGATGCGGTCGCTTGCGCCT
>CAZZVB010000102.1:0-15492 GCA_964657445.1 uncultured Burkholderiaceae bacterium | reverse complement strand
TACACCGTCGCCAGCCGGTCTTCCCCGCCCTCCGCCAGCAGCACATTGCCATCCCACAGGAACCGCGTGACGCGCTCGGCCGGAGCAGGGAGCGGCGGCGCGTCATTGGCGGCGGCGGGCGGGCTGTGGGCGCTGGCCTTCCAGACCCGGCGGCCCAAGGCATCGTAGCCGAACCGGGTCGTGCGCTGCCCGAGCCGGCTGGTTTCGCTCACCGCCTGCAGCCGGTTGTCGCTTCCCCAGGCATAAACCGTTTCGACCGCCCCGCCGGCCCCGCGCACCTCCCGCACCCGGTTGCCGCGATCGTCATACTCATACTTCCGGTCGCCCTGCAGCAGCAGGCGGTCGCCTTGCGCCACCCCCGCAGCGTCATTCCCATCAACCGACAGCAATGTGCCAGCCGGGTCGGCCACGAAGCTTTCCGGCGAGTCGCCATACACCGCCACCAAAGCGTCGGCGGCATCGTGCGCGTACTCCCGCAGCCCGCGGTGCAAATCCGCCAGCGCCTCCAGCCGGTCGGCCTCGTCCCAGCGATAGGTCCGGGCCAGAACGGGCGCGCGGTCCGGCGCGAGATGGGTGTGCTGCTGAGTCAGGCGGCCAAATGGGTCGTATTCGCTCCACGTGGTCAGCGCGCCCGCCCGCCGCGCGACCTCGCGCCCGGCCGTATCGCGCCGCAGCTCGGCCACAAAGCGGCCGGCAAAGGCAAGCGCGGTGAAACGTCCGGACGCATCCAGCCGGTATTGCACCACGCGTCCGTCCGGCAGCGCGCTGGAGAGCAAACGGCCGCGCCCGTCGCGCAGGTGGCGCAGCACCAGGCTGTCCTGATGCTCCTCCAGAACGTCGCCGGCGGCGTCGCGCACGAAACGGATGGTCGCCGCGGCGTTGGCGGCAAGGACCAGGCGGCCAGCGCCATCGTAGCCGAATCGCTCCTCCGTGCCGTCTAGCCAGCGCCGCGCCAGCAGCCGCCCGGCGCCGTCACGGTCGAACAGCGTGGTGAGCCCGCCATCGTCCAGCCCCGCAAGCCAGCCATCGTCGCCATAGCGGTAATGCTGCTCCCGGCCGTCAAATCCGGTGATCTGCGACAGCCGGCCGAGCGGGTCGTAGCCAATCTGGCAGAGTTCGCCCTTCGCGTTCGTCAGCCCGGTCAGGCGCAGTTCGCCGTCGCGGTGATAGACCGTGGTGGCACCCGTGGCGGACGTGCGGCGCAAAACCACCGGCAAGCCGCCGTAGTCCCAACCGGTCTCGTTGCCCAGTGCGTCGCGGTGCCGGGTGACACGGCCCTCGGCGTCATAGCCGAGCTGAATGGCGCCGCCACCGTCCCGCTGCACGCCTACCACCCGGCCGGCTTCGTCCCGGGTCAGGCGGCAGGCAGCGCGCCCGGCCTCCTGCATGAGCACGACGCGGCCCAGCCGGTCGCGTCCGTAGCTGCGGCGCACGCCGAGCGCGTCGGCTTCGGACGCCAGTTCCCCGGCCGGCGACCACGTGTAGCGGGCCACGACGCCGAGCGTGTCCTGCGCGGCCAAGGGCAGGCCCCGATGGTCACGCAGCAGCCGGGTGCGCCAGCCGGTCGGCCCGGTGTAGCACGCCAGGTTCCAGCGCGGGTCGTACTCCAGCCGCACGGCGCCGCCATCGGGCAGGGTGACGAGATCTGGGAAGCCCGTGATCTGCGCGCCAGGTTCGACAGGCGGGTAGCTGTAGCGCCGTGTGTGGCCATCGCGCCCGACCCCGGCCGACAGCCGCCCGAACGCGTCATAGCTGGCGCCATGCCCGGCGCCGTCCGGGAGGATACGCTGGTTCAGCCGGCCCGCCGGGTCGCGCAGGGTGAGCGTCTGGCCGCCCGCAGGATCGACCGTGGCAACCACCAGCCCGCGCTCATCCCAGTCGTACCGTGTTGCGTGCCCCTGGTCGTCGGTCACCACGGTGATCCGCGCGACGCGGTCGTAATCAAAGCGCCTGGCATACAGCCGGTCGGGCCCGGCGACGGGATCGCCCCAGGTTTCGACACAGCGTGCGTCGCGCAGCCTGGACGGATCGTCCCAGCGGAAGTGGAAGCAAACGCCGCCGGGCCGGCGCTCGCGGACCAGCAGGTGGCGGTCATAGGCGTAGCCGAAGCCAGCCCCAGCCGGGTCAGCGCTGGCCGTCAGGTCGCCTTGGGCGTCGTAGTTGAAGCTGACCAACGTGGCCTGGCCCTGGCCGTCCGCCGCCGGGCCGTCCAGCCCGGTGATGCGCCCGGCGGTGTCCCGCCCCACGGTGAGGACTCGCCCGGCGCTATCGGTGATGCGTAGCAGCCCGCCCGCCGGGTCGCGCGTCAGCTCGATCACGTTGCCGTTCGGGTCCGCTATGGCGGTCAGCCGATGGCCGCCGTCCGGGCAGGCTGGCCCGAAGCGATACAGCCGCGCCTGGTAATCCGTTACCCACAACCGGCGCCCGTCGGTCCAGAGCTGCATCTGCTCGACGACGTTGAGCGAGGGTGCCCCGGGTGCAGGCGGCATGAACAAGGCGAGCCGTCCGTCCCGCAGACGCAGCACGAACCGCTCGCGCGATGGCAGCGGCGTAACCGCCATGTCCAGGCTATGATGCCAGCCATGGCCAAGCTCACCCTTGATGGTGCTGGTGGACCACCATGTCCGCTCAAACACCAGCGGGATCGGGCCGCCGAGCTGGAAGTCGATATGGCTCGTGACGAGTTCGCCGCTCGCGACATCGACGGGATGGCCCTCCATGGTGCGCTCGGCCAGGTTGGCCCCCCCTGCGCCGCCCAGCAGGCCGCCGCCCAGGCCGCCCAGCACCTCGCCCCATGCCCGTCCCTGCGCGCCGCCCAGCGTCTGGCCGACCGCGCCGAGCGTGGCAGAGCCGAGAGCGCCGCCGGCGAAGCCGACGGCTGCCTGCACCCCGAAAGCGCCCAGGCCGCAGAGGCCGCCTGCGGCGAACGCACCCGCGGCGCCCACGCCGAGCGCGACCGCGGTTCCCGCGATGGCCATGATCGCGGCGATGCGGACCATCCCGGCCGGGACCTCCGGGCTGATCGACAGGTAGGTGCCTGGATCGGCGCCGAAGAATACGTTCGGTGATCCGGCCTTTATCACCGCGTCGCACGTCACGAGATCGCCGGCGCGGGAGGCCGGATATTTGTCGATGAAAACGGTCTGGCTGCCCTGCGCGATCTTCTGCGGACCGTCATGTTCGGAGCACATAGCCGTGTCGGCGACGGCACGCGCCGCCCAGCGCGCATTGACGATCACGTCGCCCGAGCCGGAGACGATGGCGCCCGTCGTATTGGTGTAGGTCTTTCCTATCGACATGCCGGCCAGCGCGCCGCCGCCGGTGGCCGCGACCGCGCCCGCCGCGGCAATCACGATGGCGCCCGCGCCCCCCGTGCCGATGACGAAGGCGAGCGCCGCAACGCCCACCGCCGCGCCGACCAGTCCGCCGAGTTCGAACCCGCCCATGGCCGCGCTGTGCGCGACCGGATCGCCGAGCCGTGCCGCGGGAAAGCCGGTCATCGCCGGTTCGCGTCAGGCATCGCTGGTCCAGGCGAAGTTGCGCAGCATGTCCAGGAACTCACCGTCGCAACCGGCGAAGTCGGCTTCGCGCGCCGTGTGGGTGATGTTGATGATGCGGTTGCCGGTGCGCCGCGAGTACACCTGGCGCTGCTTGATGGTGCCCTGCTCGCCACCCTGCCAACTGAACACGATCTCGACGCTTTCCGCCCCATCCAGCCTGGCGTCACGCCGCAGCGCCAGCATGAAGCCGGATGCGCGGCGGCCCATATCCTCGATCTGGCGGTTGACGAAGCTGCCGAGTTCTTCTTCCGGCGGGATTTGGTCCACGGAGACGAGGATGTTCGGCGTCATTGGCCGCGATGGCGAGGCAGGGGCAGAAAAGCCGATCATCGACCGTTCCACCCAGTCATCGGGGACGGTGAACACGAAGTCCCGCCCGCGGCATTCCTGAGGCACGGTCAGAGGCCGCGGGCTGCTTCGGCGGACGTGTTCGCGACGCTGCCGGCGAACTGCGAAACCGGTTTGACGACGGCGTCATCGGCCGCGCCGCCGCCCATCAGTCTGTTGACCAGCGGTGCCGCCGGGCCGGCCATCGCGCCGAGACGGGACGCGACATCCTGCAAGCGGGGCACGGACGGAATGGTCGGCAGGGCCGTGAATTGCGGCGGGGCCGGGCGTTGACCCGGCATGATGCTTCCCTGGCTGGACATCCCGCTGCCGCCCAGCGCACTAGCCGCCGCTGACGCCGCGGCGCTGCCGGCCGTTCCTCCGGCCGCGCCCGATGCAGCGCCGAGGCTGGAGCCTGCCGCCGCCGCAGCGCTGCCCAACGAACCTGCGGCCGAACCCATCATCGATTGCGCCGCCGCCATGCCGGGCGCACCGGCGCCGGGTCCGCCGAGCATGCCGGCTGCGGTGGACATCGCGCTGGCGGCGCCGTTGCCGGGTGCGCCCGCGCCCTGCATTACGCCCGTGCTGCTGCCGGCGGCCCAAAACTCGCTGCCGCCGATCAGCATGGCCCGGCCCGGCGCCTGCGCTGCCTGCTGCATCTGGCTTTGCGCGACGCCGCTCGCCGACTGAGTGACCGGCGTCAGCAATCCCGAACCCTTGCCGGTCAACGCGCCGGCGAACGTCTGCACGACAGGGCTCGCCTGATCGCTCACCTGGTGGAAGGCGAGGTTCATCATACCCTGGCGGGATGCCATCACAGGGGCGATCACGGTCGAACCGGGAAAGGGCATTCCTATCGCCTCACGAATTAAGCCAGATCTTGGAACCAGTTTCAGCAATGCCGGCATCGGCCATTTCGATCTTCGTGGCGCCGCCGGCACCCGCCGTCAGATGGACTGCCTGGCCATGGGTATCCACGCCGGACCCGGTGATCGACACCCAGTTTGCAGCCTCGCCGGGGCCACCCTGCGACGCATCGACGCGGGCGGCGGAATGCAGGTGGATTCCATTGGCATCCAGCGTCAGCACATGGTCTGGGCCGAACGTGATCTTCACACAATTGTCGTCCAGATAGATTTGGCTGTTCACGTGTTTGATCAGGATGTGATCTTGCGTCTGCTCGATAAGGCTGTTGTGCACGCGGCTGGACCAGATGGTTCCGGTTTGCTGGAAATTCACGTTGCCGACGGTGGACAAGCGGTTGTGGTTGATGATCTCCGCGAAATCCTTCTGCGCCTGCAGGAAGATTTCCTCGGACCCTTTCTTGTCTTCCATCGTGAATTCGTTGAAACCGCCGCCGCCCGGGCTGCTGCTCGTGCGGAAGGATGTGCGCTCCTTCTCGGCGGGTAGGTTGAGCGACGGGATGGTCGTGGCGTTCGGCAGCACACCGGTGACGACCGGTTGATCCGGGTCGCCCTCCAGGAAGCCCACCAGCACCTCCATGCCAATGCGCGGAATGGTCTGTGCGCCGAATCCCTTGCCGGCCCATGGCTGCGACACGCGCAACCAGCAGGAGCTGTTTTCGTTCGATTGGCCCTTGCGGTCCCAATGGAACTGCACCTTTACCCGGCCATAGCGGTCCGTGTAGATCTCCTCGCCGGGCGGCCCGGTGACGACGGCGCTTTGGATGCCGGGAATGACGGGCTTTTCCGTCCGCTGCTCCGGCACGTAGGCCACATTGGCGGGCAGGCAGGTGAACGTGTTCTGATACTTAGGCGCGCCCTTGCCAACGCTCTCGAAACTAGGGTCGGTGGCGTGATGTGTGACGGAGGCGATGACGTATTTGATGTTCTCGGCGGCAATCGGGTGCGCTTCCAACTGGAACCGTCCATCGGCAAACAGCGTCTTGGCCTGGCTCGCGCTGGAGATGGTGTCCTGGCCCTTCTCGTGCCCAGCCATCAGCCGCTTGCTGACACCCTCGCCCCGTTCGCGGTGGATGTAGCGGCCGGGATAGTCGAAGATTTCGAACTGCGACGCCTGCGGGACGGGGTTGAGGCCGCTGGTGCTGGTGAGCAGCGAGTTGTTCGGGTTCTGGAAGTCGTAATCCGACGTCGTGGTCTTGCCGGAGCGGAACGAGAGGTGGTGCGTCCAGCTGGTGACGCTGTTCTTGAAGATGCCAGGCGGATTGTAGGGCAGCGAACCGTCCGGAAGGTCTTTGTAGGCGTGGATCCCGTCGCACAGCATCAGGGTGTGCTTTCCCTGTTCATGACGGAAATAGTAGAAAATGCCCTCTTCCTCGAACAGGCGCGAGACGAAGTTGAAGTCCGTCTCACGGTACTGCACGCAATAGAGTCGCGGTTGGTATTGCTGGGCCAGGCCGCTGGTGTCGAAGTCGTTATAGCCCAGTTCGGAAAAGATTTGTGTGGCGATCTGAACGACAGTCTGGTTCTGGAACACGCGGCTGTCCTGCCGGTGTTGCAGGAACCACAGCCACGGCACCACCATCAGCACGTAGGATCGCTGGCCGCGGCTCATTGCCTCGCCACCGCTGTAATTCGCGACCATGCCGTTGAAATAGCGCCAACTGTCATTTTCGAGGCGAAGCTGCCAATCGACCGGCTTGGTGATCAGTTGGCCCGGATCGATGGAATCGTTGAACGCGCGCACGCGCAGGCTGAACGCGAAGGGCGAGGAGAGTTGCTCGCTGCCATCCATGCCCTCCATCAGCAGAACGTCGGTCCCGAGCGACGTTTGGATGGCGAGTTGCCGTTCGGTCTGGGTGTAGGCGACGTCCGTCATAACGTCGCCGCGCTGGCGTCCACGGCCAGGGCGATGCGCGCGATGGCGCCACCGAGCCGTTGCCCCGAGATCGCGCGGCCCAACGTGCTCAGCAGAGGCGTAGCGACCGGCAGGCGCAGCGCCGACACGCTGGCACGTTGGTGACCGTTGCTTCCAATCCCGAGCGAACGGCTGGTGTTGGTGCGCTGCGCACGCGGAAGCCAGCCGCGACGTTCATCCGCTGCCGCCATTTCAGCTTGCGATTGCGAGCTTCGGACGACGACCAGGCCACTGCCGGGCGTCGCGCCGGCGCTGAACCCGTCGGGTTGCGCTAGCAGAACGCCTTCGTGAAGGGCGTCCGCTTCGGCGTGCTCGTTGGGGTCATGGCAGTCGAAAACCTCGGTCAACACATGAACATCCCGCACTGCCGCAGCGTCGAGCGTGATAGTCCCGATCGGGGTCAGGAACATGCCCCGGCTGCGGCCTAGGCCCGGCGGCGCATCGCCGCCGCCAGGGGCATGAATTTCAAGGCTAAGCGTTTGGCCCTGGCCGCCTGGCGACTGGCGCAGGAGTTGCTCCGGCCGATAATCGCCATCCTTGGCGATCACGCAGACAATGGCGCCGCCGTAACGGGCGAACGTCACGTGCGTGAACGCCGCATCGACGGCTTCGAGGACCATCTCTGCCTGATCTTCCGACAGCTTGCCCGCAGCCCAAAGGTCGTCTGCTGCGAGCGTGTCAGCCACCAGTATGTCCTTGAAGGTGAGAGGCGGCGGGCAGCCGCAACCGTACCGCCCGCCGCCGGGTCATCAGCTGGCCTGCGCAGTGGCCTGGTTGTACTGGGCACGCGACACCGTCGGATCGCCGGACGCGCTCTCCTTCGTGTAGTTCACCTGCTTTTGCGTGAAGTTCAGCGTGATCGTCTCGGTCGGCCGGTCACCGGACGAGCCAGCGGTGAAGCCTGAAATCAGCGTGTTGGACAGGATGTATTGGCAATACACGGCGCCGGGATTGCCGGTGTTGACGAGGTCGATGGTCGCCGTCATGGGCTGCTTGCCGGTCGTCGCTGCTTGATATAGCGCGGCATGGGAGCTGTCGCTGATCTTGGTGAGCGTGACTTCGCTGAGGTTCGGTTCCGAGGCTTCCCGGTTTGCAGACGCGCCCACCGTGGTGCTCACGTTACGGCTGACCTGCCAGTGCATGGACGTGATGTCCATCCAGCCCTGGTGATCGGTCTGCGTCGCGTCGCCAGTGATGGGCTGTTCGCCGCCGGTTAGTTGCAAATAGATCGGCATGGAGGATTCCTTCTACAGAAGCGCCGCTGATCGGCATTCACTCTGGAGTTGCAAGGCCACTCCCGACCCGATGTCGTGGAGGGTTGGTCCACGGAAGCGACCCATCATGGGGTCCCCGCCGCGTATGCGAGCGCCGCCGCCTGCGTCGGGCCAGCCTGGCCTTCTGCCGGAGACGATCCCTGTGAGAGGACGAAGCGCCCGGCATCGTCAAGCTGGACGAGGACGGCATCGTTAGGGCCGACCTTCTTCATGCCCAGCAAAAAGTGTCGGGAAAGCAGCGGCAGCAACTCTCGTGCAATAATCTGCTCGATCGCTCGCGCACCCACCTCGGTGCCAGCCGCGCGTTCACCGAGGTGTTTGGTGAGGCCCGGTGCGAATACGATATCGGCGCCGTAGGCTTCCGCTGCCCGCGCCCGCACCCGTTCGAGTTGCAAGTCCACAACGCGCGCAAAAGTCTCAGTGGAGAGTGGCAGATAGGGAATGACCGTAACCCGGCCGAGAAACGCCGGCTTGAACACCTTCAGCAGTTCCGGCCGCAACATCGTCTCGATCGCGGCGGCGTCGGGCATCGTATCAGGATCTGCGGCGAGGGCAGCCAGCAGTTCGCTGCCGACGTTGGCGGTGAGCAGAATAAGCACGTTGCGGAAATCGATATCCCGCCCTTCACCGTCACGCAACGACCCCTTGTCAAAAACTTGATAGAAGACATCCTGCACGCCCGGATGTGCCTTCTCGACCTCGTCCAGCAGAAGCACGCCGTAGGGGCGGCGGCGAACCGCTTCCGTCAAAACGCCGCCTTCTCCGTAGCCGACATAGCCGGGTGGTGAACCGACTAGCATCGAGACCTTATGTTCTTCCTTAAATTCAGACAGGTTCACGGTGGTCAGGCTCTGGGCGCCACCATAGAGCTGCTCGGCCAGTGCCAGCGCCGTTTCCGTCTTGCCTACACCGCTGGTGCCGACGAGGAGGAATACGCCAGCCGGTTTGCGCGGATCGGTCAAGCGCGCACGCGACACTTGCACGGCGTCGGTCACTGCCCGGATGGCATGGTCCTGACCGATGACCCGGCGGCGTAACGCCTGTTCCAGCGAGAGCACGCCATCCAAGCCGTCGCGCAACACCCGTCCGACCGGAATGCCGGTCCAACGCGTCACAACGGCCGCAACGGCGTCCCGCCCAACGTCGGACGACACCATCGGGTCGTCGCCTTGAAGCGCCGCGAGTTCGTGCCGGAGTGTCTCCTCCGCATCGCTGCCGGCGCCAGCTTCCAGTCTGCGAACGAGATCGCAAGCAGTCTCCCAGCGCGTGCGCAGGCCCGTTGCTTCGGCTGTCGCGAGGGCGATCCCGGCCTCCAATTCCGCGGCGCGGTCTCGCGACCCCTCGCGTTGGACGGACGCCAATTCGGTCCGCAATCGCGCGAGCCTCTGCTCGGCATCCTCGACAGCGGCTGGCGGTGTCGTGCGCGATAACGCGACCGACGCCGCGGCCGTATCAAGCAAGCTTACGGATTTGTCGGGAAGCTGGCGCGCCGGGATGTAGCGCGCCGATAGCCGCACCGAAGCGTCCAAAGCGGCTTCGGTGATTCGAACGCCGTGATGTTTCTCCAGGGCGGGCACAAGGCCGCGCATCATGGCGATGGCGATATCGGTGGCCGGTTCGACGACATTGATCGCCTGAAACCGGCGCGTCAGCGCTGCATCGCGTTCGAAATACTTTTTATATTCCGCCCATGTCGTTGCCGCGATCGTTCGTAGCTCACCGCGGGCAAGCTCCGGCTTGATCATGTTGGCGGCGTCGCCCTGGCCGGCCTGTCCGCCCGCGCCGATCAGGGTATGCGCCTCATCGATGAACAAAATCACCGGCACAGGCGACGTTTTCACGGCCGAGATGACGCCCTTCAGCCTGGCCTCGAACTCGCCGCGTGCGCCGGCGCCGGCCTGCAGCAGACCGAGATCGAGCGACAATACGTTAATGTCGCGCAAAGCGGGAGGGACGTCGCCCGCGGCGACGCGCAACGCAAAGCCCTCGACGATTGCCGTCTTTCCGACCCCCGCTTCGCCGACGAGGATCGGGTTGTTCTGGCGGCGGCGGCTTAGGATATCGACGACCTGACGGATCTCACTCTCACGCCCGATAACGGGATCGATTGCGCCACTGCGGGCCTGGGCGGTGAGGTCGACCGTGTATTTGGCCAACTCGTTTCCGGAAGGCGTGGCGCGTTGTGCTCGATTGTCGTCAGGTCCGTTTCCGGGTGCGGACAACGCCGCGGCGGCAAACGCCGCCGGGTCGCAACGCTGCAAACTTGGTGCGGTATCGAGGGCCACTGCACGCAACGTTGGCTCGGTCAGTAACGCCTCACCGAGATCGAGTTCACCGACAAGCGCGCGGCCGCACTGCAGCGATGCGCCGAGAAAGGCCTCCCGGATCCATACGATGAGGTTCGGTGATAACGCGGGCGAACCGGATGCACGTTGTTCGCGCGCCAAAGATGCTGTGATCTCAGCGGTCACCCGGCCGAGTTCAACCTTATGAGACAGTTCGGTTGCAAGCGGACCGTCCGCCTCAAGCAGCTTTTGCAACCAATGCCCAACGGAAACCGAGGCATGCCCGTTTGCTAGCGCTAAGCCGACCGCACCCTCCAATGCATTGCGGCATGGCGGTTCCAGCACGTCCACAAGCCGTCGCAGATCAATCGTCACTTAGTCAGACCAGGCGTTCGATGATCGAAATACAAACAAATGATGCCGACAACAAGACGCACTTACGGAAGCAAATCGTCATTGAAGCAACACAAGATTTGTTCCCGCCATAGTCAGCTGACATACAAACATCCTTGCTGGCTCCCGCAGTCCTACACTATCTTTGAACAGCGGTTTGCGGAACGGAATTCTCTGCAAAAAACCGTTACCAACCCACATATCGTAAACAAACAGATTCGTTATCTAGACCAAGCGTCCTGTTTGCTCACGCCCATCCTATCGTATAGCGTCACAAAGCCTGGGGGTCGGCGGCTTGATATCAAACATAGAACTTCTGATTGCGCCAATTCGTCCGAATGCAGCCACAGGATGCAATATCCGTGAGGACGCTGCAGCCACTCCATTGTATTTCAAGCTCAAAGATGCCCGGTCGGCGGCGCGGCTGTATGAACGTCAGGCCGAGTCCGAGATTGAGCGTCCGGCGCTCGCGCCGGAGTGGCGCGTCGTCAGTGAACTGTCACAAACCATTCTGCGGGACATCAGCAAGGACATCGAAGTCGCGGCGTGGCTGGTAGAGGCCTCGATCCGATTGGATGGGTTTGCAGGTCTTCGCAGCGCCATGACTGTGCTGCACGAATTGGTTGCAAGGTATTGGGACGATCTTCATTCGATCGACTCCGAGGATTTGGGAACGAAAGTCGCGCCCGTTGCTGGACTGAACGGGTCAGGCGCTGACGGTTCACTCATTCAGCCGATGCGGCTCGCGCCGCTGACATCGCCTTCCAGCGGGGAGGCCGCCGGACTTTGGCATTATATGGTCATGCGAAAGCGGGGGCCTGCTGCGCCGGAGGCCGTCGCACTGAAGGCGGCCGTTCGCAACTCGGCGCCGGATGCCTTGATCGAGATATTCCAGAATATCGACCTGGCCCTGAGCGAATACGGCAAGCTCGTTGCCCTGCTTGATGAGCATTGTGGAGAGGACGCTCCTCAATCGTCGGCGATCCGCGGCGTCCTCGAAGATGCGAAGGACGCGATGCGTGATGTGGCGGCGGATGCGCTAGCGGGGCTGGGCAAGGTTGCCGAACGCACCGTCACGGCAGCGCCGGCTGAGCCTCCACCCGACGTCGCTGAACAAGCTCCAGTGAACGAAAGCAAAAGTGATGGACTTCCGCAGCCGCTACGGTCACGGGATGACGCACTTCGGGAACTATCACGTATAGCAATGTTTTTTCGTGAGCATGAACCGAACGCGCCGACGGCGTATTCTCTTGAGACCCTGATCCGGAGGGCGCGCATCCCGTTGATGGATCTGCTTGCCGAGCTTATTCCGGACGAGGCAAACCGGCAGATCTATCTCGACCGGGCCGGCATCCGCCCTGACTGACCCAAACGTAACTTAAGCCCGATCCAGCCGACCCCGATCGCAGGAGGACTCCATGGCCAGCGTACATGACAAGCTTGAGCGCGTTCGTCGCCCGCGTGTCCACATCAAGTACGAGGTGGAAACGGAAGGGGCGGAAGTCGAGAAAGAGTTGCCGTTCGTCGTCGGCGTGCTGGGCGACTTTTCGGGCCATCCGACCGAACCGTTGAAGCCGCTTCGGGATCGCAAGTTCGTGCAGATCGATCGTGATAATTTCGACGACGTTCTCGCCCGCATGACGCCAGGTTTGCAACTGCGTGTGTCCAACACGCTGCGCGGCGACGGCAGCGAGATACCGATCAACCTCAAGTTCCACTCGATGGACGATTTCGAACCGGCCCGGGTTGCCGATCAGATCCCCGCGCTCAAAACCTTGCTGGAAAAACGCAATCAATTGCGGGACTTGCTGGCGAAGGCCGACCGCTCGGAAGAGTTGGAAAGCCTTCTCGAGCAGATCCTCCAGAGCGATGAGGAAATGCGCCGCTTGGCCAGCGAATTGTCCGAGCGCGCGCCGGAGAGCGCAGCATGAGCGGAACTGAACGCACGGCGCCGCCGGTCGCTCAGACCCAGGCACCGGCGCCGTCCAGCCTGCTTGAGCGCGCGATCGCGGCGACCAAGCAGACCGAACCCGACCGGACGGAAGTCCTGCTGCGGACGCTGACCGAAGAAGCGCTGTCAGGAACGGTGACGTACAGCCGCAACCTGACTGTCACGATCAACAAGGCCATCTCGGCCCTGGACAAACGGCTTTCGGAACAACTCGCCGCGGTGATGCATCACCCGGAGTTCGTGAAGCTCGAGGGAAGCTGGCGCGGACTGAAATACCTGGTGATGAACAGCGAAACCAGCGCCAATCTCAAGATCAAGGTGCTGAACGCGAGCAAGAAGGACATCAGCCGCGACCTGTCCAAGGCTGTCGAATTCGACCAGAGCTCAATCTTCAAATCCATCTATGAGAACGAATTCGGCACGCCCGGTGGCGAGCCCTACGGCGCCATGATCGGCAACTATGAATTCAGCAAGCATCCCGAGGACATCGACATGCTGCGCGGCATGTCGATGGTTGCGGCCGCTGGCTTCTGCCCGTTCATCTCGGCCGCGAGCCCCGACCTTTTCGGGTTCAAGAACTTCAGCGAGCTGTCGCGTCCGCGGGACCTCGAGAAAATCTTCGAGACAATCGAATACGCAAGCTGGCGTAGCTACCGCGAAAGCGAGGATTCGCGCTTCGTGACCTTGGCGTTGCCACGTGTGCTGGCGCGCCTGCCCTACGGACGCGAAACGAAGCCCATTGACGAGTTCAATTTCGAGGAAGGCGCGCTTGGTGCAAACAGCGCCGTGCAGGCCTTGCCCCATGACGAGTATTGCTGGATGAACGCGGCCTTCGTGCTCGGCACGAAGCTGACTGACGCCTTCGCCAAGCATGGCTGGTGCACAGCGATCCGCGGGGCGGAAAACGGGGGCAAGGTTGAATCCTTGCCTATGCATGTGTTCAGCAGCGACGATGGCGATGCCGACCTGAAATGCCCCACCGAAGTCGGCATCACCGACCGGCGTGACAACGAACTGGGTCGGCTCGGCTTCTTGCCCTTGTGCCACTACAAGAATACCGACTTTGCCGTGTTCTTCGGCGCGCAGACCACGCATAAACCCAAGAAGTACGATCGCCCGGAGGCCACCGACAACGCCGCGATATCGGCCCGTCTGCCATACCTCATGGCCACGTCGCGCTTCGCCCACTACCTCAAGGTGATCGGGCGGGACAAGATCGGCTCCTTCATGGAGGTGGCGGAATGCGAGCAGTGGCTCAACCGCTGGATCCAGAACTACGCCAACTCCAACCAGAACCCCGGTTCGGAGATGAAGCTGCTCTACCCGCTGCGTGAGGCGAAGGTCACGGTGCGAGAAATTCCGGGTCGCCCGGGCTCCTACAACGCCGTGGCCTGGCTGCGTCCCTGGCTGCAACTCGAGGAACTGACCACGTCGATGCGGCTGGTCACGCGCATACCCAAGGCAAGCTGAGCAGGGGAACTGTCGGGTATGGCCGGCTTCGGTCTTCTGCAGCCGCCGCCGCGAGGCGAAGGCGCTGGCGTGGTCGATGCAGCCGGCACCGGTCCGGCCGCGCCGGCCATGGCTGCCTCCGAGCAAACGGCCGGCCGGGCGCGCATCTGTGCCCGGATCGACCGGTTGATCGCCGGGATCGATGCGGCCGTATCCCGGCAACTGGACGCCGTGCTGCATGCGCCGGAATTCCAGGCGCTGGAGGCCTCATGGCGCGGGCTGGCGCTCCTGGCCGGGGTGGCCGGGCAGGTGCGTCAAAGCCGTTTGCGCATGCTGGATGTTACGTGGGCGGAGATCGCGCGCGACCTCGACCAAGCGGTGGAGTTCGACCAGAGCAACGTCTTCCGGCTGATTTACAGCGACGAAATCGGCACGCCAGGCGGCCAGCCTTCCGGCTTGATCGTGGCCGACTTCGCCGTATCCCACCGCACCAGCGCGGGCGGCGGGGTGGACGATGTGACGGTTTTGCAGGGCCTGGCCGCAGTCGCCGCCGCCGCGTTTTGCCCCATCGTCATGGGGGCCGCGCCCGCGTTGCTGGACATTGAAAGCTTCGCCGCATTCGGCACCGGACTGGATGCGTCCACCGCGTTCGAAGGCCTGCCCTACGCACGTTGGCGCGCGCTTCGACAACGGGAGGACACGCGGTTCATCGGGTTGATGCTGCCGCGCATCCTGCTGCGGCAATCCTGGAGCCCGGATGTCCGCACACGGATCGATGGCTTCCGCTACGTCGAGGATATTGGAGGCGAAGGCGAGGGGTTGCTGTGGGGCAATGCCGCCTTCGCCTTCGCCATAACTGTGCTGCGCCGCTACGACCAAAGCGGGTGGTTCGCCGACCTGCGCGGCGTCCCTCAGGACCGGGTCGGCGGCGGCCTGGTGACGGAACTTCCCGCCTACTCGTTCCAAACCGACGCGCATGGGATCGCCGCCCAGGCGCCGGTGGAAGTCCGGCTGACCGGGTTGCAGGAACAAGTGCTTAGCGACGCCGGGCTGGTGCCGGTCAGCGTGGCGCCCTACACGACATTCCTGCTGTTCAACAGCAACGCCTCGCTGCACATGCCGGCCCGCTTCGACCGGGCGGAGGCGACGTGGAACGCCCGCATTTCCTCCATGCTGCAGTACGTGCTGTGCGTGTCCCGCTTCGCGCATTTCCTGCTGGTCATGATGCGCGACCAGGTCGGCGGCTATGTCGGCGCCAGTGACGTGCAGCGCCAGCTCAGCCGCTGGCTCGCCAGCTACTGCCTCGGCTCGGACGGCGCAACGGATGAGATGCGTGCCCGTTTTCCCCTGCGTGACGCCGGGATCGAGGTGCATGAGGTGCCGGGGCGGCCGGGCGCGCTGGGCTGCACGGTGCG
>CAZZVB010000101.1:0-15523 GCA_964657445.1 uncultured Burkholderiaceae bacterium | reverse complement strand
CCCCCCCCACGCCGGTGAAGAACGACTGCGCAAACGCCGGGCTAGGCGCCTCATCGATCATCGCGTTGAAGCGGGCCAGGCGCAGCGCCATGCACACGCTGAACATCAGGCAGGGAGCAAAACCGTAGCCGTTCGCGACCCGCAGCGACCATAGATAGAGGATGAAGGCGGGCGCCACGCCGAAGCACAGGAAGTCCGCCAGGCTGTCGAATTCAGCGCCGAAGCGAGACGTCGCCTTCAGCAGCCGGGCCAGCCGCCCGTCCAGCCCATCGATCGCCCCGGCCACGACGAGGGAGACGGCGGCATCGCCCCACCGGCCATCCAGGGCGAACCGCATCGACGTCAGCCCGGCGCACAGGCCAAGCAGCGTCATCAGGTTCGGGATCATCCGGTTGAACGACGGACCCTTGTAGCGGGGCCGCTGGCGAACCCGGCGGCGCAGCCGCCGCGGACGGTCGAGTCCGCTCACGCGACGCCGGCGATCTCTGCCGCGGTCGGCGCCGGCCCGATGGAGGGCGATGCGAGCGGAACCAGCTCGGCAAGGACCGTCTCGCCGCCCACCATGGTCTGGCCGGCCGTCACCAGCGGCCGAACGCCTTCCGGCAGATAGACGTCGGTGCGGCTGCCGAAGCGGATGATGCCGAACCGGCTGCCGGCCCGGACTGTCTCACCTTCGTGCACGCCGCACAGGATGCGGCGCGCGATCAATCCGGCGATTTGCACGATTGCGATGGACCGACCGTCGGGCAGGCGCAAAGCCAGGGCATTGCGCTCGTTCTGGTCGCTCGCTTTGTCCAGGCTGGCGCTAAGAAACGCGCCGTGCCGATAGGCGATGCGCGTCACCACGCCATCCGCCGGCATGCGGTTCACGTGCACGTTCAGCACCGAGAGGAAGGTGGCGACCCGCCAGCGCGGCGCCGGGCCGAGCCCGAGTTCCTCCGGCGGCACCGCCAGCGACACCGATACGACCCGGCCATCCGCAGCGGACACCAGTGCGCCGGGACGCCCGGGCGGTGTGCGCTCCGGATCGCGGAAGAAGTAGAGGCAGAAGGCCGTGAGGATCGCCGCGGGCCAGAACAGGAACTTGCTGACGAACAGGCCGATGAGCGCCAGCACGGCAGCCCCCGCGATGAACGGGTAGCCCGCGCGGTGCGGCGGGGCGAAAACGGCGCGAAGAGTTTGGGCGAGGGTCATAGTGGCGATCGGACGTTGATAAGACACTGATATAAGCGGCGCGGTTATGCGGTTTGCACCCCCTGGCGGCAAGCCTAGCGCGCCGGCCCGCTCCCGGCCTCGTCGGGCGTGGTGAACACCTGGCCGGGGTAGATCAGCCTTGCATCGCGAATCTGGCCCCGGTTCGCGAGGAAGATCACCGTATAGCGGATCCCGCTGCCGTACACGTTGCGGGCAAGCCGCCACAGGTTTTGCCCCGGCTGGACCACGATCTGCCCTGGCGACACCTGTGCCGCCGCAAGCACCTCCCGCTGGAACGGCAGCTCCACCCGCGCCGCGACCTGGCCGCGGGGCGTGAGCTGATCCAGCCGGAGTTCGTGCACGCCGGGCCGCACCTCGTCCGGCGGGGAGATGGCCCAGCGCCCATCCGGGCCGGCCGTGGCGTCGCCCACCTTGCCGTTGTCCACATAGACGCGAACCGGCGCGTTCGGCGGGGCGGACCCGCTGAAGCGGATGGCGCCATGCTCGTCATAGTCCACCGTGCCGACGCCAAGCCCGGCCGGCTTGGCCGGACCCGGTGCTTGCAGCAGCCTGGACGGCGCGGCAGGCGGGGCCAGCAGCGCCATGGCTGGGCTGGCTGCGGCCGTGCCGTTGGCGTCCGCGCGTGGCGGCACCACGAACACCACGGGCGCGTCCGCCACCGCCACCTGCCCATCCGGCTGCCGCGCACTGAGCGTCAGTTCGCCCGGGCCTGCGGGCAGCTTCGCATCCGGCACCATCACCCATGCGCCGTTCGGGTCGGCCTTTGCCTCCGCCAGGGTCCGGCCATTCTGCTGCACGGTGACGGCGGCGCCCGGTTCCGCCCGCCCGGCCAGCACGGTGCTGCCGTCGGGCGCCACGCGAACGATGTCGAAGCTCGGCGCCGCAGCGGCAGCGGCTTGCGGCGCGGGCTGCGCGGCTGGCGGTGCGCTGGCCGGTCGTGCGGCCTGGGGTGCGGGAGGCACCGAGCGCCAGGCCATCCAGGCGGAAAGTGCCACGCCCGCCACGGCCACGCCGATCATGGGCAGGCGGAGCCGCGACGGGGAGACGGAACGCATCGAAAACTCGTAACGGAGACGGCACATTGCTGCAACAGCCGGTGACCGGTTTGGGCGCGATGTTCCAACCCTGCTCCCGTCATGGCATAGCCGGTTGCGAACGGATCGGGGACGGGCATGAGCGGTGTAAGACGGCCACGCGCACGGCAGACGGTGCTGCGGCTATCGATGAAGGTCTGGGATGCGCCGACCCGGCTGTTCCATTGGGCGATCGTGCTGCTGATCGCCGCGAGCTATCTGACGTACCAGTTCGACCGGATCGACCTGCACTTCCTGTCCGGCTACACGCTGCTGGCCTTGCTGCTGTTCCGGCTTGCCTGGGGCTTCGTCGGCAGCGAGACGTCGCGGTTCAGCCAGTTCCTGCGCAGCCCGATCGCCGGGTTCCGGCATTTGGCCCAGTTCACCAAAGCCGAGCCGGACGACCAGATCGGACATAATGCGGCGGGCGGCTGGATGGTGCTGATCCTGCTGGGTGACCTGGCGCTCCAGGTCGGGCTCGGCCTGTTCAGCAATGACGACGTGGTGCACGAAGGTCCGCTGGCGCATTTTGTCAGCAAGGCCACGAGCGACGAGCTGACGGCGCTGCATGCCGCCAATTTCTACGTCATTCTCGGCCTGAGCGCGCTTCATGTGCTGGCCATCATCGCCTACGCCACGATCAAGAAGCACAATCTGCTCCGGCCGATGATCACCGGCCGCAAGCGGTTGCCCGGCGCAACACGCCAGCCGCGGATGGTCTCGCCGCTGCTGGCGTTGATGCTGGTGGCGTTGGCGGGGTGCGTGGTGTGGGTGCTCGCGACCCGGGTGTAGGCGTTCGTCCGCTGCGATGACGGCCGGCGTTACCGGTTCTTGTATTGCTTGTGGCAGGCGCCGCAGGCGGCGGCGGTTTCCTTGAACTGGGCGGCGAAACCGTCCTTGTCGCCGGCATCCGCCAGGGTGACCAGCTTGTCGGCTTGCGTGACCAGATTGTCGGCGGCCTTCTGGAACCCGGCCTTGTCGGACCAGATCTCCGGCTTGGCCTTGGTGTCGTGACCGGATTCGGTGCCGGCCGGGAACATGGCCGGGATCACTTTGCCCCAGCTCGCGATGCCCTTGGCGCCATCGACGTATTGCTTGACGTCCGCGCCGGACGCCACGCCCGCCTTCATCGCCGCGGCAACGCCCTGCTGCAGGTCAAACCCGGCCTGCCGCGCCGCGATCACCTGGTCGGACGGCAGTGTCACGTCCGCCGCCTTCGCCAGGCCCGTCAAGCTCACCGCCAGCGCGACGCCGTAGATCACCAATGCCTTCATGGAAACCGAACCCTCACGTTGACCGAATGATCGTGTCATCCTCCGAGCAATTCTGCCAAGCGAAACAACGAGGAAACTACATGACAGCGCCCGGCTTTCGCGGCAGAGGTTTCTCGTCAGGTCATCCGGTGGGTCATTGAAGCGTATGCCAGCCAATATCAGCTCCGTCGTGGTGTTCTGCGGCTCGCGCGTCGGCACCGACCCGGCTTGGCGTGCCGCGGCGGAGGCGCTGGGCCGCGGGCTCGCCTCGTCCGGCATCCGCCTGATCTATGGCGGCGGCCGGGTCGGGCTGATGGGTGCGGTCGCGGATGGCGCATTGGCGGCCGGCGGCGCAGTGACCGGGATCATCCCGGACTTCCTGCGGGCGCGTGAAGTCGCCCATCCCGGCGTGACCGATTTGCACGTGACCGACAGCATGCACTCGCGCAAGGCGCTGATGTTCCAGCACGCCGACGCGTTCGTCACCCTGCCCGGCGGGCTCGGCACGCTGGACGAGACCGTCGAAGTGATCACGTGGCGGCAATTGGGTTTGCACGACCGGCCGGTGATCATCGCCAACATCAATGGCTGGGGCACCGGCATCATCAATGTGCTCAACGGTTTCGTCACGACGGGCTTCGCCGACAGCTCGGCGCGCGCCTTGTATGAGGTCGTGCCCGACGTGCCCGCCGTTCTGCGCAGGCTGCTGACCATGCCCGCGCGGGACGTCACAGCCGGGATCGGAGTGGCCGGCGCTCCTGCAGGTTC
The DNA here is from genome assembly GCA_964657445.1 of uncultured Burkholderiaceae bacterium. Lineage (GTDB taxonomy): Bacteria > Pseudomonadota > Alphaproteobacteria > Acetobacterales > Acetobacteraceae > LMUY01. The sequence continues at coordinate 11,214 of CAZZVB010000101.1, read as the reverse complement.
ATCGCGACTGTAGCCGGCGGGTGTCTTGCGCCCTGGCACGCCGAGGCTTATAGGCCGGGCTCGGTCGGAGCGTAGCTCAGCCTGGTAGAGCGCTTGCTTCGGGAGCCAGAGGCCGGAGGTTCGAATCCTCTCGCTCCGACCAACTCCCCTCCCGCCTTGTGCCGCTTTCGTGACCGAAACGCGCCATAGGTCTGCCTTAAAGAGATGTTAATTTCTCGGCAGCGGGAGAAATTCTCATGGGTGAAAACGCTACGCGCGACATACGGGCGGCAAACCGGCGGCAAATCATCGTCGGTGTGGTTGCTTTCGCTGTTTTGGTCGGTGGCATCGTCACAGGCTTGATGCCGTCCAAAGAGCAAGCGCCGCAAAACCTGAGGTCCGCGCAGCTCACGCCTGGGGCGACAGCCACGATCCGTGAGGACTCGGCCACCCTGCCGAATTGCGAGGACCGCACGATCGTGCAGGCCGTCGAGGGCCTGCTGACCCGGCAGAGCAGTGCCAAGGTCATCGGGTTGAGCGGGGTTGGCTCGGATGCGTCGCCAGGCGGCGACAACCGGGTCTGCCGTGCCAGCGTCAACCTCGATTTCGGCGTGCAGCATGTCGAGTACACGATCCGGCGTCTCGGGCGCAGCAAGACGAGTTGGGAGCTGCAGGCCAGCGTCTCCTGATCAGTTGAGGCGCCGCCCGTCTGAACCGAAGATGTGAAGCATCGCGGCAGGCAACGCCACGAACAGGACCTCCCCGATCGGCAGTGCGCCTGCCTGCTTCACCATCAGGGGCGTGCCGTCGGCAAGATGCCCGTGAACCAGGGTCTCGGAGCCCAACGGCTCCACAAGGTCCACGGTCACGGCCAGGCCGCCGGGTTCGATGGCAACGTTTTCCGGCCGGATGCCGATGGTGATGGCGCTTCCTGGCCCGGCCGGGCTTGGCAGCGTCAACGGCTGGCCCGATGCAAGCCGCGCCTCGCGGCCGCCCGCATCCACCGTCGCGGGCAAAAAGTTCATGGCCGGCGCGCCGATGAACCCGGCGACATAGGTCGTGGCCGGCTTCGCGAACACCTCCATCGGCGGCGCCAACTGAACCGGGACGCCGCCGTGCAACACCAGCAGCCGGTCGCCCAGGGTCATCGCTTCCACCTGGTCGTGCGTGACATACAGGCTGGTCACGCCGAGCCTGCGCTGCAGACGGCGGATTTCGGCGCGCATCTGCACGCGTAGCGCCGCATCGAGGTTCGACAGCGGTTCGTCGAACAGGAACAGCTTGGGCTCGCGGACGATCGCCCGGCCCATCGCCACCCGCTGCCGCTGCCCGCCGGAGAGCTGGCGCGGACGCCGGGTCAGCAGCTCGCTCAGGCCCAGCTGGGCCGCGGTTTCGGCGACCTTGCTGCGGATGGCGTCTTTCGACAGGCCGCGAATGCGCAGCCCGTACGCCATGTTGTCCGCCACGCTCATGTGCGGGTAGAGCGCGTAGTTCTGGAACACCATGGCGGCGTCGCGTGCGGACGGGTCGGCGTCGGTGATGTCGCGGCCGTCGAGCAGGACGCGGCCCGATGTCGGCGTTTCCAGACCCGCCACCAGGCGCAGCAGGGTGGATTTGCCGCAGCCCGAGGCGCCGACGATCACCAGCATCTCGCCGTCCGCCAGCGTCAGGTCGATGCCCTGCAGGATTTGCGTGGCGCCGAAGCTCTTGCGCAGTCCGTCGAGCTGGAGTGTTGCCATCTACTTCTCGCCTTCGGTCAGGCCGGCGACGAACCAGCGTTGCATGAGCAGCACGACGATCACCGGCGGCAGCAGCGCCAGCACGGCGGCGGCCATCACGCGGTTCCACTCCACCTGCGTATCGACGCCGATCATCTTCACGATGCCGATGACGATGGTGTCCAGCCGCGGATCGGTCGCGACCAGCAGCGGCCAGAGGTACTGGTTCCAGCCGAATACGAACAGGATCACGAACAGGGCCGCAATGTTGCCGGCGGAGACGGGCAGCAGGATGTCGCGCAGGAAGCGCCATGGCCCGGCGCCGTCCATGCGCGCGGCTTCCATCAGCTCGTCGGGCACGGCGAGGAACACCTGGCGGAACAGCAGCGTCGCGGTGGCGGATGCGATCAGCGGAATGGTCAGGCCCTGGAAGGTGTTGATCATGCCGAACCCGGCCATGACCGTGTAGGTCGGGATGATGCGCACCTCGACCGGCAGCATCAGCGTGATGAAGATGATCCAGAACGCCACCATCCGCAGCGGCCAGCGGAAGAACGTCACGGCGTAGGCGGACAGCACGGAGATGGTGATCTTGCCCACCGTGATCGTCAGGGCCATGCCGAACGACACCAGCAGCATCGGCCACACCGGCCGCGCGGCACCCGATCCGCCACGGACCAGCACGTCCGCATAGACGCCGAGCCGGGACAGGTCCGGGACCAGCGAGATGTCGCCCCGTGCGATCGCCCCCGGGTCCTGGGTCGATCCGGCCAGCAACATCCAGAGCGGCAGGGCGAACAGCAGGACGCCTAGGATGAGGGTGGCGTGGGTGATCGCGCGATTCAGGGCGATTTTCAGGGCGACTTCCGCCCCAGCACGCGGAACTGGACGGAGGTGAGCACGATCACGCCCACCATCAGCACGACCGACTGCGCGGCGGAGGACCCGAGATCGAGGTTGATCACGCCGTCCCGGTACACCTTCACCAGCAGCGTCTCGGTGGACTTGCCGGGGCCGCCTTGGGTCAGGGCCCAGATCGGGCCGAACGTCTCGAACGCGGCATAGACGACGTTCACCACGATCAGGAAGAACACCGTCGGCATCAGCAGCGGCAGCGTGATGGTGCGGAAGCGCCGCCAGCCGCGGGCGCCGTCCATGCGGGCGGCCTCCGTCACGGTGCGCGGGATCGATTGCAGCCCGGCGACGAAGAAGATGAAGTTGTAGCTGACCTGCTTCCACGCGCTCGCCAGCGTCACCAGCAGCGCCGACTGCGTGCCGTTCAGCGTGTAGTCCCAGCCGGCGTGATGGTTCAGCCAGCGCCCCAGCAGCCCGATCTGCGGGTGCAGCAGGAACAGCCAGATCACCCCGGACACGGCGGGTGCGACGGCATACGGCCAGATCAGCATCGTGCGATAGAAGCCGCGGCCGGCGACGACGCTTTCCACCAGCACGGCCAGCAGCAGCGCCAGCCCCATCGACAGCACGCACACCGCGGCGACGAAGCCGAGCGTGCGCCAGATGCTCTCGACATACAGCGGATCGGCGAACAGGTCGCTGAAGTTGTCGAGGCCCACGAAGACCGACGAGATCCCGAACGGGTCGGTCCTCGTCAGGCTCGACCAGATCGCCTCGCCTGCCGGGAGCAGGAAGAACACGACCGTGATGGCAAGCTGCGGCAGCACCAGCGCCACCGGCAGCAGCCAGCCGGGGAAGATGGTGCGGCGCATGCTACGTGCGTGCGGACTTCTCGAACTCGCGCAGCACGCGGTTGCCGCGCGTGGCGGCGCTGTCCAGCGCGGCCTGGGCGGTCTGCTGGCCCTGCAGCGCCTTCTCGACTTCCTCGTAGATGATGTTGCGAATCTCCGGCAGGCGCCCGAGCCGCAGGCCGCGGCTGTTCTGCGTCACCGTGCCGCGCGTGAGTTGCTGGATAGGCAGCTCGGTCCCGGCGTTCTTCTCGTAGAAGCCCTGCTGCTTGGACAGCTCGTAGCCCGCCAGCGTGACCGGCACGTAGCCGGTGTGCTGGTGCCAGGCGGCGGCATTCTCGGGCTTGGCAAGGAAGGCGAGGAACTCGGCCGCCGCCTTGTATTCATCCTCCGGCCGCTTCGGCGCCGTCATCGTCCAGACGCTGGCGCCGCCGATGATGGAGTTGATCGGCTGCTTGATGATCGCCGGGTCATAGGGAAGGAAGGCGTTGGCCCATTTGAACTGCGCGCTCTTGACCAGGTCGCCCCGCTCGCCGGAGCTGTTGAACCCAATCGCCGCCTGGCCCGACAGGAACGTGCCGTCGGCGGCGCCGTCGCGGCCGCCGTATTTGAACAGCCCGTCCTTCTGCCAGTCCATGAAGCGCTGCAATTGCTTGACGAAGTTCGGCTTGTTGATCTGCAGCTCCGCGCCGAGACCGCCGAAGCCGTCGCCATCGCTGGCGAAGGCGATGTCGTGGATCGCGGCGTATTCCTCGAGATGGATCCAGGAGAACCAGCCCGTCGAGATCACGATCGGGACGCCCGACTTGGCCTTCAGCGTCTGCGCCGCCTGCGTCAGTTCGTCGTAGGTCGCGGGCGGCTTGGCAGGGTCCAGGCCGGCCTTCTCGAACGCATCCTGGTTGATCCACATCACGGCGGTCGAGGAGTTGAACGGCACCGACGCCATGCGGCCATCGGCCAGGCTGTAGTAGCCGCGCACGGCGGGGATGTAGGCGTCCGGCTTGATGTCCGCCCCGGTCTCCTGGATCAGCTGCCAGGCCGGCTTCACCGCGGCGCCGGCCGCAAGCATCGTCCCCGTGCCGACTTCGAACACCTGCACCAGGTTCGGCGCCTGGCCGCCGCGAAAGGCGGCGATGGCGGCTGTCAGCGTCTCGGCGTAGGTGCCCTTGAACACCGGCTGCACCTCGAAGCGAGCCTGCGACTGGTTGAACGCGGTGGCGAGCCGGTTGACCTCCTCGCCCAGCGACGCGGTCATGGCGTGCCAGAAGACGACCTTCACCTTTTCCGCCTGGGCTGCGGCGGGGGCGCTGCGCAGAGCAGGGGCGGCGGCCAGCGCTGCCGCGCCGGAGAGAAGTGAGCGACGTTTCATTTGTTTGGACTCCGCATCCGTGGGGCGCGGGGTAATCCCCCGTCGTTTCCGTACCGTGGCAGAGGCGTGACGGTTCTGTGAAGGGGTTAGCGCTTATGGACGCTCCACAGCATCAGCCAGCGCACCGGAAATACCCAGACGACCCCCGCGATCACGAAATACAGCGCCTGGAAGGCCCAGTGGCTCGGCAGGACGTCAGGCAGCGTGATCGCGGCCGCGACATAGACGATGATGAAGAGGATTCCCATCAGGGTGGCGGCGAGCGGTCGGGACATGGCGCCCGGGTTAGCGCAACGCAGCAGGTCCGGCTATAGGACGACGCCGCGACTCGCCGCCATCCCTGAACCTGACCAAGGACTGCCGATGGACCTCAAGGATCACATCGCCGCCATTCCGGATTTCCCGAAGCCGGGGATTCTCTTTTACGACGTCTCGACGCTGCTGCGGCACCCGGATGCCTGGCAGGTCGCGATGGGCCGCCTCAGCAGCCTTGTCCGCCAGTGGCAGCCCGACTTGCTGGCGGGGGTCGAATCCCGCGGCTTCCTGCTCGCGGCCCCTCTGGCGCTGAAGCTCGGGTGCGGGTTCGTCATGCTGCGCAAGCGCGGCAAGCTGCCGGGCAAGGTGATCAGCCACGACTACGCGCTCGAATACGGCACCGATCGCCTGGAGATACAGGCCGACGCGGTCAAGCCGGGCCAACGCGTGGTGGTGGTGGACGATCTGCTCGCGACGGGCGGGACCATGGCGGCCAGCATCGCGCTGCTGCAGGAGGTCGGCGCCACCGTGCCGGGTGCTGCGGCCCTGATCGAGCTGACCTTCCTGGGCGGCCGCGCGAAAATGGGCGTGCCGTTCGAATCGCTGGTCGCCTACGACTCATGACGGTGTCGCTCACCCGCCGCGGGCTTTTCGGCGCCGTGATGGCGGCGGCCGCAACACCCGCGCTCGCCGCTGGGCCGGCGCCAGCCGAGAGCGCCACGCTGATGGTGTCGGGCCCGGCCGGCGGTTCGGTCGATGGCTGGGCAGACTGGCTGTCGCCCATGCTCGGCCGGGTCCTTTCGCCGGGCGGCGGGCTGACGCGGACGGTGGTTGGCGGCGAGGACGGCGTCACCGCCGCCAACCAGTTCGAGGCGCGCACCGTGCCGGACGGTGCCACGGCGTTGCTGTTGCCGGGCAGTGCGGCGATGGCTTGGCTGACCGGCGACACCCGCGCCCGTTTCGATGCGGCGCTTTGGGTGCCGGCCATGACCGGGGTGACACCCGGCGTCGTGGTGAGCCGGCTGACGGCCGAACAGGCGCGTGGCGGCAAGCTTCGGGTCGCAGCCTCCACGCCGGCCGGGCCGGAACTGCCGGGCCTGCTTGGGCTCGATCTGCTCGACGTGGAGTGGGTTCCCGTGTTCGGCCTGTCATCCCAGGCGGCGGCCACTGCCCTTGCCCGTCAGGAGGTGGATGCCGTGTGCCTCAACGGCCGGCACGTGGCCGATGCCGTCGCGCAACTCGCGACCGCGGACGCCATGCCGCTCTTTAGTTTTGGCAGCGTGGACGCATCCGGACTGCGCCAGCGCAACGTGGCGTTGCCCGCCGTGCCGACCCTGGAGGAATTGCTCGCGGGCCGCACCGCGCAGCAAGGGCTGGTGACGGCCTGGCGAGCCACGGCGGCGGCCGCCGAACTGGACGTGGCACTGGTGCTGCCGCACCTGACGCCGGCTGCCATGGTGGCGCTGTGGCGGCGGGCATGCGCCCAAGCCGTCGGATCGGACGCTTTGCAGGCGCAGGCCACTGCGGCGGGGGTTCGCGCGATGCCGGCGCCGGCGGCCACCGCCAGCATTGCCGCGATTCTGGCCGACGGACCGACGCAAATCGAACTCCGCCGCTGGCTGGCGGCGAAAGTCGATTACAGAGGCTAGGTTTTAGTCCCCGCTCAGATCTTCACGTCGGCTTTGTAAGCGCCGCGCTGTCCGATCGGCTTGGGTTTGCCAACCGTCGTGTCCTGCTCCGTCTGCTGCTCCAGCTCGGCATTCAATTCGCCGCCAAGCAGAACGATCATGGACGAGATCCAAATCCACGTCATGAAGCCGATCGCGGCGCCCAGCGAGCCATACGTCTTGTTGTAGCTGCCGAAATTCGAGACGTAGTAGGAGAAGCCGATCGACGCCGCCACCCAGGTGACCGTCGCAAACGCGCTGCCCCAACTGACCCAGCGCCACTTGGCGTAGGTGCGGCTGGGCCCGAACCGGTAAACCACCGATAGGAACAGCACCAAGACCAGCATCAGCACCGGCCACCGCGCCGCCGCCAGCAACATCGCCGACCAGGAACCGAAGCCGAAGAAGTTCAGCACGATCGGCACGACGACGACGGCCGCCATGGCCATCAGGATGAACACGATTCCGCCCAGGGTGAAGCACAGGCAGACCAGGGTACGGCTGAAATAGCCGCGTTTTTCCTTCTCGTGGTAAACGACGTTCAGCGCGTCGAAGAGCGCCTTGATGCCCTGGTTCGCGCTCCAGAGCGATGTAAAGAGCCCGATCAGGACGCCGAAGCCCAGGGCTTGCCGCCCGTTCGCCGTCAACGACTTGACCTGCTGTGTGATGATATCCAGGCCGCCGCTTGGCACGACACCTTGGATCGAGTTCAACTGGTCATTGACGGTCGAGGGGTCCGCGAAAAACCCATAGAGCGACACCAGTGTCGCAATGGCGGGAAAGATCGCCAACAGCGTGTAGAACGTGACCCCGGCGGCTTCCGTCATCAGCCGGTCGTCGCTGAAGCCGATGGCGACGCGCTTCAGTACCGTCCACCAACCCCGCGCCGGTATCTGCTGGGGCGAGTTGGCCTTCCGTCCCGCGGAACTGCCCAACACGGACTGCTTTGCCTGGCCCGGCGTGATGTTATGAGGGTCGCTCGGCGTTCTGGATGTCAGTTGAGTGACCCGCGGACTGGGCGCGAAGCTGGCCGTGAGCAGCCCCGCTGCCGCCAATGCAAACAGGAACACCGAGCTCGGGCTCGAATCCTTCGCCATCGCCAGAACGCTCCATAGCAGAAACCTCGGGTCGTAGCGCAGCCAAGCCGTTTTAGTTTCCGATACTTCACACCAGCTTTATAGACTCGTGAGACGGCCCCGCCCCGGCCGCCTCGAGGATGGCGGCGACATCGGCTCGCCCTGCCGCATCGAGCGCCGGCTGCGGCGGCAGCGGATCGCCGCAGTCGAAGCCTTGGATTTGCAATGCGCCCTTGATGCAGGCCGCCAGCGCGTAACGGGCAAAGGCGGTGTTCACCGCCCATAGTGAGCGCTGCAGCGCCATCGCCTCGTCCCACGCGCCGCGCCGGCACAGATCATAGAGGGCCACGCTCTGCCGCGGCACGATGCAGGCTGGCCCGGCCATCCAGCCGACGCCGCCGATCAGCATCACGGCTGCCGGGATATGCGCGGACGCCGAGAACACGTCGAGCCGCCCTTCCGTCTCCGTCATGATCGACAGCAGCCGCCCGGTGTTGGTGGAGGCGTCCTTGATCGCGACGATGTTGGGCACCGTGCTGAGCCGCCGGATGACCGGGATCGACAGGTCGGAGCGCTGAAATTGCGGGTTGGTGTAGAGCACGACCGGCCCCTGCGCAGCCCCGGCGATTGCCCGGAAATAGGCTTCGACGCCGGCATCGGGAACCGGAAAATACGCCTCCAGAATGGCCAGCACGCCGGTGGCGCCGCGCGCCATCACCGCCTCGGTCAGCCGGACAGCTTCGCGCGTGGTGGTGGCAGCGACACCCGCAATCACCGGCACCCGGCCGCGAGCCGCCTGCACGGTCGCGTCCACCACGGCCAGGCGCTGATCGGTGGTGAGGTAGGCGAATTCCCCCGTGCTGCCGAGCGGCGTCAGGCCGTGCACGCCGGCCGCGATCAGGTGATCCACGAGCCTGGTCAGCACGGCGGTCATGACCCGGCCGTCCTCCCCGATCGGGGAGACCAGATAGGGGAACACGCCGTGCAACTTCATGGGTAAGGCCGGTGCGCTGCTCACCGGTGGATCATGCGATGGCCGTCAGCCCTCCGGAACCCCCGCGAGCCGCAGGCCTTCAAAATAGCGCTGGCGGTCGCTGGTGCGCAGCAATGCGCTGCGCCGCTCGGCCGCCTGCATGGTGAAGCCTGGTTCGATGTGGAGCAGGCGGTTGAGGACGGCCCGTGCATCGGCCGGTTGCCCGCTAAGGCCCAGCGCCGCCAGGTAGTGCCGCAATCCGCCGGAGAATGCAGGCGCCAACTCGCTGACCCGGCGGCCCACGCGGATGGCTGCCGCCAGATCGCCGCGGCAGAACTCAAGCAAGATCTTGCCCGCTTCACGGAACGGATTGACGTCGTTGGGCGCGAGCCGGTCGTAGCGTGCGAACCGGCGCTGGGCCTCCTCATGCTCGCCTGCGTAGGTGCATGCCAGCGCTGACAACGACCAGCCCATCGCCAGATTGGGATTGAGGGACAGCGCCCGCGCATGCAGCTCCAGCGCTTGATAGGGCTGCCGGTCGAGGAACGCGCGCAGGTGCCCTGCGATGGCGAGCCAGCGGCCATCCTGGGGGTCGAGCGTGATCGCCCGCTCAGCGTGGCGGGACGCTGCTGCCTGCAAGCCGGGGCTTCCGGCGTCCCAGCCCTGCGAGACGCACAGCATCAGCCAGTAGCCTCGCCAGGCATGCGCGGCTGGGTAATCGGGTTCCAGAGCCACCGCCTCGGCGAGCAGCTTGCCCGCTGCGGCAAAATCATCGCTCCCTAACCGGAACATGAGGGAAAGCGCCTCCAGCGTCAGTTCATAGGCCGTGCCTTGCCGGTTTGAGGCCCACCCTATCCGCCTGCTTTCGGCAAGCATGATCTCCGCCTCGATCTGCGCGGCGATCTCCGCAGCGATGTCGTCTTGCAGGGTCAGCAGATCATCGGACTGGCGATCGAGACAACTGGCCCAGATGATCTGCCGCTCGCGCAGATCGAGCAGCCGCACGCTGACCCGCAGGCGCTCGTTACGATAGTGCACGCTGCCGTCCAGCAGGAAATCCAGCTCATGCTGGTTGCGCAGCACGTCCTCCTCCCGGGTGCCGGACTCGGCCAGGGACGATGAGGAGGCCAGCGATAGCCAGCGAAACCGCGCCAGCGCTGCCGTGACCTGCTCCGCCAGGCCGAATGAAAACTGTGTCCCGCTGTTTTCCTGGCCGATTACGCGCAGCGGCAGCATGCCGAAGCGCACCATGGTGCGGGCGGGCGGGACGCGAGACGAAAGCCGCGCGGCCGGATTGCTCGCGCGGATCTGCGCGGCCAGGCGCTGTGTCGCCGGCGAGGGCACAGCGTCCAGCCGTTCGGCCAGCGCCGCCCGGCACCGCGCATATGCCTGCAGCGCCAGCCCGCGCTCCCCGCGCCCGGCGTGCGCGCGCATCATTGCCCGCCAGGCGCCCTCATGCGCCTTGTCGATGCTCAGCAGCCTTTGCGCGAACACGAGAATGTCTGCGGCTTCGGTTTGCCGCAGCAGCAATTCCTCCGCGACGGCGCTTGCGCTGGCCCTAAGCTTGTCCCGCTCGTCCGACAGCCATTGATCCAAGGCCGGGTCCAGCCCGTCAAAGCCGTCCAGCAGTTCGCCGGTGATGAGGTCCAAAGCGGCCGGTTGCGCTGACGTCGCCTGGCAGACCTGGTGAACGTCCACCCAAACGCAGTCCGGTCGCAGCGAGAGATCGTCACGCGAGGCGTGCAACACGCCGCTGGCGAGCGGTTGCAGCATTTCGTTCAGCCGGTGGATTTCCTGCCGCAGCGATGCCCGTGCCTGCTCCTCCTCCCGGCGGGACCACAGCAGGTCTGCCAGGCGGGCACGGTTGACCGCGTGCGGGGCGGCCAGGGCCAGGATCGCCAGCAAGGCGCGCGTCTTACGTCCGGATGGCAGCAGGGTCTCACCGTCCGGCCCCCAGGCCTGCATACGGCCGATGAGGTGCAGCCGCAGCGCCACCAGGCGGCCCCGGGCGGGCGACGCCATATCCAGATTCGCAGGACCCGAGGAGAGCCGTTCGAAATGCATCGGGAACGATACGCATACATAAGTACTTCGGTCCAGCCTATCGCGGCCAGGATCGTCGCTTTTCTACCATTTAGAATGCGAGAGGCAGGAAATGGCGTCGCGTAATGTGTGGTTATGAAAAATGCCGGGAAATTTCTCCCGGAACTCTCCTGCTCCCGTGATCCGTATCACCGGGTGACGCAGTCCGCTTCGAACGGCACCTGACGAAGGCCTCGGGCGTGACAATGGTGTTGAAACCTGGATCATACGATGCTACGAACAAACCATGAACATGCGTCAACCCGCCAACCCTGCCGCCGAAGGCATGCTCAATGAACTCGCAGCCCTCGGCGTGCGCGGCGCGCGGGTGGTGACGCGGCTGATGGAGATCGAGCAGGCGGCGGCGGAGGTGGTCGTGCTGTGGCTGCCGG
>CAZZVB010000100.1:0-15733 GCA_964657445.1 uncultured Burkholderiaceae bacterium | reverse complement strand
CCATCGACAGGATACCGCGGGCCTCCGCCATGGCGCCCAGCGTGCGCACGCCGCCCTGCCCTTCCGCGCGGCCTTGCAGGTAGGCGTGCGGCGCACCGAAGGCGCGGATTGCCGCCACATGCGCCGCCAGCCTAGCCGGATCCTCATGCTTGGTCGCCAGCGTGCAGGGCAAATACATCAGCGATGAGCCGCCGGAATGAAGGTCGAGCACGAGGTCCGCCAGCGGGATCAGCTCCGTGGCGATGAAATGGGCGAACTGCTGCGTCACGGTCCCATCCGGGTTGCCGGGAAAGGACCGGTTGAGGTTGCCGTCGTCCAGCGGCGAGGTCCGTAGCCCGGCGAGCGAAGCCGGCAGGTTGGCGCAGGGCAGGATGATCACGCGGCCACGCACCTGCTCCGGCTGCAGCGCCTGCAGCAACTCGGACAGCACTACCTGCCCCTCCCACTCGTCGCCATGGTTGCCCGCAACCAGCAAGGCAGTTGGGCCGGGGCTGCCGACGATCACGCCCGCGGGGAACGGAATGAACCCGTAGGCGGAGCGGTGGACCGAGTGGAACAGCCGCAAGAACCCGTGCCGCTTGCCCGGCGCGTGCAGGTCGAACTCGGGGACGACGCGGCTTTTGGTCATGCGGGCACTCCGGTCAAATGGCAGGCGACGAAATGGCCTGGCTGCGGCTCGGTCAGGGCCGGCTCGACGCTGCGGCATACCTCCATCACGTGGCGGCAGCGCGGGTGGAAGCGGCAGCCTGGCGGCATCGCCAGCGCCGAGGGAACATCGCCGCCGACGCGAGGCGGGCGCACGCGGCCGGGCCGGGTGGCGGGGGCGGCGGCGATCAGTGCCTCGGTATAGGGGTGCAGCGCCGCGGCGTAGATCGCGTGCTTGCTCGCCACCTCCACCACCCGGCCGAGATACATCACGGCCACGCGGTCGGAGATATGTTTTACCACGGCAAGATCGTGCGCGATGAACAGGTAGGTCAACCCTAAGTCGCGTTGCAGGTCCTGCAGCAGGTTCACGATGCCGGCCTGCACCGACACGTCCAGCGCGGAGACGGGTTCGTCCAGCACCACGAAGCGCGGCCGCAGGATCAGCGCGCGCGCGATGCCGACGCGCTGGCGTTGGCCGCCGCTGAACTCGTGCGGGAAGCGCCGCGCCGCGCGGGCCGGAAGCCCCACCTGCTCCAGCGTTGCCGCGACCTTGGAGCGGGTGGCCGCATCGGCGCGCGCGCCGTGGATCAGCAGCGGCTCCATGACGATCGCCTCGACGCTCATCCGCGGATTGAGCGATCCGAACGGGTCCTGGAACACGATCTGCATCGCCCGCCGCAGCTTCAGCAGATCGCTGCCGCGAAGGTTGGTGACGTCGGCCCCGTCGAAGAGCAACTCGCCAGAGGTGGGCGGATTCAGCTTCACCAGCATGCGGCCGAGTGTCGATTTGCCGCAGCCGGATTCACCCACCAACCCGAGCGTCTCGCCCGCGGGAATACGGAGGTTCACGTCATCCACCGCCCGCAACTGGGTCACCTGCCGCCGCAGGATGCCGCCCGTGCGAACCGCGTAATGGCGCGACAGATTGCGCGTCTCGACCAGCGGACTCATGCCGCAGCCCGGATGCAGGCTGCCTCGTGGCCCGGCGCCAACGGCAACAAGGGGGGCACGGCTGTGTCACAGTCGGGGATGTGCAACGTGCAGCGCGGGGCGAAGCGGCAGCCGGGCGGCCGGCGCGCCGGGTCGGGCAAGGTGCCGGGAATCGCCTGCAACCGATGCAAATCGTTTTCCAGCGACGGTACGCAGTCCAGCAGCCCGCGCGTGTAGGGATGCGCCGGATGGTCGAACAGGGTTGCGACCGGAGACTGCTCCACCACCCGGCCGGAATACATCACCAGCACGCGGTCGGCTGTCTCCGCAACCACGCCCATATTGTGGGTGATCAGCATGACGCCCATGCCGCGCTCGGCGCGCAATTCCAGCAGCAGGTCCAGGATCTGCGCCTGGATCGTCACGTCGAGCGCCGTGGTGGGCTCGTCGGCGATCAGCAGGCGGGGATTGCAGGCGAGCGCGATGGCGATCATCACGCGCTGCCGCTGCCCGCCGCTCATCTGATGTGGATAGTCGTCGAGCCGCCGCGCCGCCGAGGGGATGCCGACACGGTCCAGCAGCGCCACCGTCCGGGCGCGGCGCGCGGCGGGTCCCAGCCGTTCGTGCGCGCGAAGCGTCTCGCCGATCTGGTCGCCGATGGTGAAGACGGGGTTGAGCGAGGACATCGGTTCCTGGAACACCATGCCGATGCCGGGTCCGCGCAAGCGGCGCAGGCGGCGTTCGGACAGGGTCAGCAGGTCGGCGCCGTCGAACAGGACGCGCCCGGCGACGATGCGCGCTGGCGGGCGCGGCAACAGGCCCATGATGGCCAGTGCCGTGACACTCTTGCCGCTGCCGCTTTCGCCGACGATGCCCAGGATCTCGCCGGGTTCCATCGCCAGGGTGACGGCTTCCACGGCGTTCACCGGCCCGCGCCCGGTGGCGAAGGCGACGGTCAGGCCCTCGACCGACAACAGGCTCATGGCTGGATGCGCAGCCGCGGGTCGAGCACGTCGCGCAGCCCGTCGCCCAGCAGGTTCAGGCCGAGCACCGTCAGCATCAATGCAACGCCCGGGATGGTGATGATCCAGGGCGCGTCGGTCAGATACTGGCGGCCGTCGGCCATGATGTTCCCCCAGGTCGGCGTCGGCGGCACGGCGCCCAGGCCAAGGAACGAAAGCGTCGCTTCGGTGAGCACGGCGTAGGCGAACAGGAAGGAGAGTTGCACGATCAGCGGCGCCATGGCGTTGGGCATGATGTGGCGGCTTAGGATGCGCCAATGCCCGGCGCCGGCCGCGACCGCCGCCTGCACGTATTCCATTTCCCGCAGCACGATGACGCTGGCGCGCACGATGCGGGCGGTGCGCGGCACATAGACGATGGACAGCGCGATGATGACGTTCAGGACGGAGGAGCCGAGGGCCGCGGTGATGCCGATCGCCAGCAGCACCGCGGGAAACGCCATCATCGCGTCATTGAAGCCCATGATGATCTTGTCCAGCGGCCGCACATACCCCGCCAGCGCGCCGACGATGGTGCCGAACACCGCGTTCAACGCCACCACCGAAATGCCGATGATCATGGAAAGCTGCGCGCCCCATAGCGTACGCGACCAGAGCGAGCGGCCGAGATTGTCGGTGCCGAACGGGAAGTCCAGCGATGGCGGGCGGAAGCGGGAGCGCATCGCGATCTTCGCCGGGTCAACCCCGGCGGCCCAGGGGGCGGACAGGCCTGCGATCAGGACGATGGAGAAGAGGACGAGGCCGGTTAGGAACAGCCTGTGGTGGAGCAGTCTGGTTAGGGTGTCGCGCCAGGGTGAGGATGGCGCATCTGGCTGCTCACCCTGCCCTGTCCCGTAGGGAGATGGTTCTGTTGTGTCAGCCTCCGGGTGATGGGTGCCCAGGTCAGCCACCCAGCCGCACCCGAGGGTCCAGGGCCGCGTAGAGCACATCGACCCCGATGTTGACCACCACCAGCAGCGTCGTCAGCAACAGTAGCCCGCCTTGCACCAGCGGGTAGTCCCGGTTCAGCACCGCCTGCGTCAGCAACTGCCCGATACCCGGCACGGAAAAGATCGTCTCGATGACCACGCTGCCGGACACCAGCAGGCTGATCGCGATGCCCACTACTGTCGTGATCGGGATCATCGCATTGGCCAGCGCGTGCTTGCCGACCACGCTCCATGCGGACAAACCCTTCGCCCGCGCGGTGCGCACGTAATCCTGCCGCAGCACCTCGAGCATGGTCGATCGCGTGATCCGCGCCAGCAGGCCCATCTGCAGCAGCGCCAGGGATGCCGCCGGCAGCGTGGCCGCCCGCAGCCAGCCGAGCGGGTCGGTGCTGAACGGAACGTAGCCGCCGGTCGGCAGCCAGCCGAGATGCACGGCGAACACCAGCACCAGCAAGGGCGCGAAGAAGAAGGACGGCATGGAAATGCCGAGCATCGCGCCCACCATCGCCGCCTGGTCCACCCAGGTGTTCTGCCGCAACGCCGCGAACACGCCGCCCACGACCCCGAACAGCAAGGTCAGCACCAGCCCAAACAGCGACAGCGACAATGTCACCGGCAGGCGTTGCCATACCGCCTGCAGCACATCCTGCCCCAGCAGCAGCGACCGCCCGAGGTCGCCGTGCAGCAGCCCGCCATACCAATGCAGCATCTGGCCGAGCAGCGGCTGGTCCAGGCCAAGATCGGTGCGCAACTGCGCCACTTCCTGCGGCGTCGCCGACAACCCGGCCATCACGGCCGCCGGGTCACCCGGGATGAGGTGCAGGATGCCGAAGGTGATCAGGCTGACCAGCAGCAAGGTCGGCACGGCGCCCAGCAGCCGCGCGATGACGACGCCGAGCACGCGGCGGCCTTACTTCTCCAGCCAGACGTTGGAGAAGCGCGGGATGCGGAACGGCACGAAGCCCTTCACGTTGGCGCGGACGGCCTGCACCTTGGTCAGGCTGCCGAACGGGACGGCGTAGGCGCGGTCCAGCACCAAAGCCTGCAGCTTCACGAACGCATCCTGACGCTGCGCTGCGTCCGGCAGGTTGTTCATATCGTTCCACAGCTTCACCACGTCCGGATCGTCCTTGCCGGCCGCCGGGCGATACGTCGCATTCGGCGGCGCGAAGAACGCCATCGTGGACAGCGCGCCCAGCGCGGGCTGCGTGCCCCAGCCCGTGTGGAAATAATTCCAGCCCGTATCGCCGCGCAGGAACATCTGGATGGAGGTCGGCCAATCCACCACCTGCACCTGGGCGTTGATGCCGACGGCCTTCATCTCCTCCGCCTGCACCACGGCGGCATTGTACATCGACGTGTAATCCTTGTTGGTCAGGATCACGACCGGCTCGCCCTTGTAGCCGGCCTTTTCCAGCAACGCCTTGGCCTTGGCAGGATCGTGCTGGTTGTAGGTTTCCTTTCCGGCGTCGGTGTAGCCGGGGCGCCCGGGATACTGGAAGCCGACGTTCAGCTTGTAATTGCCGTCTGTCGCGGCATCCATGATGTCATCCATGTCCAGCACGGCCTGCACGGCCTGGCGGAAATAGAGGTTGTCGGTCGGCGGCTTCTGCACGTTGGGCGAGGTGATCTGGATCCACCAGTTGTTCAGCGGCAGCAGGGTGATGTCCTTGTTGGACTTCAGGTCCTTCACCGTGGTGGCCGGCACGTCCTCCACGCCCTGAAGCTCGCCGGTCTGCAACCCGGCGACACGGGCCGATGGTTCGGTGACGAT
Organism: uncultured Burkholderiaceae bacterium; assembly: GCA_964657445.1. Classification (GTDB taxonomy): domain Bacteria; phylum Pseudomonadota; class Alphaproteobacteria; order Acetobacterales; family Acetobacteraceae; genus LMUY01. The sequence goes on along the minus strand of CAZZVB010000100.1, from coordinate 10,430 downwards.
GCGGAACGTCACCGTGTCGAGGCACGCGACCTTGTAGCCGCCGAACCCGCTGCGCTGCTCGTAATGGGTGTTGGGCGAGTAGCCGTCGAACCGCTTCAGCCGCACGAAGCCGCCGGGCACGAACTCGTCCAGCATCCACGGGCCGGTGCCGATGGTGTGCAGCCGCAACGCCGGGTCATCCTTAAATTCGGCCGGGAAGATCACGATCGGCACGCTGAAGGACGACATGCTCTCGATGAAAGTAGGCTGCGCCTGCTTCATGTGGATGACGAAGGTGGCCGGGTCCGGCGCGTCCCAATGGTCCACATTGGCGAGGTTGGACCGCTCCATGCCGAGCTTGTTGTAGCGGTCGAACGAGGCCGCGACGTCGGCGGACGTCATCTCCTTGCCGTTCTGAAAGTGCACGCCGGTGCGCAGCTTGAAGGTGTAGGTGAGGTGATCGGGCGACTCGTCCCAGCTCTCGGCGAGGTCGCCGATGGTCTGGTTGTCCTCGCTACGGGTCAGCAGCGCTTCGAAGATATTCATCGCGACGTTGCGGGTCGAGATCGTGTTCGACGCCTGCTGGTCGAGGCTGTTGACGTTGGCCTCCTGCCCGAAGAGCAGGTTGCCGCCTTTCTGCGGGCAGGTGAACGGTGCGGCGATGGCGGGGCTGGCGGCAAGGGCCATGCACGCCAGAAGAGCGGTCTTGTTCATGCCGGGCACCTTGCAAATGTCGTGCAAGGAAGCTGCCCATGCATGCGCGGGCGGCGTCAAGTGGGAGTGGCCAACTCCAAGAACTTGTTGTCCTTGGCATCCCGGCAGTCCGCGACCAAGGTGCGAGGCTCGAACCAAACACCCGCGGCCGTCAACCGGTTGAGCAATTCACGCCGAAGGATCGGATCCACAAACTTGGCCAGTTTGTCTCGGTGAAGAACCTCAACTCACTCGTCGAGAGTTGCTTTCGACACCGCGAGAGTGTCATCGCGAATGGCGGCACCAATTGCCCGGTAAGGCAGCCTGCGTGAAAGATAGCCGCACTCATGATTGAAGGCAGCAAGCTCCTCATCCAGCAGCTCAAGGGTTAGCCCGCGCCGCTGCGCCTCTGCTCCAAGGCGCTGCATTGCGTCTAGAAGGCGCTCATTGTTACGTTGCCGTAGGAGCTTGCTGACAAGCAGCCCCATTTCGACCCGGGTTCCCTCGTCCCGCAGCGCGATCGCAGCGGCGGGTTCGACCGGGATCCTGACCTCTACGACTTCGTCCATGATGCATCTCGCCTCGGGAGCATTATGGATCGCCATTCACGCGAACGCCAGAAACGCGCCCACCGTGGCATTGAACGCCTCCGGCTGCTCGGCGTGCAGCCAGTGGCCGGCGTCCTTGATGGCGACAAAGCGGGCGGCGGGAAACAGGCGCAGGATCGCCGGCCGGTGCTCCGGCCTCACATAGTCCGACCGCGCGCCCGTCACGAACAGCACCGGCCCGGCGTAGCTCGCCTCCGGATCGTCCCAGCCTTCGATCAGCGGCAGCGCGGCGGCGATCTCCGGCAGGCCGATGCGCCAGCCCTGGCCGGGCCGGAAATTGTGCAGCAGGAAAGACCGCACGGCCGCGTCGGTCACCACCGGCGCCAGCGCAGCATCAGCCTGGGGGCGTGACATCTCCGGCGTGACTGCCAGCATCGCGGCGGTGAAGGCACTGAAGTTCGGCGGGTTCGGCACCGGGGCGATGTCGGCTACCACCAGGCGCGTCACCCGTTCCGGCGCCGTCAGCGCCAGGCGCATCGCCACCTTGCCGCCCATCGAGTGGCCGACCACCGCCGCGGACGCAAGGCCGGCCGCGTCCATCGTCTCGGCCACGTCCGCCGCCATCAGGTCGTAATCCATCGCCGGGTGGTGCGGGCTGTCGCCATGGTTGCGCATGTCGAGCGACAGCACCCGGTGTTCCGCCGCCAGCGCCCGCGCCACCCCGCCCAGATTGCGCGCCGAGCCGAACAGGCCGTGCAGCAGCAGCACCGGGCTCCCCTGCCCGGCATCGCGCGATGCCAGGATCACCGCGGCTACACCGTGAGCATGATCTTGCCGGTGTGCTCGCTGCTTTCCATCATCCGGTGCGCCTCGGCCGCCTTCGCCAGCGGGAACACCGCGTGGATCACCGGCGCGACCGAGCCGTCCTCCAGCTTCGGCCATACCTTGGTCAGCAGCGACTGCGCGATCTCGCCCTTCTGCGCCGCCGTGCGCGGCCGCATCGTGGACCCGGTGACGATCAGGCGCTTGATCATGATCTGCGTCAGGTCGAATTGCTCAACCTTCGGGCCGCCCAGGAAGGCGATGATCACCAGCCGGCCGTCCATCGCCAGGCAGCGCAGGTTGCGCTGGGCATAGGGGCCGCCGACCATGTCGAGCACCACGTTCACGCCTGCCCCGTTGGTGAACTGCTTGATGCTCTCGGCGAAATCCGCCTCCTTGTAGTTGATCGCGGCGTCGGCGCCGAGCTTCACGCAGGCCGCGCATTTATCCGCCGACCCGGCCGTCGCGTAGGACTTCGCCCCGAACGCCCGCGCCAACTGGATGGCCGTCGTGCCGATGCCGCTGGTGCCGCCATGGACCAGCACGCTCTCACCCGCGCTCAGCCGGCCGATGTCGAACAGATTGGCCCAGACGGTGAAGAACGTCTCCGGCAAGGCCGCGGCCCGGGTCGCGTCGTACCCCGTGGGCCAGGGTAGGCATTGCGTCGCGGGCACGATGCAATATTCGGCATAGCCGCCGCCATTGGCCAGGCCGCATACGTTTGAACCGACCGCCAGCGTCGCGCCAGGCCCGGCAGCGACCACCTCGCCTGCAACCTCCAGCCCCAGATGCGGGCTGGCGCCCGGTGGCGGCGGATAGAGCCCCTTGCGCTGCTGCACGTCGGGGCGGTTCACACCGCAGGCCTCAACCCGCACCAGCACCTCGTTCTCGCGCGGCTGCGGCACCGGGCCGGTCGCGAGCTTCATCGCCTCCGGACCGCCCGGCTGGGCCACTTCGATGAACGACATGGTCTGGGGAATGGTCATGGTCGGCTCCGCTTGCTCGCCGGCAGCCTTCGGTCACTGACCCGGCGGCGTCAACTGACCAGACGCTCGGTTTCGCGCCAGAGTTGCCGCGCCAGGGTCGCGTCCAGCGCCTGCGGGTTCGGGCGGGCCGGCAGGCGCTTCTTCCAATAGGCGCCGGTCGCGCCATCCACCTGCGGCGACAGCGCCAGATGCAGCGGCGTGTCGGCGCCTTGCTCCGGGGTGATCATGAACGGACGCCGCGCCGCCCATGCCCAGCCGATCGGGCCGGGCAACGCGGCGATCTTGGTGGCGACCACGCCGGGATGCACCACGTTGGCCGAAACGCCGGTGCCCGCCAGCCGCCGCGCCCGCTCGAACGTCGCGATCATCAGCGCGAGCTTGGACCGCGCATAGGCGCGCAAGGGGTTCCAGGACCGTTCGAGTTCCAGGTCGGACAGGTCGAGCGTCGCCAGGCCGGCGGAGGCCGACCCGACGTTCACGACGCGGGCCGGCGCACCGCCGCGCAGCGCCGGTTCCAGCGCCCCAGTCAGCACGAACGGCGACAGGTGATTGACGGCCAGGATCATTTCGCGGCCCTCCGCCGTCACCTCGCGGCGCCGGGTGATCAGACCGGCATTGTTGACCAGCACGTCGATGCGGGGATGCGCGGCGGCGATCGCCGCCCCGGCTTCGCGCGTTTGCCGCAGGGATGAAAGGTCGGCGACGACCAGCTCCGTCACGGCGCCGCGCAGCCGCTCGGCAATGGCGCGCCTCGTCGCTTCGCCGCGCGCCGCGTCGCGCGCGATGATGATCGTGTGGAAGCCGGCGCGTGCAAGCCCGGCGGCGATCCACTCGCCGATGCCGGACGTCGCGCCCGTCACCACCGCGACTTTTTGGTCTGCCACCGCCGCACCCCCACCGTCCTCAACGCGGAAAAACCGATAGTGGGAGCAAACACCTGGACGCCGCCCAGGCAAATGATCGCAGAGTGATTACAATACGGGAATTTAAGCAAAGATTGAGCCGTATCGGATTGAAGTGGCGGCGACTTGGTTCCATTGAAAGCCTCAACCGCCCGGATCGATGTGTGATCGTTCCGGGCCGTTACATTTGAGAAGGAGCGGGCGAGCCCGATGTCCTCGCGTTCCGCGGCTCCCGCCACCGCAACGATCACGGCCCGTCCGAGTGACGAGTCGCAAGCCCGGCGCGCCAGCCGCAGGCTTGGCGAGGCAATGCTGCATGCGCCGCAGACTCTGCGCGCGCTGGTCCGTGCGGACGAAATATGGCTGGTGGTGCTGGCTGCGGCCGTCGGCGTCGCTTCCGGGATCTGCGTCCACCTCATGTCCCTGGCCACGGTGTATGCGCATCAGGTGCTGTTCGCCCTTCAACCGGGTGACCGGCTGTCCGGGTCGGTGGACATCAACCGGTTGCGCGCCATCGCCGTCCCGACAATCGGCGGATTGGCGGTGGGTCTGGTCGGGTTGGCCTTGGCCCGTTGGTGGAACCGGCGAACCATCGACCCGATCGAGGCCAATGCGCTCTATGGCGGCCGGATGTCGCTCAATGACAGCCTGATCGTGACGTTCCAGACCATACTCTCCAACGGCGTCGGCGCATCGGTCGGGCTGGAGGCAGGATACACGCAGATCAGCTCGGCGCTGGCTTCGCGGCTTGGGCGATCGTTCCGGCTGCGCCGCAACGATTTGCGCCTGCTGGTCGGGTGTGGCGCGGCGGGCGGGATCGCGGCGGCGTTCCAAGCGCCGCTCACCGGGTCGTTCTACGCTTTTGAGCTCGTGATCGGCACCTACTCGCTGGCGACGTTGGCGCCGGTGGTCGTGTCCGCCATCGCCGCCGTCATCGTAAGCCGGGTGCTCAACGCCGAGGCCTTGGGATTCGACATCCGCGTTCCGTCAGTGCTCGAACCGGTGGACTATCTCCCCGTCCTGGCGTTGGGTGTCGCCTGCGCGGTCGGCGGCATCGCCATCATGCGCGGCGTCACGCTCATCGAGTCCTGGTTCCGCCGCAGCGGCGTTCCGGTCTGGTTGCGGCCGATGATCGGCGGACTGCTGGTCGGCGGCCTGGCGCTATGGTCGCCCCAAGTGCTGTCCTCCGGGCACGAGGCCCTCCGGCTCAGCCTCGATACGCCTTACCCGGCGATACACATCGCGCTGCTGATCCTGGCCAAATCTGTCGCGACGGCCGTCTCGATCGGCTCGGGCTTCCGCGGCGGCTTGTTCTTCGCTTCCCTGTTCCTCGGCGCCCTGGCCGGCAAGCTGTTTGCAGCCGGGCTCGCCGCGGTCACCGTCACGCAGGCGCTGCCGCCGGTCGTATGCGCCCTGGTGGGCATGAGCGCGCTGGCGGTCGCCGTGGTCGGCGGGCCGCTGACGATGTCGTTCCTGGCGTTGGAAAGCACGGGCAGCCTGCCGATGACGATTGCAGTCCTTGCGGCGTCCGTGGTGTCGGCGCTCACGGTGCGGCGCACCTTCGGCTACTCCTTTGCCACATGGCGTTTCCACCTGCGGGGCGAGGCCATCCGCTCCGCCGTGGACGTCGGCTGGGTCCGCAGCCTGACGGTCGGGCGCATGATGCGGCGCGATATCCGTACTGTGCGCGCCGACACCACGCTGAGCGCGTTCAAGCGCCAGGTGCCGCTCGGCTCGGCGGACCGGGTCGTGGTGACCGACGAAGCCGGCCGCTACGCGGGGGTCGTGCTGACGCCAGAGGCGCATGGCGCGGGGGAGGAGATCGCGCGTATTTCCGAAATCGTGCACTACCCGAAAGCCATGCTGCTGCCGCAGATGACGATCAAGGAAGCGGTGCAGATGTTCGAAACCACCGAGTCGGATGCGCTGGCGGTGGTGGACGCCGCCGATACGCGCAACGTCATCGGCCTGCTGACGGAGCAATACGCGCTACGGCGCTACACGGAAGAACTCGACCGGCAGCGCCGCGACCTCTCCGGCGAGTGATCAGAGCACTTCGAGCACCGCTTCCGCCCGGCTGACGTCGAAGTCGCCGGGCGCTTCGATGGCGAGATGAGTGACCTTTTTATCCTCGGCCACCAGCACGAAGCGCTGGCTGCGCACGCCGAGGCCGCGCGCCGTGAGGTCCAGTTCGAGGCCCATTGCCTTGGTGAGCGTGCCGGAGCCGTCCGCCAGCATGACGACCTTGCCATCGACGTTCTGGCCTTTGCCCCAGGCGGACATCACGAACGGGTCGTTCACCGACATGCAGACGATGGTGTCCACGCCTTTGGCCGTCATGTCCCCGGCGTGCTGCACATACCCTGGGAGATGCTTGGCGCTGCAGGTGGGGGTGAAGGCGCCTGGGGTAGCGAACATCACGACTTTCTTGCCCCCGAACAACGACGCCGTGCTCTCCTCCTTGGGTCCGTCCGGCCCCGCGGTGATCAGCTTCATTTCCGGCAGCGTATCGCCGACCTTGATCGTCATAGAATGCTCCACATCATGGCCGGCCGACGCTAGCGGCATGCCGCAGTCGTGTCACCCGGCGTCACAAACCATCCACCCCAGGGGCATTGCAGCGGGCGAAAACCACGCCAAAATGCGACTTATGAGCAACGCGTTCGACCCCAACGAAACGACAGCACCGGACGATGCCCGGCTGACCGGCCAACTGCTGATCGCAATGCCGACCATGGAGGATCAGCGCTTCTCGCACAGCGTGATCTACATGTGCGCGCATACCGAGGAAGGGGCGATGGGGCTGGTGCTGAACCGGCCCGTGACGGGAACCACGTTCGAAGACCTGCTGAAGCAGCTCGAAGTCGCGCCTGCGCCGCCGGCACGCAAGATCAACCTTTGCGATGGCGGGCCGATCGACGGCTCCCGCGGCTTCGTCCTGCACACCGCGGACTGGACGACGGATGGCAGCCTTCAGGTGAATAACGAGGTCGCGCTGACGGCGAGCCTGGACGTGCTGAAAGCGATCGCGGCCGGCGAAGGCCCTCGCGCCGGGCTGCTCGCCCTGGGTTACGCCAGTTGGGGCGCCGGGCAGTTGGACGAGGAGATCGTCGCCAATGCGTGGCTCTCCGCGCCGGCCTCGCTGGACCTGGTGTTCGACGGCGACCACACCACGAAATGGATGCGCGCCTTGGCGTCGCTTCGCGTCGATCCGGCCCTGCTATCCGGAACCGCCGGCCACGCCTAACCGGCCTACCAGACGAAGCGCGGCACGATCGCCACCGGGTGTAGCCCTGCTTCTGCGGCGTGCGCTGAGGCAGCTTCTCGGTCGTTCCCTAGCGCCTCGGCGTGGATGCCGCCCAGCACCCAGCATGAGTCGATCCCAGCCGCGGCCGCACCGGCGATATCCGTCCGCAGCGAATCGCCCACGGCCAGGGTGCGGCCTTTCGCCGTGCCCAGCATCTCCAGCACCGGACCATAGATCGCAGGGTCGGGCTTGCCGAGGGAGCGGACAGCGCCGCCCATCTGCTCGTACCGCAACGCGAGCGCCCCGGCGCAGATCACGCGGACGCCGCCGCGGATCACCTCCAGGTCCGGGTTGGCGCAGATCATCGGCAGGCTGCGGCGGGCGCAGTCCTGGAGCACATCCTCGAACGCGGCGATCTCGGCGGGCAGATGATCGTCCGGCCCGGTATTGAGCACGAACTGCGCCTCACCGGGCGTTGCCACCTGCTCCAGGCCGAGGCCGTGCATGACGTTGCGGTCGCGTTCCGGGCCGAGGTGCCAGACGCGGTTGCCCAGGGCGGCGAACCAGGGATCGGTGCGGTGCTTGAGCGCCAGGTGAACGGCCTCGCCCGATGTCAGCAACCCGGCATAGAGCTCAGGCGCCAAGCCCATGTCCTGCAACATCGCTTCCGCCGCCGAGGCGCGGCGTGGCGCGTTGGATAGCAGCACGCAACGCTTCCCCGCCTGCTGCAACTGGCGCAGGCAATCGGCTGCCCCTTCGTAGGGCCGCACGCCATCATGGATCACGCCCCACAAATCCAGGATGAACCCGTCGTAGCGATCCGCCAGGGCCGACATGCCCGGCAGCACCGTCATGCGCCCGTCCCCACGGCGTCGGCGGCGCTGCGAAACCCCTCGCGCCGAAGTGCTACGGCCAGCTCGGCCTTCAAACGCGGCAGCAGCGCCGGGCCATGCACGGCGAAGGCGGCATAAAGCTGCACGAGCTGCGCCCCGGCCTTCAGCTTGGCCAGCACGTCGGCGCCGGACGAAACGCCACCGCAGCCGATCAGCGCCAGCCGGCCCTTGGACAGCCGCCAGGCCTCGGCGAGAAGCGCGGTGGAAGGCGCCATCAGCGGCGGACCGGACAACCCACCGGCCTCGGCGATATGACGGCCGCGCAGCCCCGCCGGGCGCGCCACCGTGGTGTTCGACACGATCAGGCCGTCCATGCCGCACTCCACAACCACCTCGACCAGCCGCTCCAGCGCGCCCGGTGGCAGGTCGGGCGCCACTTTCACGAAGATGGGCGGCCGGTCGGGGAGTGCCGAGACGGCTTGCAGGATGGCGCGCAGCCGGTCCTCCTCCTGCAAGGCGCGCAGGCCGGCGGTGTTGGGCGAGCTGACGTTCAGCGCGATGTAGCCGCAATGCGGCGCCACGGCGGCGACCAAGGCGGGATAGTCGCGTTCCGGTTCCGCGCCTTCCTTGTTGATGCCGACATTGGCGCCGATCAGCGTGCCAGGCGGCGCATGCAGCCGGGCGAGGCGCGGCACGAAGGCGCCGATGCCGCGGTTGTTCATACCCATGCGGTTGATCACCGCGCCCTGATCCAGCCGGAAGAGGCGGGGCCGATCGTTGCCGATCTGCGGCTTGGGCGTCACGGTCCCAAGCTCCACCGCGCCGAACCCCAGCCGCAGCAGACCCGGCGCCGCCACCGCATCCTTATCGAACCCGGCGGCCAGGCCGATGGGGTTGGTCAATCGGCGGCCCAGCACGCTGCTGGCCAGGATGGGATCGTCGGTCCCGTGCGCCCGCCCCGCCAGACCAAGCCTCAGCGCGCGCAGGGCCAGCCTATGCGCCCGCTCCGGATCGATGCGGCGCAGGGCGGGCAGGAAGGCGGAGGCGATGGCTGGTGTCATCTGGTGTCCCGGAGACGCGGCGGCCCACCGGCTTGCCACGCCGCCGGGTTTGGCCGATTGCTGCTGCTATGTGGGACGAACCATATCTGGAAACGTGCTGCCGGTCAGCCCTCCACCGGTTGAAGCTGGTGGGCGCCGGCGGCCGGCCGGCGGGTTACAAGGACGGTCCGTGCCTGACGCGCCTGGCGGAGATGGGCTTGGCACGGGAACGCCCCGATGGCCGGTTCGAGGCGACGGACGCCGGGCTGGCGCGCCACGCGGAGGAGATCGCGCCTACGGCAGCAGTCAAGTTGCGTCGCCGGATGGCGGGCTAGAAGCCCACCCCACACAACGAACACCTAACGCAGCGGCGTCGCGATCAGCCGGCCTTCGTTCGCGGCGATGCACAGCACCTGGCCGCCATCCGTCGCCGATACCAGCATCATATCGCCGCCGGTCAGCATATCGACCGCATCGTCGAAGTAACCCGGCCGTGCCACGGCGGGCAGCGACTCGCCTGGGGCTTTGTAGTGCCAAAGCGTGAAGCCGTTGGCATAGGCGAGGACGGAGAGGTCGCGGACGCAAAAGCTCATGATCTTTCCTTCTATGACTAAAGTCCTATCCGGGCACGTGAGTCAACGAACGATGCCGCGTGCCCGCAGCACCCATTCGAGTTGGCCGAGCGCTTGGTGCCACAGCCGCCAATCGGCGTGCTGCCGTGCCCGGTTGCAGCGGGGCGCCACCTGGCGTTCTCCCCAGATGCGCAGGATGCGAACGTGCAGCAGCTCGATCCCGCGCTGGCGATAAAGGGTATCGAGAGAACGAACGATATCGTCGGGGTCGCAAGGACGCGCCGGTCCGTCCGGCCGCCAGGCAATGCCGGCGCCATCGCGCCTGGCCAGAAGCGTGGCCATCGTCCAGAGCCAGGCGTCCTCAGCCGAACGGAACGGTAGCGCGGTTTCAGGGTCGTGGACGCGGCGAAGTGCGAGCATCACGTCATCTCCGAGCAGCAGAACGTAACAGGAACATAAACCCACACTCTGCATACGATTGCAAGCAGATTTTGCCATTATGCGGATTATTGTCCTAGCTGCAGCCGGTGCTGGGCCGCGACGAAGCCTGCGGTCCTATTTGCCACGGCTCGAAATCCTACGGCACAGTGCCGCGATGAGGCTGACGTGAAGCACGAGGACATCTGGCGAGCGCTGGATACGCTGGCGGCAGAAAACGGGCTGTCCGTCTCGGGGCTGGCGCGCATGTCCGGCCTCGATCCGACCACGTTCAACCCATCCAAGCGCTGCATGCCCGACGGGCGCGCGCGTTGGCCCAGTACGGAGAGCCTGGCCAAGGTGCTAAACGCGACCGGCGCCAGCCTGGAGG
>CAZZVB010000099.1:5289-15830 GCA_964657445.1 uncultured Burkholderiaceae bacterium | reverse complement strand
ATTGGCGTCCCGTAGGGGATTCGAACCCCTGTTACCGCCGTGAGAGGGCGGTGTCCTAGGCCTCTAGACGAACAGGACGTGGCCGGCGGGTCTGTTAGGACGAATGGCGCGGCTTCGCAACCCTGTTCTCGGCAGGCTTCCCGCCCATCGCTGCCGCGCGGCGGCCGGTGCGGCAGGCGTCGGAGCAGTAGCGGACTTCGTCCCAGCACCTTGCCCATTTGCGGCGCCAGGTGAACGGGCGGCCGCACGCTTCGCAGAGTTTCTGGGGCAGGTCGGCCTTCTTCACCGGGCGAGCCCGATATGGCCGACCACCTGGCCCGATCTTGGGTCCAGAAGCACGATGCGGTCCGCACCACCGCCCTGCAGCAGCACCGCTAGGCGGTCGCCCGTTGCGGTGACGCTTTGGATCCGGGTGCCGGGCTGCTCGTCCAGCAGCGTCGCGGTCCCGGCGGGCGATGGTCCCAGCCGGTGAAAAATTGTGATTGCCAGCGTCAACACGCCGGCCACGATCAGCACCCCCATGACCACCACGACCGTCAGCAGTGCCCGTATCGGCATTCATCTCCCTTTCAGGCACCCGGCGCGCTATCTAACCACCCATGAGCCTATTGCCCGTGAGCGACCCGCTGGATGGCGCCTGGTGCGTCGTCGCCGGGCCGGACGACACCGGGCTGCGGCTTGACCGTTTTCTCGCGCTGCGGATCGGCACGGTTTCACGCACCCGAGTCAAGGCCCTGATCGAGGAGGGACACGCCGCCGCGAATGGCGTCGTTACGCTTGACCCGGCGGCGTCGATCCAGCCGGACGTGCGCTACACCCTCGTCCAGCCGCCCCCTCTGCCGGCAAGCCCGCTACCGCAGGCCATGGCGCTGCCCATCCTGTTCGAGGACGCGGACCTGCTGGTGCTGGACAAGCCCGCCGGGCTGGTCGTGCACCCGGCGCCGGGCAATCAGGACGGCACGCTGGTCAACGCCCTGCTAGCCCATTGCGGCGACACACTGCCGGGGATCGGCGGCGAGAAACGTCCCGGCATCGTCCACCGGCTCGATAAGGACACATCCGGCGTCATGGTCGTCGCCAAGTCGGACCTGGCCATGGGCGCACTGGCTGCAGCCTTCGCGGCGCGGACGCTGGAACGCTCCTACCTCGCTCTGTGCTGGGGTCTGCCGAGCCCTTCGGAGAGCGAAATCGAAGGCGCGATCGGGCGCGACCCGCGGGACCGAAAGCGGATGGCGCTGGTGCCGCGCGGCGGCAAGGCGGCGCTGACGCATTACCGGGTGCGCCGCGCTTGGGGGAGCGCCGTCAGCCTGGTGGAGTGCCGTTTGGCGACTGGCCGCACGCATCAGATTCGCGTGCATCTATCCGCCTCGGGTCATCCTATCGTGGGCGATCCGGTCTATCTTCGCCGGATTCCAGCCGCGGCGAAACAAACCTCGGCACAGCTCCGCCGCGTTTTGCTGGACTTTCCACGCCAGGCGCTGCATGCGGCGGTGCTGGGCTTCCGGCATCCTCGCACCGGGCAAGACCTTCGTTTCGAAACCGCCCCCCCGGCCGATTTCAACGAGTTGCTCCGCCACCTGGACGGGCAGCCAGCCCCCTGAACACTCGCAAAACGGTTGACAGGACCGCGTTAGTCCGGTATAGAAGATGCAGTCTTGCTACCCGACGATGCGCCGGGAAGATGCCATTCCAGCGAACAGGCCGCCTCGATGCAGGGGTTTATCGCCGGGACGTGAGGTATCGCGACCGCATCAATGCTTGTCTTCGACTGCAACCGCGCTCAGCCTGCGCCGTAATGGGTAGGCGTCCGGCAGTCTGGACAGAAGGAACCTCGGCATGGTCTCAGCTATCATCAATGTCGCGCCGGAGGGCAACCTCTCACGCTACCTTCAGGAAATCCGCAAGTTCCCGATGCTTGCCCCAGACGAGGAGCTTGCGCTCTCGAAAGCGTGGCGTGATCGGGAGGATATGGATGCGGCACACAAGCTTGTCACGTCCCATCTGCGTCTCGTCGCAAAAATCGCGATGGGTTATCGCGGCTATGGCCTGCCGGTCGGCGAGCTGATCAGCGAGGGCAACGTCGGCATGATGCAGGCGGTCAAGCGGTTCGACCCGGACCGTGGCTTCCGTCTTGCGACCTACGCGATGTGGTGGATCCGCGCCGCGATCCAGGAATACATCCTGCACAGCTGGTCGCTGGTGAAGATGGGCACCACCGCCGCGCAGAAGAAGCTGTTCTTCAACCTGCGCCGGCTCAAGGGCCAGATGCAGGCGATCGAGGACGGCGATCTGAAGCCGGAGCAAGTGGCCAAGATCTCCCGCGTGCTGCAGGTTCCGGAACAGGACGTCGTCAGCATGAACCGCCGCCTTGGCGCGCCGGATCACAGCCTGAACGCGCCCGTCCGCGCCGACAGCGAAGGCGAGTGGCAGGACTGGCTGGTCGATGAAGGCCAGAGTCAGGAAGCCGAGCTCGCGGACCGCGAGGAGCTGACGGGCCGCAAGGCGCTGCTGAGCAACGCCCTAAAGACACTGAACGAGCGGGAGCGTCACATCCTGATCGAACGGCGGCTGAAGGATAACCCGACCACGCTGGAGGAGCTGTCCCAGCAATACTCCATCTCGCGTGAGAGGGTCCGACAGATTGAAGTGCGTGCGTTCGAGAAGCTGCAGAAGTCGATGAAGCAGCAGGTGGTCGAGCAGCGCCTTTCGGTGCCGATGGCCGCCTAAGGTCCGACCTGTTTGAAACGGCCCTATCGCCGCCTCGTTTGGCTGCGGCAGGTCCGTTTGACGTTTTGCCGCTTGCATGGAGGGGACGCTTCAGGGCGGCTCACTCCACTCCGCTGCCAACTCCGCCAATTCCTTCCGCAGCGCGCCGGCCTGTGACTTTGCACGCGCCTCAAGAAAGAAGCCGGCGGCTAGCGCCGACAATTCGAGCAACAGCCAGCCGGCCAAGCCGGCCGCCCATGCGGTCACCGGCGCTGCAACACGCGCCAAGATGCCGAGCGCGTCGCTCATCGACCCGCCATTTCGCCAAAGATCACCCATGGGCGCCAACCCGGCCGCGGCCCCCAGCAACAGCATGATCCGGGCGGCGGAGCGGTGGCCGGCCGGATTCAAGGCGGCGACTGTCAGGCCGGGTGCCAATAAGACGCTCGCCATGAGGACGGTGCCCGGCGCCAATACAGCAACCGCGCCGGCTACCAACCCCTGCAGCAACGCCGCCGGGCGACCCCGGCCTGGCGCCGCTTTCGCCGCGGCCTTCACGGCAGCATGGCGGCTGCAACCGCGACCGCTCCGGCGAGCAGCGCCATTCCGCCGGCGAGTTCATGGCCCATGATCTTCGCCCGCTCGGCACGCCGCGGGGCCTCGTTGGCAATCTGCGCGAGCGACGCCTCAATAGCGGCCCGGCGCAGCATAGCGGCCGCCAGCCCTTCTTTGTCGCCCTGCCGTTCCGCTGGCTGGTCGAGGAGGGCGGCGATCGCAGGCAACTGGCCGGCGGTGCATACATTGGCCAGTTGCTCCGCCAGCCGGGACCTGCGGGACCGGCTGCTGTAGCGCTGCAGCAGCGGCAGCATGGCCTGGCCGACCCAGGCGCAGAGCTGCGGCAAGGCGCCGGGCAGCAATTTCGACTGAAGCCGGGCCAGCAGCCGCAACTGCGACATCGGATCGGACAGCGACAACATGGAGGCGAGCCGGTTCAGGTCGGCATCGAGCCGTTCGTCACGCCGGGCAGCGATGAACGCGGCCATGTGCCCGTCCACCATGGGGCTATGCGCCGCCGCCAAGGCGGGAGCGTTGGCCTCGATCGCGGGCAGCACGTCGGCCAGCTTGGTCACCCACCAACCTGCCATATTGGGCGACTCGCACGGCGCCAGCGGGTTCAGGCTGTAGCAGAGGCGCAGCGCCCCGGCCTCCGGCGGCCCGGCGTTATACCAGGCGCCAACGCCAAGCGCGTCGAGCCGCTCCGCCAGGCTGTCACGCCACCGGGTCTGGGCAGGCGCTTGCAGTTGGGCGTCACCCTGGTTCTGCCGCTGGCCCCGGCGGTCCCGCCAAATGCGGATGAGCTGGCTGCTTGCGATCTCTCCCAGCGCGTCAACCTGCCCGGTTGCATGATGCAGCGCATAGTTCAGGGCCGGGCCAAGCCCGTCCGGCCAGATGACGACGCTGCGCCAGACCAGCGGCCCCAGCGGGTCGAGGATGGCGGCCACCTGCATGACGAGCGTGGCGTCAGCCCGGCCGCCGGCTGCGTCCACCTGGACTTGCCGCAGGCGCAGCACTTCGTCGAGCTGGCTGGCTGTCGTCGCGTCGCCAAGGCCTTGGCGCAGCCAGCGGTCCAGCGTGCCGTTGCGCAAAACCTGCAGCCCACTCTCCGGCTCGGCCTGAAAGGCTTGCGCTGCCATCGGGGCGGTCCAGACAGGCTGAGATCCGATCTCCAGCATGCGCGGAGCCTGGTGGGGCGTGCGGGACGGCAACCGGCGGGCCCGCGCGGTCGCCGGGCTGCACAGCAAGGCGGGGGCGGGCCGGTGATCCGGATCGTCGGCCAGCATGCCGCGCACCAGATCGGCGACGGGGGCCGACAGGCGATGCGCCCCGGCAAGCGCCGCGTAACTGCCGACTTCCAGCTTGCGGCGAGGTGACCCGGCCGCCTCCGGCGGGACCGCGCCCGCAGCGAGCGCCACGATCAGGGCGCCCAGCGCATACACATCATCTGCGATCGAGCCGTCACCCCGGCCGGCGGGCAGGCACATCGCGGAATGCGGCGGTTCGATCCAGTCGGGTTGATGGCAGGCCGGCGGTGCTGCCCAGGCACAGCCGAGCGTTATGGGTGCGCCCGGCGCCGATTGGAACACGTTGCCCGGCCGGATCGCCCGGTGCGTGACGTTGCGGTCCTGCAACTCGGCAAGGCATCGCGCCGCCGGTTTCAGCACGTGCTCCATGATCTCCGCCTCGGACCACGGCTGCGACCTGGCCGACAACGGACCGCCGGACGGCATTGGGCAAATCACGAAGAAACCCATGTCCCCGGTCGGCAGCCGCGCCGGTCCGGACGCCAGCGGCAACAGCACGTGGGGAACGTGATGGCCTGCCAGCGCGCTCAACACCTGCGGGCGAGCGGGCGAGCCGCGGGCGACCGAAATCGCGATGTAGCGGCCCTGCCCCAGCCGGGTCGCGGCGAACGCCTTGAGCGGCGACGCCGCCTCCGGCAGGGGCTGGCTGAAATCGATGGCATAGACGCCACCAACCAGCGTTCGTTCAGGTGCCGTGGCCATTTTGGCGTGCTCAATGGATGCACGCCGTTCTAGCCTTGTGGCGGTTAACGAAGCGTGTGGGTCAGCCCTCGAAGGGGTCGCGCATCAGGATCGTGTCGTCGCGTTCCGGACTGGTCGAGAGCAACGTCACCGGCGCTTCGACCAGTTCCTCGATCCGGCGCACATACTTGATCGCCTCGGCCGGCAGATCCGCGTAGGACCGGGCGCCCTTGGTGGACCCGGACCAGCCTTCGACGGTCTCAAATACGGGTTTGGCGGCGGCCTGCGCGCCCGGCGCGGCCGGGAAATGCCGCAGCACCTCGCCGTTCACCTCATACCCGGTGCAGATCTTCAGCTCCCGCAGCCCGTCCAGCACGTCCAGCTTGGTGAGCGCCAGACCCGTGATGCCGCCAACCTTCACGGCTTGCCGCACCAGGGCGGCGTCGAACCAGCCGCAGCGGCGCGGCCGCCCTGTGACGACCCCGAACTCACGCCCGCGCTCGCCCAGCAAGCGGCCCGTCTCGTCCGTCAGCTCGGTCGGGAACGGCCCGCTGCCGACGCGGGTGCAATAGGCCTTGGCGATGCCCAGCACGAAGCCGATCGAGGCCGGCGCCATGCCAGATCCGCTGGCCGCCGTGGCCGCGACGGTGTTGCTGCTGGTGACGAACGGGTAGGTGCCGTGGTCCACATCGAGCATGACCGCCTGCGCGCCCTCGAACAGGATGCGCTGCCCGGCCCGGCGCGCCTCGTCCAGCCGCAGCCAGATCGGCTCCGCATGCGGCAGGATGCGCGGCGCGATCGCCAGCAGGTCGTCGAGCAGGCCCTGCTTCTCGAACGTGTCGGCGCCAAGCCCGCGCAGCAGCGTGTTGTGGTGCAGCAGCAGCTCGTCCAGCTTGTCGGACAGGGTCTGCGGCTCCGCCAGGTCACAGACGCGGATGGCGCGCCGGGCAACCTTGTCCTCGTAGGCCGGGCCGATGCCGCGCCCCGTGGTGCCGATCTTGCGCTCGCCCCGCGCGGCTTCCCGCGCCCGGTCCAGGGCGGCGTGCAGCGGCAGGATCAGCGGGGCATTGTCGGCGATGCGCAGGTTTTCGGGCGAGACGTCCAGCCCTTGCTCGCGCACCCGGTCCATCTCCGCCAGCAGCGCCACCGGGTCGATCACCACGCCGTTGCCGATGACGCCCAGCTTGCCGCGCACCAGCCCCGAGGGCAGCAGGCTGAGCTTGTAGGTCTGATTGCCCACCACCAGCGTGTGGCCGGCATTATGGCCACCCTGAAAACGCACCACGATGTCGGCGCGGCTGGCGAGCCAGTCCACCACCTTGCCTTTGCCCTCGTCGCCCCACTGGGCGCCGATCACTGTCACGTTCGGCATCTTTTACGCGTCCTAAGTTTCAGGCGTGGCGGCGGCCCTCACCCCGGCCCGCTCCCGTGAAGGACGGGAGAGGGAGCAGTGGAGCCGTTATAACGGGACGGCGGCGCCGTCACGCAGGATGTGGGTGCAGCGCAGGCGGGCGGCTTCGGCGACAGGGTCATCCACCGGATCGAGGGCGGCGACTGTCGCGAAGCCTTCGGCCCGCAGCTTCGCCGCCGCGACATGATCGTGCCCGACCGGGACGAACAGCCGGGGCCGCGGCGCCGGTGGACGGCAGGCGCGCAGGATTGCGTCCGGATACAGGGTCAGGCCCGTGGCAGGCTCGTCCTCGCCGCAGATGTAGCGGCCGCCGCGCCCCAGGACTTCGTGACGGCCCAGCACGTACACCGTGGTGCAGACCCCGGTGTGATACGGCAGGTCGCGGAACTCCAACGGGTCGATCGTCAGCTTGATGGACGGCGCGCGCGCCTGGATGGCCCGCACCGTCTCGGCCAGCCGGGTGCACAATGCGGCGGATAGCGGGGGCAAGGTCAGCGCCTCCAGCCGCGCCAGCGCCGGGCCGGCCAGACCTGCGGTCAGCAGCAATTCGCTCAGCGTGCTGGCCAGCCGGCCGCCGTGCTGCACGACGGAGGCGACGTCCTTGCGGTCGAGCGCACGCAGCAGCGCCTGGCGGGCCGGGCCGGTGAACCCGGCCTCCTCCAGCAGGGTCGGGGCGAGGCGCGGCAGGGTCAGGTCGAAGCTGACGCGGGTCAGCCCGAGCGCGCCCAATGCTTCGGCGCCGACGAGCACCATTTCCGCGTCGGCGGCGAGGCTGTCGCAGCCGATCAGTTCGATGCCAGCCTGGGCGATCTGCCGGTCGGGCGCGATCTGGTTGCCGCGCACGCGCAGGCATTGCCCGGCATAGCTGACGCGCAGCGGGCGAGGCGCGCCGCCCAGCCTTGTGGTCGCGATCCGCGCGATCTGCGGCGTGATGTCGGCCCGCACGCCCATCATCCGGTGCGAGTCCGGGTCCATCAGCCGGAAGATCTGGTCCGCCATCGCCGCGCCGGAGCCGGTCAGCAGCCCGTCCTCGAACTCGATCAAGGGCGGCTTGATGCGGTCGTAGCCGTGGGACGCGAAGGCGGCCATCACCACTTCGACGGCGGCGGCCTCCGTCTCGGCCTCGGGCGGCAGCAGGTCGCGCAGGCCCGCCGGCAACAGGGCCGGGTTGGCTTGCGCGTCAGCGAGCGTCTCGGGGAAGATGTCTGGCATTACAGGCTGGCTATACCATCGCCGGGTGGGTGGCAGAAGCCGCGGCGTAGGCCCAGTCCAGCCAGGGCAACAGGGCTGCAATGTCCGCCGTCTCCACGGTGGCGCCGCCCCAGATCCGCAAGCCCGGCGGCGCGTCGCGGTAGCTGGCGATGTCGAACGCCACGCCTTCGGCGTCCAGCATCGCCACGATGCGCTTGACCAGGTTCGCGCCGTCCTGAACCCGAAGGCAGATGGAGGTGGGCGAGCGATGCGCCGGGTCGGCGGCCAAGAACGACGCCCAGGAGGATTGCGCCTCCCACGCCGCCACTGCCGCCAGGTTCGCCTCGGCGCGGGCGATCAGCGCGGGCAGCCCGCCCTGCCGCTCCGCCCAGCGCAGCCCGTCCAGCGCGTCCGCGACGCACAGCATGGACGGCGTGTTGATGGTGTCGCCCTGGAACAGGCCCGGCGTGATGCGAAAGATCTTCGGCAGCGGCCAGGCCGGCGTGTACTGCTCCAGCCGCGCCAGCGCGCGTGGCGACATGGCCAGCATGCCGTGCGCCGCCTCCCCGCCCAGCGCCTTCTGCCAGGACCAGGTCACGACATCCAGCCGGTCCCACGGCAGCGCCATCGCGAACGCGGCGGAGGTTGCGTCGCAGATCACCAGCCCCTCGCCGCGCCGCAGCCACGGGCCGTCGGTCAGCCGCGCGCCGGAGGTGGTGCCGTTCCAGGCGAGCACGAGGTCATGCGCCGGGTCGATGGCGGACAGGTCGGGTATCGCGCCATACTCGGCCGCGAGGGTGCGCACGCCGGGCAGCTTCAGGTGCTTGGTGGCGTCGGCCGCCCACTGCTCCGAGAACGATTCGAACGCCAGCACATCCACCGGCCGCGGGCCGAGCAGCGACCACATCGCCATCTCCACCGCCCCCGTGTCGGACGCTGGGACGATGCCGAGCTTCCACCCCGCGGGCATGCCGAGCAGGGCGGCGGAGCGGTCGATCACCTCCTTCAACTGCGCCTTCGGCGCCGCGGCGCGATGGCTGCGGCCCAGCATGGAGGTGTCGAGCCCAGCCACCGTCCACCCCGGCCGCTTGGCGCACGGGCCGGAGGAGAAGCAGGGGTTGGCGGGGCGGGCGGCGGGCTTGAGCATAAGGTAATCGTAATCCCGCCTGCGCCCGCCGTCTCTCCCGCATTCGCTTCGCGGATGCGGGCCCGGTATCACCCGCGCAGCCGCCGCAACACCGACTCCGGGTCGTTCAGAAACGCCCGGGTCACCCGCACATGCTCCAGATCATCCCACTCGGCCGGCAACAGCGCGCCGTTCTCCGCGCGCAGGATCGTGGAGCCAGGCAGCGCCAGCAGCATCGGCGAATGCGTGGCGATGACGAACTGGCTGCCTTTGGCGACGAAATCCTCGATCAGGATCATCAGCGCCAGCACCCGGCTCGGCGATAGCGGGGTTTCCGGTTCGTCGAGGAAGTACAGGCCGTCCGGCTTCAGCCGCGCCTGCAGCAGGTGCAGGAATGTCTCGCCGTGCGACCTCGCATCCGGGTTCCCGCCGTAGGTCTGGGCTAACTGTCCCGCCTGGCCCAGGGCCACGCCCATCGCGAGGTCGCGGCCATAGCCGGGCTTCAGCGTGCGCGCCAACTCCTGCGCATCCTGGCGCAGCGCCGCCATGTCGCCGGTGACGCGGTTGGTGAAACCGAACACGTCCTCCGCACGCAGGAACAGCCTGGTGTAGGCGCGTGACGTGCGGGCGAACTTGAAGCCTTCGAGGAAGCGGCGCGCGCTGCCGAGCGTCGGGTCGGTTTCAAGGGCGTGACTGCCGACCGCGGTGGCGTCCATGCCCCAGGCCAAGCCTTCGAGCAGGGTCGATTTGCCGCAGCCATTCTCGCCGACCAGAAACGTGACCGGCGTCGTGAAGTCCACCCCGCTGAGGTTGGCGATCAGCGGGACCGTCCAGGGAAAACCTTCGCCGGCAAAGCCCGGTTTGCGGATGATCCGGTCCAGGAACATCAGGGCGACACCAGGTGTCCTAGCGGTCCGTGGCCGATGCCGATGCCGGGAGCGGCGGCGATCGCGGCCTGCACGTAGTCGCGGGCGCGCACCACCGCATCCGGCAGGGCCATGCCAGCCGCCAGCCCGGCGGCAATGGCGCTCGCCAAGGTGCAGCCGGTGCCGTGAGTGTGCCGGGTCGCCAGGCGGGGGCGTTCCAGCACCATCGTGCCGGACCGGGTGGCCAGCAGGTCCGTCACGGTTTCACCATCGCCATGGCCGCCTTTCAGCAGCACCGCCGGCACGCCGAGCCCGAGCAGCGCTTCCGCCGCGTGGTGCATCCCCGCCAGACTTGCGATCGGAAGCCCGAGCAGCGCTTCCGCCTCCGGTATGTTCGGCGTGATCACCGTCGCCAACGGCAGCAGGTTGGCCCTCAGCGCCGATACGGCGTTGTGATCGAGCAACCGCGCCCCGCCTTTTGCCACCATGACAGGGTCGATCACGACAGGAAGCCCGGACGAACGAATGGCGCCGGCGACCGCGTCGATCACGGCCGCATCGCCGAGCATGCCGGTTTTGATGGCGTCTGCGCCCGGGTCGGCCAACGCCAGTTCGATCTGCTGGCGGATGAAATCGGGCGGGACGGGATGAACGCCGTGAACGCCCTGCGTGTCCTGTGCCGTGAGCGCCGTGATGGC
>CAZZVB010000099.1:0-5189 GCA_964657445.1 uncultured Burkholderiaceae bacterium | reverse complement strand
ACGCGGCCGCTACCGCCCAGGCTGGCTTCGGCGTCGGCGATCGCCGTGCGCACCCGGCTGTGACTGACCGGCGACGCGCCCACGTAGCGCACGCTGCGCAGCCGCTGCGGCAGCGGGTCGAACAGGCGGCAGGCCTCACTGGCAGGACGCCGCTGATCGATCAGCACGGCCAGCACCTGCAGCGCAGCCACCAGCCCGTCGCCCGTGGTCGAATAGTCGAGCAGGATGACGTGCCCCGACTGCTCGCCGCCGAGGTTGAGCCCGTCCGCGCGCATGCGCTCCATGACGTAGCGGTCGCCGACCGCGGTGCGGCGCAGTTCCAGCCCCTGCCCGGCCAGATACCGCTCCAGGCCGAGGTTGGACATCACGGTCGCGGCCACGGCGCCGCCGCGCAGCCGCCCGGCGCGGTGCCAGCTTTCCGCGGTCAACGCCAGGATCTGGTCGCCGTCCACCAGCCGCCCGTGCTCGTCGGACAGCAGCAGCCGGTCGGCGTCGCCGTCCAGCGCCAGGCCGAGGTCGGCGCCGTGGTCCACCACCGCCCGGCACAACGCCTCCGGCACGGTCGAACCACACTCCCGGTTGATGTTGAAGCCGTCTGGGGAGACGCCGAGCGGGATGACCGTAGCGCCCAATTCCGTCAGCACCGTGGGCGCGACGCGGTAGGCGGCGCCGTGCGCGCAGTCGATCACGATCTTCAGCCCGTCGAGCGTCTGCCCGCGGGGGAAGGTGGCCTTGGCGCTCTCGATGTAGCGCCCGGCTGCGTCGGTGATGCGGGAGGCGCGGCCCAGCTTGCCCGGCGCCGCCAGCCGGCCCGAAAGGTCGGACGCCATCAGCGCCTCGATCTCCGCCTCGGTCGTGTCGGACAGCTTGTAGCCGTCGGGGCCGAACAGCTTGATGCCGTTATCCTCGAACGGGTTGTGGCTGGCGGAAATCATGACGCCGAGGTCGGCCCGCATGCTGCGGGTCAGCATGGCAATGGCGGGTGTGGGCAGCGGGCCCACCAGGTGCACGTCCATCCCAGCGCCGATGAAACCGGCGACCAGTGCAGGTTCGATCATGTAGCCGGACAGGCGGGTGTCCTTGCCGATCAGCACGCGGTGGCGATGGCTGCCGCGGACGAACATCAGCCCGGTGGCCTGGCCGAGCCGCAGCGCCATCTCGGCCGTCATCGGGTCGGTGTTGGCGGTGCCGCGGATTCCATCCGTGCCGAACAGCCGCCTGCCATTTGCCATCGCTGCGTAAGTCCTTGTCTCCAACCCAGCCGCTCCTAGCCTAGCCGGCGAGTGCTTGCCAGACCCGCACCGCCTGGACGGTTTCCGCGACATCATGCACGCGCAGCACGCGGGCGCCTTGGGACAGCGCGAACAGAGCTGCCGCGAGCGAGCCGCCAAGCCGTTCCTTCGGTGCGCCGCTCTGTGCGACGGCGCCGATGAAGCGCTTGCGCGATACGCCCACCACCAGCGGCCGCCCGAGTGCCCGAAGCGGGCCGAGGTCGCGCAGCAAGGCCAGGTTCTGCTCCGCTGTCTTGGCGAAGCCGATGCCTGGGTCGAACGCCACCTGCCCGGGATCGATGGCAGCGTCGCGCAGGCTGGCTGCCAGTTCGGCGGCGACGTCCTGGCCGACATCCCCGTACTGCGCCAGCGTGTTCATGGTCGCCGGCGTGCCCCGCATGTGCATCAGGATCACCGGGCAGCGGCGGGCGGCAACCAGTGGCGCAGACGCCGGATCATGCCGGAGCGCGGAGACGTCATTGATGATCGACGCGCCGGCGTCGAGTGCCGCTTCCATGGTGGAGGCGTTGCGCGTGTCCACGGAGATCGGCACGCCGGCATCGCGCAATCCGGCGATCACCGGGAGAATACGGGCCTGCTCCTCGGCGGGAGGCGTGCCGGTGCTGCCAGGGCGGGTGCTCTCGCCGCCGATGTCGAGGATGCCAGCGCCGCCGGCCACCATGCGCAGTCCGGCGGCAATCGCGGCCTGCGGGTCGAGGTGGTCACCGCCATCGCTGAAGCTGTCGGGTGTTACGTTCAGAACGCCCATGACAAGGGGGCGTTTGGGAAGTGAAGCCCAGGTGAACAACGCGGCCGCCCTCACCCTGGCCCTCTCCCGTACGAACGGGAGAGGGCGCAGTCAGCATTTAGCCTGGCTGGGGTGCAGCGCCCAAGCCGCCGGCCGGAGGCGCCACGGGGCGGGTCGTCGGCACCGACGCGCGGCGGGTTTCCGGGGCGGGCTCGTCAACCACCTTACGGATCACGGGCTCACCGCGCAGCACGGTGCGGATCTCGTCGCCGGACAGCGTCTCGTGCTCCAGCAGGCCACGGGCCAGCCGGTGCAGTTCCTCGATGTTCTCGGTGAGGATGTCGCGTGAGCGGGCGTAGGCGCGGTCAATGATGCCCTTGATCTCGGCGTCGATCTCACGCGCCGTCACCTCGGACACGTTCTTGTTCTGCGTCACGCTGTGGCCGAGGAAGACCTCCTGGCTGTTGTCGCCATAGGCGATCATGCCGAGCCCTTCGCTCATGCCCCACTCGGTGACCATGTTGCGGGCGATGTTGGTCGCCTGCTTGATGTCGCCGCCAGCGCCGGTCGAAACCCGGTCGGCGCCGAAGATGATCTCCTCGGCGACGCGGCCGCCCATCGCCATCACGAGACGCGCCACCAGGCGGGCCTTGTTCTCGCTCAAGCGGTCACCCTCGGGCAGGCTCATCACCAGGCCGAGCGCACGGCCACGGGGGATGATGGTGGCCTTGTGCACCGGGTCGCAGTCCGGCTCGTGCATCGCACACAGGGCGTGGCCGGCCTCGTGATAGGCCGTCATGCGCTTCTCGGCGTCGGACATGACGAGCGAGCGGCGCTCGCTGCCCATCATGACCTTGTCCTTGGCATGCTCGAACTCGAACATCGCCACGGTGCGCTTGCCCATGCGGGCGGCCAGCAACGCCGCCTCGTTGACCAGGTTCGCGAGATCGGCGCCCGAGAAGCCAGGCGTGCCGCGCGCGATGGTCTTGGGATCGACGTCGTTCGCAAGCGGGACCTTGCGCATGTGCACGCGCAGGATCTTCTCGCGACCACCGACGTCGGGGTTCGGCACCACGACCTGACGATCGAACCGGCCGGGACGCAGCAGCGCCGGGTCGAGCACGTCAGGGCGGTTCGTCGCGGCGATGAGGATCACGCCCTCATTGCTCTCGAAGCCGTCCATCTCGACCAGCATCTGGTTCAGCGTCTGCTCACGCTCATCATTGCCGCCGCCGAGGCCGGCGCCGCGATGGCGGCCGACGGCGTCGATCTCGTCGATGAAGATGATGCAGGGGGCGTTCTTCTTACCCTGCTCGAACATGTCGCGCACGCGGCTTGCGCCGACGCCGACGAACATTTCCACGAAGTCAGAGCCGGAGATGGTGAAGAACGGCACGTTCGCCTCACCCGCGATGGCGCGGGCCAGCAACGTCTTGCCGGTGCCGGGCGGGCCGACCAGCAGAACGCCCTTAGGGATCTTGCCGCCGAGCCGCTGAAACTTCTGCGGGTCCTTCAGGAACTCGACGATTTCCTGCAGCTCGCTTTTGGCTTCGTCGATGCCGGCGACGTCCTCGAACGTCACGCGGCCCTGCTTTTCGGTCAGCATGCGGGCGCGGGACTTGCCGAAACCCATGGCGCGTCCGCCACCCGACTGCATCTGGCGCATGAAGAACACCCAGACGCCGATCAGCAGCAGCATCGGGAACCAGTTGAGCAGGTAGTGGAAGATGTTGTTGCTGCCCTCGTCCTCGGGCTTGGCGACCACGCGCACGCCCTTTTCCGTGAGCCTTTGAACCAACGTCGGGTCTTCCGGCGTGTAGGTCTGGAAGGTGCGGTTGTCCGTCATCTGCCCGGACACGACGCGACCCTGAATAGTCACGTCATGCACACGACCGCTCGCGACATCGCCCAGGAAGTCCGAATAGGCGATCTGGGTCGCCGAGCGCTGCGTCGTGCCGGGTTGGAACAGGTTGAACAGCACCACTAGCAGCAGGGCGATAATCACCCAGAGTGCGAGGTTGCGGCCGAAATTGCTCATCTAGGTTCCCTGGCCATCTAACATGACCTGGCAAGCCACCTGGGCCGGCCAAGCCGTGAACTCATCACCTCAGCATCTCATGCGGGTGCAGACACCAACATGGGACGGATATCCTCCGGACACACCCCCGGAGGGTCAACAACCCGCCACAAAGGGCGCGCCCGCGACGGGCAGACCGGCGGGCTTTAGCACGCTAACTGCTTCGGGCGGACTTGACGAACAGTAAATGAATTGTTGCGGCGAGACTAGGACGGCGTTGCGGCGGATGCCGGGTAGGGTCCGCGACACTGCCGCCGGCCAGTCAGCGCGGCCGCACGTGCCCGCCGCCGGCCCGATCTCCCAGCCGTCCAGGGCCGTTGCCAGCCGAAAGCGGCCATCCCACACCGTGCCGGGGACGGCTGCGACCGGGGGCGCCAGGGCTGCTTCCTCCCGCACCAGCAGCAAGCCTGGGCCGAGACGCCCTGCGGGCAGCAGGCGCACCCCGGCCAGTGTCGCCGGCCGCGGATTGGACGCCAGCGACGCCGCCCCGCTCACGGGAAAGTGCCGGCCGGACAGGCTGCGCAGCAACGCCGCCAGCGCGCTTTCGCGGATCGCACCCGGCGTAAGCACCGCGAAGCGCTCCGGATAGAGAGTCACGCGGGAGGCGAGCTCAGCGGCGTCGGCGACCTCCGAAGCTGCCCGCGCGCTTGCTGCCTGCGCGGCCTGGGCCAGCAGGTGTTGGCGGTCTAGGCCAATTTCGCGGCGCAATCTGGCCCGGGTGGTGCGGAGGTCGGTGTTGGTCGGGTCTTCCGAAGGCGTCAGCCCGGCTTGGGTCACGACGGCAAGCAGCCGCTCCGGCGCAAACGCCAGCAGAGGGCGGACCAGCCGGACGAAGTCGGTTTCCACCAGTGCCGCCATGCCGGCCAGGCCAGCCCCGCCACTGCCCCGGCGGCTGCGCATCAGCACCGTCTCGGCCTGGTCGCCTGCATGATGGCCGAGCAGGAGGTCAACCAGCCCGGCTTCGCGGCAGGCGGCGGTCAGCGCAGCGTATCGTGCCTGCCGTGCACGCGCCGCAACGCCGGGTCCAGGCGCCAGGCCCGCCAGCCGCAGGATGCGCGCCGGCATGCCGCGGGCGGCCAGGCCAGCGCGCGCT
>CAZZVB010000098.1:0-15910 GCA_964657445.1 uncultured Burkholderiaceae bacterium | reverse complement strand
TTAAGGCGAGCATCTTTATCCGATCAGATAGCAAGATGATCGGATGATGCTCTAGCGGCAATGGTGCGCTCGCATATTATGCGTCATCATACCACCTGCGCGTCGTGGAGAGTGACCGGTGGCGTTGACCAAGCTTTCGCAGGATTTCCGGATCGGCTTCCTGGTGCATGACGTCTCGCGCATGCGGCGGACCCTGTTCGACCAGGCAATGAAACCGCTGGGCATCACACGCTCGCAGTGGTGGGTGCTGAGCCAGCTTTCGCGCCATACCCGCGAGGGACTGCTGCAGACCGAACTCGCGCGCGACTTGGACGTGGGCAAGGTCACGGTCGGCGGGCTGATCGACCGGCTAGAGGCCAGCGGCTACGTGGTGCGGACACCCGACGCGTCGGACCGCCGGGCCAAGCGCATCCAGATCACCGAAGGCGGCCGCGAGGTGCTGCGGCAGATGGTGTCGGTCGGGCAGAAGCTGAACGGCATTATCCTGGCCGGTCTATCGCCCGCCGACATCGAGACGACGGAGCGGATCCTGTCGGCCATGAAGGACAACATCCGTGACGCCATCACCGAGCGGGACGATTCGGAACTCCCGGTCGGCGTGTTTGACCCCGCGGAGGAGCCGCCGCGCAAGGTGAGTGGCGGCCGGCGTTAGTACGACTTAGGCAGACCCAAAACCCGCTCCGCCAGGAACGACAGAATCAACTGCTCCGTCACTGGGGCGATGCGGGTCAGGATGGCCTCCCGGAACAGCCGCTCGACCTGGTATTCGCGGGCATAGCCCATACCGCCATGGGTCAGCACCGCCTGCGTGGCGGCGTCGAACGCGGCGCGGCCGGCGAGGAACTTGGCAGCGTTGGCTTCCGCGCCGCACGACTGGCCGTTGTCGTACATCCAGGCCGCACGCAGCACCATCCAGTAGGCAGACTCCAGATACGCCCAGTTCTCCGCCAGCGGGTGTTGGATCCCCTGGTTCTGGCCGATCGGGCGGCCGAACACGACCCGGTCCTTGGCGTATTGGGTGGCCCGGCGCAGCGCATCCCGCCCCACGCCGATCGCCTCGCTGGCGACCAAGATGCGCTCGGGGTTGAGGCTGTCGAGGATGTATTTGAAGCCGCTGCCTTCCTCGCCGATACGGTCCTCGTCGGGGATGAACAGATCGTCGATGAAAACGGCATTCGAATCGACGGCATTGCGGCCCATCTTGCGGATGCGCCGCACCTCAATCTTCGTCCGGTCGAGGTCGGTGTAGAACAGCGTCATCCCGTCGGTCGGGCGCTTGCAGTCCTTCTTCGCGGTGGTACGGGTCAGCAACAGGATCTTGTGCGCGACCTGCCCCGTGGACGTCCACATCTTGCGCCCGGACACGCGGTAGCCGCTGTTGGTGCGGGTGGCGAACGTCTTGAGGCTGGTGGTGTCGAGCCCGGCATCCGGTTCGGTCACGCCGAAGCACGCCTTTTGCTCGCCGGTAATCAGCGGCTTGAGCCACCGCGACTTCTGCTCGTCCGTGCCGTGGACGACGATGGAGTGGGGGCCGAACATGTTGATGTGGATCGCCGAAGCGGCCGAGTAGCCGCCGTTGCTCGATGTTGCGGCCTGCATCATCACCGCGGCCTCCGTAACCCCCTGCCCGGCGCCGCCGAGCTCTTCCGGCATCGTCATGCCCAGCCAGCCGCCAGCCGCCATTGCGTTGTAGTATTCCTCGGGGAAGCGGGAGTGTTCCTCGCAATCCGTCCAATACTGGTCATCGAACGCTGCGCACACCTTGCGCACGCCCTCATCGATCGCCTGGTGCTGTTCCGTCATCTGGAAATCCATGGCGATCCCCTCGCTGTTGTTCGTCACAGGTTAGCTAGCGTAATATATGCTACGTGCTTACCTGACAATCGGCGGTGGGGTTTGGGAGGGTTCTCGTCTCCTAAGAATGACGCGGTGTCCGGACCTTCAGGCCCGCTTACAGATACTCGAACCCGATATCCGTCCGGTCGCGCCACCGCATGGCAACCGGAATGACCCGGCCGTCACGGAAGCGGACGCAGACGCCGCGGTCCGGCACGCACGTCCGCTCCGGAATGCAGACGCGTACGCCTGTCTCGGACGTGTTGATCGTGCCGCCGCTCAGCCGGTAGCGGCCGAATAGGACGTCAACCGTCCTGAAATCGATGTCGCGGGGCGCACGGCGGTGCTCGGGACTGTTGTTGTTCATGGCCCACCTTACGTCAATTATATGAGGCAGTTGCCAAGCTTTCCGGCCTAAGGGTTCTTGCGTATCGGACGACCCCTCACAGCGCCAAACGGATCTCCCGCCAGGCATCCTGCAGGCCATCCCGCAAGCCGGGCTCGGCGATGCCGATCAGCGCTTCCGCCCGCTCGTGCACCGACCGGCCGCGCAAATCCGCAACACCGTGCTCGGTCACCACCACGTCTATATCCATGCGCGGCAGCGAGACCAGCCCGTCACTCATCCTTGGGACAATGCGCGACCGTGCGCCCCGCGCGTAGCTCGACGGCAGGGCCACGATGCTGACGCCGCCGCGCGACAGGCGCGCCGCCCGTGCGAAGTCCGCGGCGCCGCCGATGCCGCTGACCACCTGGCCGTCCGCAATCTCCAAATTGGCCTGCCCGAACAAATCGACGCTCAAGGCGGAGTTCACGGCGGTCAGCCGGTCCAGCGAGGCGAGCAGCCCAGCCTCATGCGTCACCTCGCAGCCCAGAACTGCAGGGCCGGGGCGGTCCCGCAGCCGGTCATACAGCCCCGGCGTCCCCACCCACACGCAACTCGCATGGCGAAATGCCGGGTCCAAGGCGCCTGCCTCCCACAGATCAAGCGCAGAGTCCGACAGCATGCCGGAATGCAGCCGCAGGCCCCGGCGGTCATGCAGTGCGGACATCAGCGCGTCCGGCACCTTTCCCAGCCCGACCTGAACGGTGCTGCCGTCGTGCACGAATGCTGCGATGCGCCCGGCAATGGCCTTTGCACTGAGGTTAGGCTCCCCCACCACGTAGCCCTTCGGCGCAAAATCCACGGGCACTACCGCATCGAATCGGCCATAGTCGAACGCCGCCGCACCCGGCATGCGCGGCAGCATCGGGTTCACCAAGGCGATGACCCGGCGGCTGTGCGACGCCACCAGCGGCGTAAACTCGACCGCCGGCCCCAGCGAGCAGCGTCCCTCAGCGTCTGGCGGCGCGACATGAACGATGCATGTGTCCACGCGGGGGCCGTCGCGCATGTGGCGGACAAACCCCGAGTATGACAGCGGCAGATGCCGGTATCGGCCGGACCGCTGGGCCGACTGGAGGGCCGGCAGCATGAACATGCCCGTCACCACGGCCGTATCGTGCATCGCGTCCACTGCCAGGGTGTTGATGCCCGGCACGATGCTGGTGAGGATGCGCAACCCCCGCGTCCGCTCTGGCTCCGCAGCCCACAGGTCCAGCAGCGGCGTCGGCTCCCCCGCGGATCCGGGGATGAAGACCGTCTCCCCAGGGGTCAGCGCGTCCGCCAGTTGCGCCAGCGTCAGCCTCGCCGGGTCAGCCCCTCGCGGCATAGGCGGCGTGCAGCGCCAGCACGTGCTGGGCCTGCTTCAGGTGCGGCATATCGAGCATCATGCCATCCAGCCCGACCGCGCCGGCCTCCGGATTGGCGTCGAAGGCGGCGATCACCCGGCGCGCATGCGCCACCGCCTCGCCGGAGGGCATGAACGCCGCGTTGATCACTGCCACCTGGTCCGGATGGATGGCGATGCGGCCCGTGAACCCCTCCTGCGCCGCGGCGATGCAGTCTTGCCGCAGGCCCTCGCTGTCACGGAAGTCGGCAAACAGCGTCTCGACCGGCTCCACCCCGGCGGCCTTGGCGCCAAGCAGACAGCACGACCGCACCATACGGTAGGTGAACGCCCATGCCCCGCTGGCGTCGCGGTTGGTGCTGGCGCCGATGGCGGAGCTGAGGTCTTCCGCGCCCCAGGTCAGTCCATACAGCCGCGGCAACGG
Source organism: uncultured Burkholderiaceae bacterium (assembly GCA_964657445.1). Taxonomy (GTDB): domain Bacteria; phylum Pseudomonadota; class Alphaproteobacteria; order Acetobacterales; family Acetobacteraceae; genus LMUY01. The sequence goes on along the minus strand of CAZZVB010000098.1, from coordinate 11,920 downwards.
CGTCGCGGCATAGTCGCCCAGGCGGAACGGAGCGCGCGCGGTTTCGGTGGCGACCGGCAGAATGCGGGTGCCGGCCGCAATCCCGTCCCGCCGCTCGAGCGCGTCCAGATAGTGGCTGAGCCGCAGCACGTCGGCCGGGCCGTCCACCTTGGGCACCACGATCCCATCCGGAGCGCCGCGCACCACGGCGGCAAGATCATCGATGCCGCCTTCATCCAGCGGATTGATGCGAACCCATAGCTCGGGCGTGCGACCCCGGTGCGCCTCCAGGTAGTCCGCCACCAGGCCGCGGGCGAACGGCTTGCGCGCGGGGGCGACAGCGTCTTCCAAATCCAGGATCAGGGCGTCCGCCTGCGAGGCGCTGCCCTTGGCGAGCTTGCGCTCACTGTCGCCGGGCACGAACAGGAAGGACCGGATGCTCATCATGCCGGTTTCCGCTTGAGCTGCAGACCGGAGCGTTTGCAGTGCCCGACCAGTTCGCCGCGCTGGTTGTAGGCACGGTGCATGTAGGTGACGATGCCGGCGTTGGGGCGGGACTTGGACTCCCGCAACTCCAGCACCTCGGTTTCGATGCGCAGCGTGTCGCCGTGGAACACTGGCTTGGGAAAGCGCACCTCATCCCAACCCAGATTGGCGACCGCAGTGCCGAGCGTGGTGTCGCCGACGGAAATGCCGACCATCAGGCCGAGCGTGAAGGCGCTGTTGACGATACGCTGGCCGAACTCGGTTTCGGTGCGGCAGTATTCCTCGTCCAGGTGCAACGCCGCCGGGTTGTGCGTCATGCACGAAAACCAGACGTTGTCCGCCTCGGTGATGGTGCGATGGATCGGGTGCTTGAACAGCTGCCCGACGTGTAGTTCGTCGAAGAATAATCCGGGCACAGATTGCCTCCCTCGGGTGGTCGTTTCAGGACGACCTTATGGCCGTCCGAAGATAATTCGCTTGCCGATGGTAAGCTAGCGGTTTAATTCTGCGGCCAAGCAACCGGATCATAACCCGGCGGAAGGCCACTCCGAATACGGACGGCGGGAGGACTTCGATGCAGATGCTGGCCACGCCGCCGCAGACGCGCACCGCACTCGCCGGCTTGCCGCCGGCCGAGGCGGAGTTGTTCGAGTGGGTGGCGGGCCAGCTCGCCGGCACAATTACGAAATCTCAGCAAACCTCGGGCGGCAACCGTTGCCGCTCCTGGGCCATCGACGTGACGGATGCGCGCGGCGATACGGCCGAGGTTTTCCTGCGCTACGGGCCGCCACGTCCGCCGGGCGTGGAGCCCTACACCGTGCACCGCGAGGCGCAGGTGTATCGCGCGATCGCCGGGTCAGATGTGCAGGCGCCGGCGCTGATTGCGTCGCATCCGGTGCATCAGGCGGTGCTGACCACCCGGGCGACGGGCATCGCCGAGTTCCGCCGCCTCAAGGACGCGGACGCAAAGCAGGCGATCGCGGGCGAACTGATGCACAATCTGGCGCGGCTGCACCGCATTCCCTCGGCAAGCGTGGTGCTCGATAGCGGCATGCCGGGGGATCGTGGGCGCATTGCTGACCATGTCCGGGTGGAGCTGGGTATCTGGCAGGCCATGTATGAGGAGGCCGGGCGGCCTGACGCTTTGCTCGACTTGGCTTTCACCTGGCTGCGGGACGAGCTACCCGATCCGGACGGCCCGGTGGTACTGGTTCATGGCGACGCCGGGCCCGGCAATTTCCTGTTCGAGCATGGCCGCCTGACATCGCTGATCGATTGGGAACTGGCCCATCTCGGCGACCCCATGGAAGATCTTGCATGGTACTCCATGCGCTGCGTGATGGAACCTGTCCCCGATTTCGCCGCCAGCCTGCGTGACTACGAACGCTATTCCGGCGCATCGGTGGACCGTGCCCGGGTTCTGTATCACCGGGTTCTGGTCTCCACCCGCGTCGTCGTCATCCGCCACCGCAACGTCACCGGGGAGCCGGCGCACGCCATCGTTTCCCGCGCGCTCAACCGCCGCCTGCTGATCGAGGCGCTGGCCGAGGCGAGCGGCGTGGAACTGCCGCCTACGGCGCCGCTCGATCTACCGCCGACCCCAAGGGCAGAGCTGTTTGGCCATGTGCTGGACGATCTGCGCGACGTGATCGTGGCGCGCAGCACGGACAGCCAGGTGATCGCGAAGGCCAAGAACGCAGCCAAGGTCATCAAGTATTTGCAAGCCTGTGATCAGTATGGCGACGCGGCGGACGCGGCCGACCGGTGTGCGCTGTGCGACCTGCTACAGGCCGAGCCTACCGGCAGCGCCGAGGGCGAACACGCGCTGGGTGAAGCCTTGGCCGACGGACGGATCGGGTTCGCGGACGCGCTCGGCTACTTCGCCGGCCAGGCTGCCCGGCAGGCGCAGCTCGCCGCCGCAGCCTCCGGCGGCATCGCGAGCCGCCATTATCCGGCCTTCTGACGGGGACACGCGCCAATGAGCTTCACCGCCGAGGACGACAAGTTCCACTTCAGCCAGATGGGCGACCGCTGGTGGATGACGGAGACGAGCTGGTTCTCGTTCAACCATCCGGAGCGCAAGCTGGGCGGCTGGCTCTACACCATGGCGCGTCCGAACATCGGCACCGTCGCCGGCGGCGCCTGGGTCTGGGACGACACGGCGCACTTGCCTTGGGAAATACCCTATAACGCGAACTACACGGCGCTGCGCCTGCCGCGCGACCAGGACCTGACCGACATCACGCTGCCGACCGGCGTGTCGATCAAAATGCTGGAGCCGTGCACCCGGTATCGCCTGGGCTTCAAGGATGGCGGCCGTTGCGAGATGGCGCTGGAGTTCGCCGGCATCATGCCGCCGCACCCGCTGCGCAAGCCCGGTTCTCCGTTCGGCGGCGCGCATCATTACGACCAGATTGGCCGCGTCACCGGGGAGATCACGCTGCAGGGCGAAACCATCGCGATCGACTGCCTCGCGGTGCGCGACCGGAGCTGGGGGCCGCGCCCCGAACACCGCCCAAAGAAGAGCGCCTACGTCACCGGCGTCGCCAGTGAGCGCGACGCCTTCCTAGCGGTCACCAAGTGGAACGGCGACGTTGAGGAGATCGCCTATGGCTTCATGATCCGCGACGGCGAGACGACCGATCTCGTTTCCGGCCGGCGTACGGTGGAGCGTGACCCGGTCCATGGCTGGGTGACGAGCATCACCATGGAAGGCGTGGATGAGCGCGGCCGCACGCTGCACGCTAGGGGCACGCGGCTGAGCGGGCTGATCATCAACCGGCACAGCTTCATCGACTCGAACGGGCTGATCGCCTGGACGATCAACGGCCACGCCGGGCATGGCGAGGACCAGGATATGTGGCCGGTGCACGACTGGTCCGACTTCCGGCGCTCGGCGCGCAGCTGATGCCGCTCCCGCTCGACGGCGTCACGGTCATCGATCTCAGCCAGATCTACAACGGCCCCTACGCCACCTTCCTGATGGCCACGGCGGGCGCCACCGTCATCAAGATCGAGCCGCCGGGTGGGGAGTCGCTGCGCAGGCGCGGCGTCGTGGGTGGCGCCGCGCTGCCCTTTGCCATGCTCAACGGCTGCAAGCAGAGCCTGATGCTCAACCTCAAAGCCGAGGAGGGCAAGGCGATTCTGCGCGACCTAGTGCGGGATGCCGACGTGCTGGTGGAGAACTTCGCGCCCGGGGTGATGCATAGGCTGGGCCTTGGCGCGGACGCGCTGCAGGCGATCAACCCGCGGCTGATCTACGCGCAAAGCTCGGGCTTCGGCAGCTCCGGCCCGTATCGCGACTACCCGGCGATGGACCTCACGGTGCAGGCGATGGCTGGCGTAATGAGCATCACTGGGTTTCCCGACCGCCCGCCGGTCAAGGCCGGCCCGGCGCTGTGCGACTTCTTCGCCGGAACGCATCTCTACGGCGCGATCGTCACCGCGCTATACGAACGCGAAAAGACCGGCGTTGGCCGGCAGGTGGAGGTGGCGATGATGGACGCGGTCTATCCCTCGCTCAGTTCCAGCCTCGGCCTGCACTTCGGCACCGGCGGCGATGTGCCCCCGCGCACCGGCAACCGGCATGGCGGCATGGCGGAAGCGCCCTACAACGTCTATCCGGCGACCGACGGCTTCATCGCCATCATCTGCGTCGGCGACGTGCACTGGCGGTCCCTGCTCACGGCGATGGAGCGGCTAGATCTGGCGGACGATCCGCGCTTTGCCTCGCTGAAGGACCGTGTGGCCCATATCGATGTGGTGGACTCCATCGTCTCCGAATGGACGGCAACGCGGTCGAAGGAAGCCCTGTTCAAGCACCTGATGGCCAACCGCGTGCCCTGCGCCCCGGTTCGCGACCTGAACGAGGTGGTGAACGATCCGCATCTGCACGAACGCGGCTCGCTGCAATGGCAGGACCATCCGGAGCTCGGCCGCATCGTCGTGATGCAATCGCCGATGCGCTACCGCGACAGCGACCCGATCACGCTCGATCCGAGCCATGCGCTCGGCGCCGACACGGATGCGGTGCTGCGCCGGGTGGACCGGACGGAGGATCAGATCACGGCCCTCCGCCGGGGCGGGGTGGTCTGATATGCCCGGCGTGGTGGGCATCGACGTAGGCGGGACCTTCACCGACCTGTTCTATTCGCGCGACGGCGTATCCGTGGACCGCGTGCTGAAAGTGCCGTCCACACCCAGCGATCCATCACAGGGCCTGGTGGACGCGCTTGCGGCCGCTGAGATTGCGCCGTCGAGCGTGGACCTCATCCTGCACGGCACCACCATCGCCACCAACGCTGTGATTGAGCGCAAGGGGGCCAGGTGCGCCCTCATCACCACGCGCGGCTTCCGCGACATCCTCGAACTCGGGCGGCGCGACCGGCAGCGCATGTATGGGCTGACCGGCGTGCACGAGCCGCTGGTGCCGCGCGAGTTGCGCTGGGAGCTGGATGAGCGGCTGGACCAGACCGGCGCCGTGCTACGCGCATTGGATGACGCCGAGGTGCGCGACTTGGCCGATACTCTGATGGGGCTAGATGTGGAGGCGGTGATCGTCTCGTTTCTACATTCCTATGCTAATCCTGACCACGAAAACCGCGTGCGCGACATGCTGTTGCAGGCCAATCCGGATTGGCAGGTCGTCACCTCCAGCAGCGTCGTGCGCGAGTATTACGAGTTCGAGCGGACCAGCACGGCCACCGTGCAAGGCTATTTGCAGCCGCTGGTGTCGCGATACGCGCGCAACCTGCAGGTCAAGCTGGCCGATCGCGGCTTCGCCAGCCAGACGCTGGTCATGCAATCCAACGGCGGGCTGGTGCCGTTGAAGCAACTGCCGCAGCGCGCGGCGAACATCGTGCGCTCCGGCCCGGCGGCCGGGGTCATGGCGGCGGCCCGGCTGGCAGCGGAGGCCGGGTTCGACAACGTCATCACCGGCGACATGGGCGGCACCAGCTACGACGTTTCGGTCGTGGTGGGCGGCAACCCGCGCGTGGCGGACACCACCGACCTCGATTTCCGCATCCCGCTGCGCCTGCCGATGATCGACGTGCACACGATCGGCGCCGGCGGCGGCTCCATCGCCTACCTCGACCGCGGCGGCATTCTGCAGGTCGGGCCGCGCAGCGCAGGGGCCGTTCCAGGCCCGGTATGCTTCGGCCGCGGCGGGACGGAGCCGACCGTGACCGACGTGAACGCGGTGCTGGCGCGAATCAACGCGGACCACCCGATCGGCCTGAAACACCTGGCGTCACTGGATATCGCCGGTGCGCGCGCCGCCATCGCCAGGCTGGGCGAACAGATCGGCCTCGGCGTGGAAGCGACCGCGGAGGCGATCCTGACGATCGTCAACCAGCGCATGGCCGGCCGCACTCGCCTGCTGTCGGTAGAACAGGGCCATGACCCGCGCGACTTCGTGCTAGTGGCGTTCGGCGGCGCCGGGCCGCTGCATGGCGCCGCGATCATGCGCGAGGTCGGCGTCCGCACCATGCTGATCCCGCCCCACCCCGGCGTGCTGTGCGCCCTGGGCTGCGCCATCGCCGACATCCGCTTCGACCTGTCGCAGACGCTCGAGGCGCGCGTGGCGGCGCTGGATGCGGGCAGGGTCGCGGACATCCTGCACGGCCAGGCGCGCGACGCCCGTGATGCCCTGCTGGCCGGCGAGACCCCGGTGCAGCAGATCATCGTCAGCCACGTCGCTGAAATGTCCTACGCCGGCCAGATCCATACATTGCGCGTCCCTGTAGAGGCTGAGTGGCCGCCCACGCGCATGGCTGAAGCCTTCGCCGACGTGTACCGGCGCGAATACGGCAACACACTGGGCGACCTGCCGACCGTGATCGTCAGCCTGAAAACCGCCGTGCGCGGCGTGCGCGCCGGCCCGCAGCGGCGGGAGGCAAAGGCCGCGACGCCGTCCACCGCCACGCCCGCCAGTTGCCGCCCGGTCTATTTCAGCGGCTGGATCGAAACGCCGATTTACGACCGCCAGCGCCTACGGTCGGGCGAAACCTTCCACGGCCCTGCCATCGTCGAACAGGCCGACACCACCAGCGTGATCGAACCGGGCATGACCGCCCGCATCGACAGCTTCGACAACATCCTGGTCGAAATGGCATGATGGACCCGGTCACCCTCGCGGTCGTGCGCGGCGCGCTGGAGCAGATCGCCGACGAAATGGATCTGCACCTGATCCGGGCCGCCATTTCGCCCATCATCTCCGAAACCAATGACTGCGCGCACGGGCTCTACGACCCGGTCAGCGGGGAGACGATCGCGCAGGGCAGCTACGGCCTGCCGCAGTTCCTCGCCAACATGCAGTGGACGGTGCAGCGCGTGATCGCGACGGCGCAGGCCCAAGGCGGGTTCAAGCCCGGTGATCTATGGATGCTGAACGACCCGTATCTCAGCGGCACGCATCTGAACGACATCGTCCTGGTGTCGCCCGCCTTCGTGAATGGCAAGCTGTTCGCGCTGTTTGCCAACACCGGGCACTGGATGGACATGGGCGGCAGCGTGCCCGGCGGCTGGGCGCCGTCGGCCACGGAAATCCATCAGGAAGGCATCATCATCCCGCCGCTGAAGCTGTACGACGAAGGCCGCTACAACGCCGCGCTGGTGCAGTTCATCACCGCCAACGTTCGCCTGCCGCGGCAGATCGAGGGTGACCTTGCCGCCATGGTCAACGTGTTCAACGTCGGCCGCCGTGGGCTGGAAGCGCTGGTCGCGAAATACGGCGAGGCGACGCTGCAAGGCTGCATTGCCGAAATGATGGACCGGTCGGAAACGCAGATGCGGTCGTACATCGCGGAAATCCCGGACGGCACCTATTGCGCGACCGACTGGTTCGACAATGACGGCGTGGTGGATGCGCCGCTGAAGGTGGTGCTGTCGCTGACCGTTGACGGCAGCGATCTGCATTTCGATTTCACCGGCACCGCCCCTGCCGCGCGCGGGCCGATGAACATCTCCGACAGCACGACCATGTCGTTGTGCCTGGTCGCGCTGAAGCACGTCTTTCCCGAGGTGCCGGTCAATGGCGGCGCGTTCCGGCCGACACGCTTCACCATTCCCGGTCGCACCATCCTCGCCGCGGAATACCCGTCCCCGGTCGGCGGCACCACGGACGTGACGCAGCGCGTGGTGGACGTGGTGTTCGCAGCGCTGGTGCAGGCGATCCCGGACGTTGTGCCCGCCGCCCCGTTCGGCACCACGGGCGTGGCAACCCTGTCCGGTCGCGACCCGAAGACCGGCGGCTATTACGTCGCGGTGTATCCCTACCCCGGCGGATACGGCGCCAGCCGCGCGTCCGACGGGCTGGTGAACGGCACGCCGCCGGGTTCGATGGCCAAGTTCATGTCGGTCGAAATGTCCGAACACCGTTACCCGCTGCGCTTCGAGTATTACCGTATCCGCGAAGGCTCCGGCGGCGATGGCTGGCACCGCGGCGGATGCGGCACCGCCTATGGCATCACCGCACTGGCGGACTGCGTGCTGTCGGTGCTGGGCGACCGCGTGGACCACCACCCCCCAGGCGCCCAGGGCGGCCACGACGCGGCGCCGAACGAGGTGCGGATCACCACGGGCGGGCAAGAATGGACGCCTGCCTTCCGCAGCAAGATCGAGCGGCATCCGCTGGCAGCCGGTGACAGCGTCCGCCTCGCCTCCCCCGGCGGCGGCGGCTTCCGCGACCCCCGGCAGCGCGACGTGGACGCCGTGGAGAGCGACCTCAATGCCGGCCTGATAAGCCGCGATGTGGCGGAAGGCGTGTACGGCGTGACCGTTGCGACAACGCGGCAGACTGGCGACCGCCTGCATTACACGCTGGACCGCACCTCTCCCGGAGGGAGAGTGTTTTGAACGGGGAGGCAGCCTGACTATGCGCGACTTGGACGGCCAAACCTGCGCCGTCACCGGCGCCTCCGGCGGCATCGGCCGTGCCATTGCGCTGGCGTTGGCCCGCGCTGGCGGCAGGCTGTCGCTGCTGGACCGTGACGAGGCCGGGCTCGGGGAAACGCTCCGCCTCGTGCAGCAGGCCGGCGCCGACGCACGCGCCATCCCGTGCGACGTCTCCGACCCGGCGAGCGTTGCCGCCGCCGCTCAGGCCAGCACAGAGGCGTTCGGGCCGTGCGGCGTGCTGGTGAACAATGCCGGGCTGCTGCGGCCTGGGCCACTGGCGACCATCTCGCTGGCGGAGTGGAACCTGCTGCTGTCGGTCAACCTCACCGGCTACCTGCTCTGCGCGCAGCAGTTCGGCGCGCAGATGCGCACGCGCGGCGGAGGAGCCATGGTGCATATCGCCTCCATCGCCGCCCACCACGCCACCGGGTTCAGCGGCGCCTACAGCGTGGCCAAGGCCGGCATCGTCATGCTGTCGCGCCAGTTGGCGACGGAATGGGGCAGCGCCGCCATCCGCAGCAACGTCGTCAATCCCGGCATGATCCTGACGCCGCTCAGCCAAGCCTTCTACGATGACCCGGCGATCACGGCCGCCCGCAGCGCCGTCATCCCCGCCGGGCGCATCGGCCGCCCGGAGGACATCGCAGAGGCCGTGCTGTTCCTGGCCAGCCCGCGATCCAGCTACATCACCGGCGACGAAATCACCGTCGATGGCGGCTTCACTCGCGGCATCATGGGGCTGATACCCCGCCCCGGCTACGACCGCCCGCAGTGAAACAGGCGGCCGTAATCGGCGCCGGCGCCGCCGGGCTGTCGGCCGCAAAGCACCTGATGCAGCGCGGCATCGGTGTCACGGTGTTCGAACTCGGGTCGCACATCGGCGGGCTGTGGGTGTACGGCAACGATAACGGCCTGAGCCCAGCCTACCGCTCACTGCACCTGAACTCCGAAAACCGCGTCACAGCCTACAAGGATTTCCCATTCCCCGACGGCACCCCGCTTTATGCCGACCACGTGCAAGTCACAGCCTATCTGCGGGCCTACGCGGAGCATTTCGCCATCGTGCCGCACATCCGCTTCCGCAGCCGGGTCACGGCGGTGGAGCCGGGCGGCACGCGCTGGCGGGTGACGCTGGACGGTGGCGCGCAGCAGGATTTCGACTGCGTAGTGATCGCGTCAGGGCATCAGGGCGTGCCGAAACACCCGCCTTTCGCGCAGGATTTCACCGGCACCTACCTGCACTCCCACAGCTACCGGACGCCGGAGCCGTTTGCCGGGCAGCGGGTGCTGGTGGTGGGCGTCGGCAATAGCGCTTGCGACATCGCGGCCGATATCAGCCCGTTTGCGGCGTCCACCACCATCGCCGCGCGCTCCCCCGTGCTGATGATGCCGCGCATGTTCCTCGGCGTGCCCACCTCACGCGTGCTAGGCCGGATCGAGAAGCCGTGGATGCCGTGGCCGCTGCGGCGGCGCATACGGGAGGCGATCTCCCGCATGGCGCATGGGCGGATGGAGCAATGGGGCTTCACCACGCCCAAGACCCGCACCCACCCCGCCGGGCACCATCTGCTGATGTCGCAATTCATTTGGGGCCGGGTCACCGCGAAGCCGGGCATCTCCGCGGTGGCGGGCAACGAGGTGCATTTCACCGACGGTAGCGCTGCCGCCTACGACACGATGATCGCTGCAACCGGCTATGAGGTCGATCTGCCATTCCTGACGCCGGAGCTTTCGCCGGTATGCGGGCAATGGCTTGACCTGTATTGCCGGGTGGTTCGGCCAGGCCACGCCGGGCTGTATTTCTGCGGCTTCTTCAACGTCACGGGCGGCGGCAACATCCGCATGATGGATGACCAGGCGGAGTGGATTGCCGCGATCGAAACCGGCCAGGTGGGCCTGCCGTCCGAGGCCGAGATGATGGCGGCGATCCGGCGGGAGCGTGCGGCCATCAAGAAGCTGTATCCGGACAGCCCGCGCTACGGCCTGGAACTCGACCCGGCGGCGTACCGGCGCGACCTCGCCAAGGAAGCCCGGCGCGGACGGGCGCAGCTGCAACCGGCGGGAAAATAATGCGCTTGCGAACGATCTTTCTGCTGCTAATCTGACCGCCAAAGGTCCACCGCTGCGTTGCGGCAAGAGATCGCCCGGGGGAAAGCACCATGATCACGAGACGCGGTCTCGCAGCATTGGCAACCGGCCTGGCCGTATCGGCGCGCCGCGCAAAGGCGGCCGGCCCGCCGATCCGCATCGGTGCGGTGAACCCCTATTCCGGCCCGATGGCGCTGTATGGCGACGAACTCACCCGCGGGTTCGAATTGGCCGTCGAGCATGCCAACGCCGCCGGCGGCGTACTCGGGCGGCAAGTGCAGATCGTGCGCGGCTCTGCCACCAGCGCGCAGGAAGGCATCGCCGCGGTGGAACAACTGGTCGGCCGCGACAAGGTGGACGTGCTGATCGGCACCTACGTCACCGCCATCTCCAACGCGGCGAGCGAGGCTGCGCTGAACACCAACACCCTGTATTGGGAAACCAATGCGCTCGCGCGGGACCTGACGGATCGCGGCCTGCCCAATTATGCCCGCTGCGGCCCAGCGAGCGATTCCTTCGCGCAACGCTCCGTCGAGGGCACCACGAAGCTGGTGGCGGCGCAGCTTGGCAAGGCGCCGGGCGATCTGAAGGTCTGGATCGAGCATGAGGATTCGGCGTTCGGCAAGTCGATTTCGACCGAGCAGATGCGGCTGCTCAAGCTGGCTGGGGTGCAGCAGATCGGCATCGGCGCGCACAGCGCACGGTCGGTCGATCTGTCGGACAGCATCCTGCGCGCCAAGAACTTCAGCCCCGATCTCTGGCTCAGCACGGGCTACGTGGTCGATCACAATTTACTGCTGCGCACGGCGCGGGAGCAGTCGTTCAAGCCGGCCGCGATCATGCTGGTGGGCACCGGCGACACCTTCGAAACGCTGGATGCGGTCGGCAAGGAGTATCTGGACGGGGTCCTGCTGGTGTCCTACCCGCGCGCCGACGTGGACGACAGATACGGCCCCGGCGCACATGCCTTCCTCGGCGCCTACCGCGCCAAATACAACCGCGACCCGATCGCGCCCCAGGCGATGAGCGCCTATGTCGGCGCCAAAATGCTGCTGGAATGCATCACCGCGGCCGGCGGCACCGAATACGACAAGGTCATCACAGCCGCCGCCAAGATGGATAAGCCGTTCGGGTCCTACGAGACGGGCTACGGCCTGAAATTCGACAAGACCATGCAGAACATCCGCGCCCTGCCCCTGATCGCGCAATGGCAGGGCGGCCAGGTGAAGGCGGTGTATCCGGCGGAAGCCGTCGCACCCGGCGTGAAGCTGCTCAACCTGTCGCGGAGTTAGGTTGGTCCTTGCCGGCATCTTCTTCCTCTCCCGCGGGTGGCAGAGGGCCGGGTTGAGGGTGCGAAGCCGCACTCTCGATTGGTACGCGCCAAGGGTCCTCGCCCCAGCCCTCTCCCGTAAGGGACGGGAGAAGGAGAAGTCGGACCCGTGAACGGCTTCCTCAACATCCTTGTCGCCGG
>CAZZVB010000097.1:0-16280 GCA_964657445.1 uncultured Burkholderiaceae bacterium | reverse complement strand
TACTCTGCGGCTTTCGCCTCGTCCTCGGTCGTCTCGGCCGCATGGGTCAAAGCCTCGCCGAGTGCCTTGATCTTCTCTGCATTCTTGCTCTCGGACTTGCCCGCGATCGTCACGGTCTCCTTGCCGAGCTTCAGCACGATCTTCTTGATCTGCTCACCATTGATCTTGTCGCTTTGAAGATGCTTCTTCAGGTTTTCAAGATCCTTGATGATAGTCTTTGCAGCGGGCGCCTCGACTTTTTCGAGCGTTGCTTCCCAGCCTTCAATGTTCTTCACGGCCGCGCTGACGGTGAAGCCCTTCACGCCGTCCTTGAGATGCTTAATGGTTGCGTCGAATTGGGGCATTTGCCCTCCTCAGATTGGCTGCCGCACGGTGCGGCAACCTGCGGCCAACAGCGCAGCGAGCGGTCGGCGGTTGCGGCCGCTCACGCGATGTTAGGCGCGCTTGGCAGCGTCCTCATCAAGGTCGCGAACGACTTCTTCAGGCGCACTCGGATCGAGCTTCTTAGCTTGGTCGATCAGCTTGTCGGCGGCTTTCCCGTCGCCATCCGTAAGCTTCTCGAGCGCCTGCTCAGTCAGGTCGATCGCCTTCTCGTGCTTGTCGGACATGGTCTGCTCCCGTCGTTAGACAGGAGCAGACGCATGGCGGCGGGCTCGGTTTGTCAGGCGACGCCATATTTGCGGAACCAGGCCAGCATCTTCTGCCATCCATCCTCGGCCGCGTCCTTGACGTAGCTGGGCCGGTAGTCCGCATGGAAGGCGTGCGCGGCATCGGGGTATTCGATGATGTCGACGGTCGCACCGGCCGCGCGGGCCTTGGCCGCAGCCTCCTGCACCGAAGCGGGCGGGATGCCCGGGTCCTTCTCGCCGTACAGCCCGAGCAACGGGCATTTAATCTGACCGGCGATGTCCATCACCGTCTGCGGCTGAATATCAGTCTTATTGCCGCCGATCGGGCCATACCAGGCGACCGCTGCCTTCAATCGCGAGCTATGGGCGGCGAACATCCAAACGGCCCGGCCGCCGCGGCAGAACCCGGTCACGCCGAGCCGGTTGGCGTCGCCGTGGTTCGCGACAGCCCAGGCGGCGAGGCTGTCGAGATCCGTCATCACGGTCGCGTCCGGCGCCCGGCTGATAACGCCCATGATCTCCTTCATGTCGGTCATCTTGGTCAGGTCGCCGAGCCGCGCATACAACTCGGCCGTGACTGCAAGGTAGCCGAGCTTGGCGAGCCGGCGGCAGGTGTCCTTGATGTATTCGTGGACGCCGAAGATCTCCTCGATCACCAGCACGGTCGGGAACGGGCCGGCGCCCTCGGGCCGGGCGAAGTAGCCCGGCAATTGGCCGTCCGCGACCGGCACCTGCATCTCCCCGGCGACCAGGCCGGCGGTGTCGGTGTGGATCGCCTGCGCCTCGACGCGTTCCGTCGCGAGGGTGAACCCGGCGATCAGGCTCGTCATCACGAACCCGCGCCGGGCAAGTGGTGGATTGAGCAGCCCCTGCAGACCCGACTGCCGCAAACCGTCCATCGTCAGCTCCCTTCGCTTCAACCCATCGCGGCTTGCAGGTTGTCGTCGATCTTGGAAAGGAAATCCTGCGTGTTCAGGTAAGGCTGCTTCGGACCGATCAGCAGGGCCAGGTCCTTCGTCATCGATCCGCTCTCGACCGTTTCGACGCAGACCCGCTCCAGCGTGTCCGCAAACTTCGTGACCTCTGGCGTCTCGTCGAAACGGCCGCGATAGGCCAGGCCGCGGGTCCACGCGAAGATCGAAGCAATCGGGTTGGTGCTGGTCTCACGGCCCTTCTGGTGTTCACGATAGTGGCGCGTGACGGTGCCGTGCGCGGCCTCGCTTTCGACCGTCTTGCCGTCCGGGCTCATCAGCACGCTGGTCATCAGGCCGAGGCTGCCGAAGCCCTGCGCGACGATGTCGCTCTGCACGTCGCCGTCGTAGTTCTTGCACGCCCAGACATAGCCGCCGTTCCACTTCAGGGCTGACGCGACCATGTCGTCGATCAGCCGGTGCTCGTAGGTCAGCTTGCGCTTGTCGAACTCGGCCTTGAACTCGGACTCGAAGATCGCCTGAAAGATGTCTTTGAACGTGCCGTCGTACGCCTTGAGGATGGTGTTCTTGGTGGACAAGTACACGGGGTAGTTGCGCGCCAGGCCGTAGTTGAACGAGGCCCTGGCAAAGCCCTCGATCGACTTGTTGGTGTTGTGCATGCCCATGGCCACGCCGGGGCCCTTGAAGTCGAAGATGTCCATCTCGACCGGCTGGCCGCCCTCCGGATGGTACACCATCGTCACCTTGCCGGGGCCGGGGATCTTGGTTTCGGTCGCGCGATAGATGTCGCCGTAGGCGTGGCGGCCAATAACGATCGGTTGCGACCAATGCGGCACGAGGCGCGGCACGTTGCTGCAGATGATCGGCTCGCGGAAGATGGTGCCGTCCAGGATGTTGCGGATCGTGCCGTTCGGGCTGCGCCACATCTTCTTCAGCTTGAACTCTTCGACGCGGGCCTCGTCCGGCGTGATGGTGGCGCATTTAACGCCCACCCCGAACTGCTTGGTGGCATTCGCGGCATCAACGGTCACCTGGTCGTCGGTCTTGTCGCGGTATTCCATGCCCAGGTCGTAATAGCGCAGATCGACATCGAGGTAAGGAAGGATCAGCTTGTCCTTGATGAAGCCCCAGATGATTCGGGTCATCTCATCACCGTCCATCTCAACGACGGGCGTCTTCACCTTGATCTTGGGCATTCTGTATCCTTGGGAAAGCTGCGCAGGCCCCGCGGCGGGGCGCGCGACAATCGCACCCGAGGTCTGTGGGAGCAACCCGCGGAGCCAATTGAAAATTTATGGCCTTCGGTACGGAAACGGCGATAGTTTTGGCCGAAGGGATTGATTTGGCACGCTCCACACGCACCGGACAGGTCAAGCTTGGCGCCATGAGGGTCGCAATAGCGGGCCTTGCCGTCTTGCTGGCCCTTGTCGCCTGGGTCGCGGTGCTGGTCGGCACGGACGTGGACCAGGATCAGCAGATGCGCCAGACGCAAGCGCGCGCCGGCAATATGGCGCTGTTGTTCGAGGAACAGATCTACCGCCAGATCCTGTCGATCGATGAAACGCTGCGCATCCTGAAACTTGAATGGGAGCGTAATCCGGCAGCATTCGACATCGCCAGCCTGCAACGCCGGGCCGGGTCGCTGTCCGATCTTGTGGCGCAGTTGGTGATCCTCGATTCCCGCGGGCGCGTGGTGGGCGGCACGCAGCGCGAACTGCTGGACACCGACATGTCCGGCCGGCGGTATTTCGCCATGCACCGGGCCGGCGACAGCTTCGGCCCGATGATAACCGGGCCGTTCCAACTCAACGGGGCTTGGGTGCTCAATATCTCCCGCCGCCTCAATGGCCCGCACGGCATGTTCGGCGGCGTGGTGGTCGCCAGTTACGACCTGAATGCCCTGATGCGTGACATGTCGCAGACCGATCTGGGGCCGCGCGGGATGGTCATGCTGGTCGGCCGCGATGGCCTGGTTCGCGCGATTTCCCTCCACGGCGCCAAGGATCCGGGCAACGACATCAGCAACACGCCGCTGTTCCATGCCATGTTCCAGGACGGCGTCACCAGTTGGACCGGTATGTCCGGGCCGGATCGCGACCAGCGCATCCATGCCTGGCGGCCGATCCCCAATGCCGAGATGACCCTCGTGGTCGGGCTGGACCGGGCCGCGGCCCTCGCCGGCTCCGAAATCCGCCGGCGCGAGGCGCTGATCGGCGCGACGGTGGTGACCTTCCTGGTGCTCATCCTGGCAATCGCCGTCGGCTCCATGATCTCCGCTGCCGCGGCCCGGGAGCAAAGGCTCGCGCGCGATCGCGCCACCCTGGAGGCGGCGAACCTGCAGCTCGCCCGCGCGCGGGAGCGTGCGGACGAGAAAAGCCTGCAGCTCGGCATGACGCTGGCAGGTATGTCGGATGGTCTGTCGATGTTCAACGGATCCGAACAGCTTGTGGAGTGGAACCGGCAGTACGCCGACCTGACGGGAGTGCCGCAAAGCGCGCTACGGGTCGATCTGGGCCTGGAAGAGGTGTTGCGGCTGCATCTGCAGGCCGGCGAGTTCGGCACGCTCGATCCAGAAGCCGAAATGCAGCGTGAGTTGGCCCTCATGCGCAGCGTCTCTTGGCCGAAGCTGCGCGTCCGCAACCGGCCGAACGGGTCCGTCGTCGAACATCGCTCCACCCGCTTGCCGGATGGCGGCTGGGTGACGCTCTGCAGTGACATCACGGCCCGCAAGCAATCGGAGGACGCACAGAGCCGCGCACGGGAACTGGCGGAGATCGCGGCCCAGGAGAAGTCGCGCTTCGTGGCGATCGTCAGCCACGAGATCCGCACGCCGTTGAACGTCGCGATCAACTCGCTGAGCTTGCTCGACAGCGCCAGCCTGTCCTCGGCTCAGCGCCAGCTCGTGGAAACCGGGCTGATGGCCGGGGAGGCGCTGATGGGCTTGCTGAACGACATCCTCGACCTGTCGCGGCTTCAGGTCGGGCGCTTGCAACTGCGCCCGGCGCCGTTCGCGCTGCGCCCGCTGATGGAGGGCGTGGCCGACCTGTTCCGGCAACAGGCGTCGGAACGCGGGGTCGAGCTTTCCGTCAACATCGCCCCTGGCATCCCCGAACGGCTGATGACCGATGCGGGCCGCCTGCGCCAGGCGATGATGAACCTGGTGAACAACGCTGCAAAGTTTGCCGAACCCGGCCCCGCCACAATCGGTGTCGGCTTCGCCACGCTGGATGGGGCGCCGGTGCTTCGCTTCGCGGTGAGGGATTGCGGGCCGGAAATCCCCGACCTCGATCGTGCACGCCTGTTCCGGCCGTTTTCTCAGCTGGAAAAGCAGGGCAGCAGCGGCACAGGCCTTGGGCTGGCGATCTGCCAGTTGCTGGCAAACCTGCTCGGCGGACAGATTGGCTGCGACAGCGTCGGGGATGGCTGCAAGGAGTTTTGGCTGACCCTGCCGGCGGATGTGATGGATGTCCCCGCCCAGCCAGCGCCCAAGGTTACAAACACGAGCGGCCCGGAGTGGCTGCCGCGGACCCGTATCCTGCTGGTGGAGGACGTGCCGGCGAACCAGATGATCGTGGCGACCGTGCTCCGTCGCGAAGGGCACATGGTCGATGTCGCCAGTTCCGGCCTCGAAGCGCTGGCGATGGTCGCGTCGCGGGCTTACGACCTCGTTTTCCTCGATATCTTCATGCCCGGTATCGATGGGCTAGAGACCGCGCGACGGATCAGGGCGATGCCGGGTCAGGCGCTTAACCTGCCGCTGATCGCATTGACGGCCAACGTCTCGCCGATGAACCGCGCGGATTATCTCGCGGCCGGCATGAATGACCTCGTGCCGAAGCCGGTGGAACGAACGGCATTGCTGTCCGTGCTGGCGCGGTACGTCTGGTTCGGGCGTCGGATGGCCGCGGTCCACCCTGGGCAGCGTCTGGTGCACGAGGACGTTCGTACCGAGGCGGCGGTGGACCTCGCGCGCACGGCATCATTGCGGTCCGGTCTGTCGTCGGAGGTTTGCGACGCTTTGTTTGCGGATTCACTGCGTCAACTGCGCGACATGGTGCCGTCGCTCGAAACGGCGCTGCGGCTGCGGGACCGCCTGGCGGTCAAGCGAGTGACCCACGCGATGTTCGGTGTCGCGGGCAATTACGGCTTTTCCGCCCTCGAATCGATGCTGAAAGCGCTCGGCCTCGCCGATCTCGAGTCCCTAGACGCTTTCGCCGAGGCCGGGCGGGTGGACCGCGAAATCGACCGGGTCGAGGAGGCTGTCCGCAACCTGCCGGAGGCAGCGGCCGCCTGACCGTGCAGCAGCGCGGACGCACCGTCTATCTGGCAGGGCCGGACGTGTTCTTGCCCGACCCTGCCCAGCGTTTCGCAGCGATGCGGACGATCTGCGCCGCGAACGGGTTGACTGCCGTCACTCCGCTCGATGCCCTGGATGGCGAAGCGCCCGAACCAGGCCTACCCGGCCCACATGCCATCTCCCGGCGGAACGAGGCACACATCGCCGGGTGCGATGCGATCATCGCAAATCTGACGCCGTTTCGTGGTCCCGGCGCCGATCCAGGCACTGTCTATGAGGTAGGGTTCGGACGCGCTCTCGGCCGGGTGGTGTTCGGCTACGCCAACGTGGCGGGCGACTACGCAGACCGCGTTCGCGCCCTACCCGGCAGCAGCCGCCAGCGTGATGCCGCCGGGCTTGAGATCGAGGATTTCGGCTTGTTCGAGAACCTGATGATCGCCTGCGGCATTGAAGCCAGCGGTGGGTTCCTGCTGGCGGAACACGCCGCCGATCCCTGGGGCGACCTGTCTGTGTTCGAGCGCTGTGTCATCCGGGCAGCGCCTCTCTTGCTCGGCGGCGATACAGGCAGGCGCCCACATAAATCCCCGAACTCAGGGCCGTAATCCAAAAGCTGCTGGGCCAGTCCGTATAGAACGCCAGTGCGATGCCGGCCCACGCCTCTGCGACAGCGAGCAGCACGGCGATGGCGACCGAGCGGGCAAACCGGCTGGTGAGCTGCTGTGCGGCGGCGGCAGGCCCGACCATCAGGGTGAACACCAGCAGCACGCCCACCACCTGCGTGCACTCGGCGGTGGCAAGCCCTACCAGGGCCAGGAACGCGACCGCAACGAATTGCATCGGCACGCCACGCGCCTCCGCCAGCTCCGGCTGGATCGACGCGAACAGCAGCGGGCGTGCGATGATGGCAAGGCCGCCGACACACACCGCGCTCATGGCCGCCAGCAAACCCAAAGTTTGGGTGTCCACACCCAGCACGTTGCCGAACAACAGGGCAGTCGCCTGGCTCGCAAAGGCGGTGAAAAAATGCAGGAACAGCAGCCCAAGCCCGAGTGAGCTGGCGAGGACCACGCCGATCGCCACGTCGCGATGTTGCAACCGGTCGCCGAGCAAGCCCATGCCGACCCCGCCCGCAACCGTGACCAGCACGAGGCCCCACAGCGGTGACACCCCGATCAGCACGGCGCCCGTCGCCCCGGTGAACCCGACATGGGACAGCGCGTGCCCGGCGAAGGTTTGGCCGCGCAGCACCAGGAACGAGCCGGCCAGCGCCGCGACCGCTGCCACGACCGCTGCGGCTGCGAAGGCGGTGCGCATGAAGTCGTAGTCAAGCATCGGACTGCCCGGCCACGACGAACAGGCGGCGGCCAGCCTGGATTACGTCCATCGGTGCGCCGTACAAGCGTGACAGCACCGGCGGTGTGATGACCTCTGTCACAGGGCCCAGTGCCACCTGGCCGCCGCCGAGATACAGCACGCGGTCCAGCGCGCCGAGCAGCGGATTCAGGTCATGCGCGCTGAACAGCACGGTGACGCCGAGTTCGCGCTGGACCGATTTCACCAGATCCACAATGCCGCCCTGATGCTTCGGATCGAGGCTGATCAACGGCTCATCCAGCAGCAGCAGGGCAGGGCGGCCCAGCAAGGCCTGGGCGAACATCAAGCGCTGACGTTCCCCGCCCGACAACTCCGCCAGCGGCCGTGCCGCGAGGTCCGTGGCGCCGACAAGCGCCAGCACCCGGCCGACCTCCGCGCGCGCGGCCCGGCCCACCAGCGGCAACCCCCATCGCTGCCCCCCGAGCACGGCGGCCACCGAGTCGAAGCCGCTCAGCCGTTGGGCCGGCAGGCTTCGCACCTGGGGCATGTAGCCGATTCCTGCATGACCTCGGCGCGGCGTAGCCGACAACACCTCGATCGTGCCCGATATCGGCACGAGCAAGCCAAGGATCGCCCGCATGAGCGTCGTCTTACCGGCGCCGTTGGGGCCGAGCACGCCGATGAACTCTCCCGCACCGACTTCGAAGCTGGCGTCGCGCAGCACGGCCCGGCCGCCGACCGCCAGCGTCGCGCCCCGGAAGGCAATGACGTTCACGGAGCAGCGCTAAGCGCTTTGTCCAACGAGTCGAGTTGCCCGAGCATCCATGCCACGTATGTCTGCCCGCCGGGTTCGGTTTCGGTCACGCCGACCACCGGCACCTTCGCGTCGTGGGCGAGGCCCAGCAGGCGCTTGGCCGCCGTATCCGTTGCTTGGCTATTATAGATCAATACCCTCACCCGGTGTTCGCGCAGATCCTTATCGAACGCGATCACGTCGGAGACGGCCGGTTCGGTGTTGTTCATCACGGCAAGCTGGAACGGCTCGTTTCGCATGACGAGTCCCAGCGCCGAGGCCATGTAGCCGAACACGGGCTCGGTCGCCGTGACGGGGATCCCGGCGTATTTCGCCCGCATCGCTGCGACCCTGTTCAGCAATGGCGCGAACGCGTCGTCGAACCTCTGCAGCCGGACGCCGTATTCGGCTTTATGCGACGGGTCGGCAGCAGCGAGCAGGTCCGAGAGCCGGTGCGCGAAGGCCAGCATTGCCTGGGGATCGTACCAAAGATGCGGGTTGCCGCCCGCCGGGCTGTGCAATACGTCCGCCGCGACGATGACGCGCCGGTGCGCCGAGCCCGCAGCGGCGAGCAGCGTCTGCATCCACGGATCGTAGCCGCCTCCGTTGAAGATCACCAATGAGGCCGCCGACAGGCTGCGAGCGACAGAAGGGCTCGCCTCAAAAAGATGAGGATCCTCGTCCGGATTGCTCAGGATGCTCGTGATCCGGGCGTCCGGGGGGGCGAGCTGACGGGCGATGTCGCCATAGACGTTCTCGGCCGCGACGATGCTGAGCCCCGCCGTCTGCGCCAACGCCGGACGGGACATCGAAGCCACGGTGAGTGCCGCAGTCAGCAGTAGCCCGGCGTTGATGATCCGCATTGACCCTCGCAGGGAGAACCCCGTCGAGCGTTATGCTATAACAACCGGTATCTGGTGTCGAGGCGCTTCAGGCAGCCATGAGCGTCAGCAAGCCCGTGTCGCTGTTGATGCGGACGCAATTGCGCCCGGCCTCCTTGGCTGCGTAGAGCGCGATGTCGGCCCGGTCGATCGTATCCTGCACGTCATCGTCCACTGCCCCGGCGATGGCGCCGCCGATGCTGACACTGACGCTGATCTGTTTGCCATCGATGGAACGCGAATGTTGCACACTGATCCGGATGCGCTCGGCCAAGGCCATGAGCGCGGCCGGAGAGGCATCCTGCGTCAAGATCACGAATTCCTCGCCGCCGAACCTCGCGGTGATGTCGCGCTGGCGGGCTGTCGCACGCACCGTCTCGGCGACGCTACGGATCACGGCGTCCCCGACGGCGTGGCCATAGCGGTCGTTGACGCGCTTGAAGTGGTCGATGTCGATGATCAGCACGCCAGAGAGGCGTTGTGCTGGCGGTGCGACGTGGTCCCGGTGGACCGCCTCCAGAAAGCCGCGCCGGTTGAGCAATCCTGTCATCGGGTCCGAGGCGGCAAGGCGCCGCAGCGTCTCCATCTGCTTCTCGATGTCAGCAGACGCCATGGAGGCGCGCTCGGCTGCGTCCACCAACTGCCGCTCGGCCGTCCCGAGCCTGCGTATCAAGGAACGCAGGGAGTGCGACAGCGTGGCGACTTCTTCGCAGCCGCCGGCACGCTTCAGCTTGGCGCCGGCGGGTGAACGCCCGATGCGCTCAGCCTCTTCGCAGAGGTGCCGGATGGGAGACGCGATCCGGGCTGCCAGTGCGTAGGACAGCACGACGCCGACCGCTGCTGCAATCGCGCCGGTGGCCAGGATGGCGAGCATCATAGCCCGCACGGTTGCCCAAGCCGTCGCGGTCGGTTGGCGGGCGCTCACGATCCAGCCGAACCCTGGGAAGCCGCGCTCGCCCCGGGTCTGCGCAAACCCCTCTAGGTAGTGAACGTCGTTATCCATGGCGGTTCGCAGCGCCGTGCCGTCTTGCGCGACCTGGTCGAGTGCTGCACCGCTCAGCACCTGCGTCCCCGGCTCGGGGCCGACGATCTCCCGCCCATCGGCCGAAAGCACCCGCACTTCGGTTTTTTCGCGCAGCGACGCGCCGCTGCTGTTAAGCAATTCCGAAAAGCGGTCGCGTAATTCGTTCACCCAAGTCGAGTATAAATGGGCCCCGAGCACTCCGATCACTTGACCATCGCGATCCTTGACCGGAAAGGCGATATCCAAGAACCGCCGCGGCTCGCTGGACGCGCCCAGGAGCTTGTTCAGCAGCAGTGCTTCATGCAGGTCGGAGACGGTGGGGCCGCTCAGACCATGGCTGAACCAGGGCCGTTGCGCCACGCTTTGACCCTCTAGCAAGCCGCCCGTCGCTGCGCGCACGATCCCATCCGTGCCGGCAAATCCGATCCACGCGTAATTGGGATAGCTCGACTGCAGCTGCTCCAATGTGCCGCGCAGAACTGCGGGATTGGCGGTCCAATACGGCTGCAAGGGCGCTAACTGCGATAGGATGCCCACCTCGCTGTAACGCTGACCCATGCTGGTGTCGAGCCGATGACTCAGCTCACTTGCGATCTGTGTCACGCGCGCGCCCGCAGCCCGGGATGCCTCGGCTGTGCCGAACCAGGCTGCGCCAGCCGACACGAGTGCGACCAGGATGACGCAGAGCGCCCCGGTGCCCAGCCCGATCTGGACGCGCAACGATAACCGTTCTCCGGCTTGCCGGGTCCGTAGCAGCAAAGCAGCAACGGTGTCCTTCAACGTTCGGGCATGCGGGCCTTGTGACGCCTTGCCCCACGAGTGAGTTGACGAAAGGAGATCGAGGCTCGGTCGCATGGGTCGTGCCGCCGTGCCGGGGTGAACGATTTCCGTCCCCGGCGCTAGAGGATCGAAGCCCAAACGATTTGGTTGGTGCAAAGACTATAAGGGCTGTCAGCCGCAGGGATGACGCGAGCGTCCCATGGGCTAAGCCCTTCGTATGATCCATTGAGCGATCCGTTGTGCGTGTTATAAAATAGCATCAATGGACTCAGCAGCGGATCATTCGATCTACTCACCGCCGACCGCGGCCCATCTGCTCCAGGCGGACGCGATCTGTGCCCGGCGGGGCGTCCGGCTGACAGACCTTAGACGTCATGTTCTCGGGCTGGTGCTCGACTCCGCCAAGCCAGCCGGCGCTTACGAATTGCTCGAACGGTTGCGGCCGGATCATCCGGGGGCCGCTCCGCCTACGATCTATCGCGCGTTGGATTTCCTGCTTGATCAAGGGCTGATCCATAAGGTCGAACGGCTTTCGGCGTTCGTGGGCTGCGTCCATGGCTTGGAAGCCGATCAGCACGACGACCACCATCACACCGCCCAGTTCCTCATTTGCAGCCGTTGCGGCAAGGTTGAGGAGTTGAACGACCCGGCGATCGGCGCGGCGCTGCGCAGTGCGGCGAAGCCCAACGGGTTTGCCATCCACGCCGCCACCGTCGAAGCCGACGGCGTCTGCGCGGCATGCGAGTCGCCACCCTGAGCTGGACGATCCGGCGTTTCGGCGAAATCGGCTCCACCATGGACGCGGCGCGTAACCTGGTAGAGCACGGCGCACCACACGGCACCGTCGTTCTGGCCGAGTCGCAGCGCACCGGCCGAGGGCGGTCCGGCCGGAGCTGGATCAGTCCGCCAGGCAACCTTCACACGACCCTGATCCTGCGGCCCGAGTGCGGCGCCAGACGATCGCCCGAAATCGGCTTCGTGATCGCTGTCGCACTGGCGCAGGCGGTTGATGAGCTCGCCGGGCCCGGGACCGCGCTGAAATGGCCGAACGACGTGCTGCGCGGTGGCGCAAAGCTCGCAGGCATCCTGCTCGAGCGGCTGGACGATGGCGCTATCCTCGCCGGAGTCGGCGCCAATCTGCGCAGTGCACCCGCAGATATGCCCTATCCTGTCACCAGCCTGAGCGAGCAGGGCTGCGATGCCGGGCCCGAGTCGCTGCTCGACGCTCTGCTGCGCCGCGCCGAGGTCGGCTGGTCTGACTGGCGGAAATTGGGATTTGCCCACGTGCTTGCCGACTGGGCACGTTTTGGCCCCCCGGTCGGGTCGGAGCTGAAGGTCCGTCTGAATGAACGCGTCTTGGCGGGCCGGTTCGCAGGCCTGAGCGATGATGGTTCGCTGCTGCTGGATGGTCCTGAAGGCCGGCAGCGCTTTGTCGCTGGTGAGGTTCTGCTGCCGGACAAGGCGATTTCACACGGCGCTTAGCCTGCGTGCTTGCACAACCGGTTCCATCATGCCCAAAACCGGGCATGCTGAAGCTGCGCGTCATCCCCTGCCTCGACGTCAAGGACGGGCGCGTCGTGAAGGGCGTGAACTTCGTCGCTTTGCGGGACGCGGGAGATCCCGTGGAACAGGCTGCGCTCTACGATGCGGCCGGCGCGGACGAACTGACCTTCCTCGATATCACCGCCAGCCACGAGAACCGCGATACGATCTATGATGTGGTGAGCCGGACCGCGTCGAAGGTGTTCCTGCCGCTCACCGTGGGCGGCGGCGTGCGCTCGGTGCAGGACATGCGCAAGCTGCTGCTGGCAGGCGCCGATAAATGCAGCATGAACTCGGCGCCGATCGCCCGTCCGGAACTGATCGCCGAGGCGGCCGCCAAGTTTGGCAGCCAGTGCGTGGTGGTCGCGGTGGATGCCCGGCAGACCGGCCCGGGACGCTGGGAGGTGTTTACCCATGGCGGGCGCAAGGCAGCCGGGCTAGATGCGGTCGAGTGGTGCAAGCAGGCCGCGAGCCTCGGCGCTGGCGAAATCCTGCTGACCAGCATGGACCGCGATGGCACGGGCAAGGGGTTTGACTGTGATCTGCTGCGGGCGGTCTGCGGCGCGGTGCGGGTCCCGGTGGTCGCCTCCGGTGGCGTAGGAACGCTGCAGCATTTCGTCGAAGGCGCCGAGGCGGGCGCGACCGGCCTGCTCGCGGCGTCGATTTTCCATTTCGGTACCTTCACCATCCCTCAGGTGAAGCAAGCCCTGGCGGATGCAGGCTTGCCCGTGCGGCAGCCCAGGACCATAGCGTCAGAGGCCGGGCGATTTGGAGTCGGGGCGTAAAGACTGACATGGCAAAGAAAGACGAGAAACTCCGGCCCGACGGCAAGAAGGCCATGAAGTCAGCCGCCGGCGCCGTCCAGTTGCAGCCGGTCGCAGCCAACAGCGACTCCGCAGCGGTCGTGCTGGACCGGCTTTGGTCCGTCATCATGCAGCGCCGCACCGCGGACCCGGCCATCAGCCACTCGGCTCGCCTGCTCTCCCGCGGGACGTCGAAAGTCGCCCAGAAGTTTGGCGAGGAAGCGGTCGAGTGCCTGATCGAAGCCGTGGCTGGCAACACGCAGGCGATCGTCGCCGAAAGTGCCGACGTGCTGTACCACCTGCTGGTGCTTTGGGTGGCTACAGGCGTTTCGCCCGACACGGTCTGGGCCGAACTCGAACGGCGCGAGGGGGTTTCTGGCGTCGCCGAGAAAGCCGCCCGCTCGTTGCAACTGCTCGATGGCAGCCGCACGCGGAAAATACCCTAACCCGAGTTGGAGCAGCGACGATGCCGGTGAGCGGGCTGGGACCCTACGACGACAGCAACATCTTCGCCCGCCTTTTGCGCGGGGAGATCCCGTCCCGCCGGGTCTATGAGGACGACTATGCGGTGGCGTTCCACGACATCGCGCCGCAAGCGCCGGTGCATGTGCTGGTCATTCCGCGGGGGCGCTACGTCTCGCTGGCCGATTTCACCCGCGACGCTTCGGACGCCGAAGTGCTGGGCTTCTTCAGGGCTGTCGGCCTGGTCGCGCGGCAGTTGGGGCTGGAAGAGCCGGGCTACCGCGCGCTCGCCAACATGGGGGCGGATGGCGGGCAGGAAGTGCCGCACTTCCACGTCCACCTGTTCGGCGGCGAACCGCTGTCCCAACGCATGGTCGCCGCCCGCGCCTGACGTCGGCGGAGGGGAGTGCCAGCAACGTCAAGCGGCGTTCAGGCAGCACTTCTTGTATTTCTTCCCGCTGCCGCACGGACAGGGATCGTTTCGGCCAACGCTGCGGAGCGGGTTGCGGATCGGCTGCTCGGCGACGAGGCCGTCATCCATGTCGAGTTCCGGGTCCATCGCCAAGAAATCGACGGCGCTGATGATCGGGCCAACACCGATCCAAGGCACGGCTGACATTGCCTTAGGGTCGGCCTGGCTTTCCCGCAGATCGCTCCAGAAGTCCTCCAGCGTGGCCACATCGGGGTCTATCAACCCGTCCTTGAACAAGGCCTCCGCCTGTGAAGCCAGGCCCGCGAACCCCATGCCGGACACGGCATTGATCCATCCAAGCGCGACGAGCGGCTCGGGACCGTCCAGGCGCTGCAGCACCGTCGCAAGATAGCTGTAAACCTCGGCTTCCTTGAGTTGATCGGTGCGCGCCAGATAGGCGAGCACCATGAACAAATGAGCGCGGAACTCCTCATCGAGATCATCCTCGATCAGCTCGTGCAACAAGTTGGCCTGCCCGTTGAACGTGCTGATCAAGGCACCTGGGCCAATCGCGCCAATATCCTCGCCGAAGATCAGTTCGGCCGTTTCCGCGTCGGTGAGCAAATGGCACAGATCGGGGAAGCTCGCCTGGTCGCGCACCTCGGCCATGACCAGGACGAGGAAATAGATCGCGCGTTGCGTCCGCTCCGAAATGTCTTCACCGAACGCGCATCTGTGCAACAGCTCGCGGCAGGGCTTGGCATTGTCGTCCCAATGCTCCAGCAACCAGTGCATCGCCTCGGCCGGAATGTCCTTGGCCTCTGCCAAAGCGGTGATCGCGTCGTCGAAAGTCATGACTTCGATCCTCCGATCAGACGGGACCAAAAACCGGTTTGCGCGTGTTTGCCATGCATGACGTGCGGCGTCCGGGCGGGCGGACGAAGCGCGCTGCTGAGCAAATGGCGCCCGGTGTCACCTGCGATGGCGCGGGATCGTTCGAAGGCCGCGATCCTGGCGATCGCGTCATCGCGCGCCGGCAGTGCCTGGTCGAGCGTTGCTTGCGCCTCCGCCAACAGGCCCGCCCGCCGCTGGACATCGGCCAGCCGCAGCATTCCCTCGCCATCCGCGGTTCGCGGCCAGACGGCGGCGGCCCGGCGGCGCAGGTCAGAGCCGTCGCGCCCATCATCCTCTGCTTCCCACGCCGCTTGCAGCAGCGCTTCGGCTTCGTCCGGCGTTCCGGCGACCAGCGCCGCCCAGCGCAGGAATGGCGAACGCAGACCGCGATAACTCTCCTGTTGCACGATGGTGGATGCTTGGGATGGCAGGCTGGCCAAATCGGGCGCACAGGCGCCGCATTGGCGGCAGCGCAGCACCCACCGGAGCAAGGTTGAGCGGATCGGCTCGCCAGGCCGGCCGTCAAGATCGGGCGAGCCCTCGGCCGCCGGGGTACGGAACGGGGCAGGCGCAGCGGCGCCGCAGACAGCACAGACGGGCATAGCGCAACCTAACGGTCCGCCCACCGATCGGCCAGCCGCTACTCGCGCTGCAGGACCCGGTCCACCATGAACGAGGACAGCCCGCCGGCCACGAAATCGCGTCGCAATGCGACCTCGTCGTACTCACGCTCCACCCAATCGAGGAAGGGAATTCGCCCCTCCGCCTCGGTGGCATAGCGAACGAAGAACGCATCCAAGACGCCGGTGCGCGAACGATTGAAATGGCCGAACCGCCAGGAGAGCTGGGTGAGTGCCGCCTGGCTGGTGCCGCCCTCGAACAGGATCACCAGCCCCGAGGCGAGGCCGGCCCGGTCCGCCCCTGACTTGCAGTGCATCAGCGCCGGGGCTTGCAGTGTGCGATAGATGTCGTGGAACCGCAGGATGCGATCCCGGTGCGGCGCACCCCGGCTTTCGAACGCCATGTCGATGTGGATCAAACCTAGATCGGCGGAGGCCTGCCGGGACAGCGCGTCCGACCCGCATTGGCGATGGCCGCGCAGGTTGATCAGGGTTCGAAGACCGTAGCGCCGCTTCGCCGCCGCCAAGCGGGCAGGGGTCGGGTGATTGGAGCGGTATATTTTACCCGGCACGACCTCGGACAGATTGTCCCACAGCACGCGGAAGACGGCATGGTCCACCAGCAGCGAGTCGCGCCATGCCGCCGCTCTGCCACGGCTTCCATCGAGGTTTCCGGTAAACGCCATCGATCAGCCGCTCGCTAGGCTCCCACCCGGCCCTCTATCGAAGCCGGTCGTGGGAAGAGTGCTGGCCACGCCTGCGTTCAGCCTGCCCGTTCGATCAGCATCTGCTTGATCTCGCCGATGGCCTTGGCGGGATTGAGACCCTTCGGGCAGGTCTTCGTGCAGTTCATGATCGTGCGGCAGGCGTAGAGCTTGAACGGATCCTCGAGCGCGT
>CAZZVB010000096.1:8261-16355 GCA_964657445.1 uncultured Burkholderiaceae bacterium | reverse complement strand
TCACCCTCGCCCGGGCCGTCGCCGGAGACGAGAACAGCCGGGTCGGCGCAGACCCGGCGAGCTTGCTGGCGGCAGAATAGGCTAGCCCTCACCCCGGCCCTCTCACGCCAAGGGCGGGAGAGGGGAAGAAAGCCGCTCCCGCCGCGTCGTTCTACACCCTCTCCCCAAAGGAGAGGGCAGGGTGAGGGGTAGGCCAACAAGAAGAAAAGGAGAAACCCCCAATGCGCTCGCTGATCACCGCTATCCTAATCATGAGCGTAGGCACTGCCTACGCTCAGTCTGCCGACCCGATCGGGCACCCCGTCCGCATCGGTGTCGTGACCGACATGAACGGCGCCCTATCGGCGCAGACCGGCGCGGGTGCGGTGCTGGCGGCGCAGATGGCGGCGGAGGACTGCCTCGCGGCGGAATGCGCTGGCATGAAAATCGAGATCCTGTCGGCCGATCATCAGAACAAGCCCGACATCGCCATCGGCATCGTGCGCGACTGGTTCGACAATAAGGGCGTGGATGCGGTGGCCGATATCGTCCAAGCCTCCGTGCAAATCGCCGTCCAGCATGAAACCGCTGCGCACAACAAGATCGCCCTGTTCTCGGGCGGCACCGCCCGCCTGACCAATGAGGATTGCGCGCCGGCCACTTCCGTCATGTGGATGTGGGACACGTATGGCCAGGCCGTCGGCATCACCCGCCCACTCGCCAAGCCCGGCAGCAAGTGGTTCTTCATCACCGCCGACTACGTGTTCGGTAAATCCTTGCAGACCGATGGCAGCGCGCTGATTAAGGCAGCCGGCGGCGAGGTGGTCGGCGCGGTCAGCCACCCGTTCGGCTTCTCCGGCGACTTTTCGCCCTTCCTGCTGCAGGCGCAAAGCTCAGGCGCCGATGTCATCGCGTTGGGCAACACGGGAACGGACCTGATCAACACGATCAAGCAGGCGCGCGAGTTCGGCGTGGGCGGTGGCAAGCAGGTGCTCGCCTCCTTCGTGCTGACTGTTCCGGACATCGCGGCCCTCGGGCTCGAAACCGCGCAGGGCGTCCTCGTGAACGAGGCGTTCTACTGGGACCTCGATGACCGCACCCGGGCGTGGTCGCAGAAGTTCGCCGCGCGCAACAGCGGCCGCATGCCATCCAACATTCAGGCGGGCGACTACTCCGTGGTGCGGGCCTATTTGCGCGCCGTTGCCGCCGCGAAGACCACCGACACCGCCACAGTCATCGCCAAACTGCACGAGTTGCCGGTGGACGATCTGCTGACCCGGCACGGCTCGCTACGGCCCGACGGCCGCATGGTGCACGACACCTACCTTTTCCGCGTCAAGGCGCCGGCCGCTTCTAAGGGGCCTTACGATTTCTACGACCTGGTCGCGACCATTCCCGCCGCGGACGCGTTCCGCCCGCTTGCCGACAGCCTCTGCCCCGCCTTCAAGCATACTCAGTGAAGCTGGTCCGCCAGGTCTCGCACCGCAGTCAGCAGCTGCGTCATCGCGAAGGGTTTAAGCATGGCGCGCTCCCGCTCACTAAGTTCCCGACGGCGGATCGCGATGTGCGTGCCGGAAATGTAGATGACGCGGAGTTGGTCATACTGTGCCAGCAATTCGGCCGCGACCTGGAAGCCGTTGGGCTTCTGCTCCTCCACCGCGCGGTCTGCCACCAAGATCGCCCGGCCAGCCACGGTTTCGAGTTCGGCCCGGAGCTGGGCCGCCGTGCTGGTGGAGACGACCGCGAAGCCGGCATGCTGCAGGCCGTCAGCCATCAATTCTCTTAGTATGGCGTCGTCTTCCAGCAGGATAACGGGCGGCTTCTTATCGCTCACACCCTACTCCCTACACCAAGGTGGGTGTGGTGGTCATCCGCACCCCGTGCACAAAGCAGTTAGCCTGGGAGACTCACCTAGGGATTGCTGATAGAACCGGCGAAGTTCCAACGAGGAGCAATCGATGACCGACGCCAACCACCGCCACTCCGACTACCCGATCGACAAGGTCTTCCTCGACCGCTGGTCGCCCCGCGCCTTCACCGCTGAAGAGATCAGCGAGCACGACCTGATGACGATCCTCGAAGCAGCCCGGTGGGCGCCTTCATCCTACAACTCACAGCCCTGGCGCTTCATCTACGGCCGTCGCGGCACGCCGCATTTCGACAAGCTGCTGGGCTTCCTGAACGAGTTCAATCAGAGCTGGGCAAAGACCGCATCCGCGCTCGTGGTCCTGGTCTCCAGCTCCACCATGCTGCCGCCGGGCAAGGACAAGCCGGTGCCGTCCCATAGCCATTCGAATGACGCAGGCGCTGCCTGGGCCTACCTGGCGCTACAGGCAACGATGCTGGGCTACCAGGCACACGGCATGGTCGGTTTCGACATGGACCGCGCGTTTGCCGAACTCGGCGTCCCGGAGGGCTACCGAGTCGAGCAGTCCATCGCCATCGGCCGCCAGGGCGACAAGGCCACGCTGCCGGAAGCAATGGCCGCCCGCGAAAGCCCCAGCGACCGCCTACCGCTCGCCACCATCGCCATGGAAGGTGCCTTCAAGGCCGCCTGACGCATCCGGCTCTGCTTTCTCCCTCTCTCTCGTTCCGCACGGGAGAGGGCGAAGGCAGAAGCCTCGCCATTAGACTTTCGCGTAACTACCGGCCTTGTACATCAGGCTTGAAACCTCGCGCGCCACCGCCGCGACGATCGCGCCGATAAAGATCGTATGCGTGCCCGCCGCGATCATCTGCACCACTGTGCAGTCGAACGCCGCCGCAGCGTCCTTCAGAATCGGTACGCCCGACGCCAACGTCACCCATTCGCCGTTGGCGAAACGGTCCTCCAACGACGCGGAAAACGCGTCGGCCACCGGCCTCTGGTCATGCGCCAGGAAGCTGACGCCGAACCGGCCCGCCGCTGCGATAACCCGTTCCGCGCTGCTGGACCGATTCACGCACACCAGCATCTGTGGTGGTTCGGCACTGACCGAGCACACGGCTGTCGCCGTCAGTCCGCTTTTGGTGCCGCCATGCATGGTGGTCACCACCGTCACAGCCCCCGGCACCTGACGCATGCAGGCACGGAAGGTTGCGAGGTCGATCAGTTGCTCGGGCAGGGCAATCCCCACGCCGGTATCGGTTGGTTCATCCATGAACCCGCTGTAGCACGCTGCGCTGCAGCGGCAAGCCGGTTCAGTGCGATTGGGCGGCGCGGTTTGCGACCATGCGGTTGTGCAACGTCCGGATCGTCTGCGACCCGGTGCGGGTGAACAGGAACGGCAGCACGGCGTGGACCGCACACGCTAGCCCGCCCGCGATCATGGCGAGGGAGAAGCTCATCGCCACGACAAAATGCTCACTGTAGCTTTCGCCGACTTCGCGAGGGTGGGCGGTGAGCGAGACGGGCATACGGGCCTCCTGAATTGAACGAGCGCATTCTGCCGGGTGGCCGCTGCAATTTCATTGCAAATTTTAGCTCAAATCGCGGAGCAGTGGTATGCTATGCCGCAAGACGCGCCGATATAGGAACAAAATTGCATGGATGACATCGATCGCCGAATCCTCGCCTGCGTACAGCGGGACGCGTCGATCCCTGTCGCCGAACTGGCGGACAAAGTGGGTATCTCCAGCTCCCCTTGTTGGCGGCGCTTGCAAAAGCTGGAGGAGGCCGGAGTGATCGCCAGCCGAGTCGCTCTACTTGACCCGAAAAAGGTGAATGTATCGGTCAACGTCTTCGTCAGCGTCCGCACCAATCAGCACCGCAAGGAGTGGGCGGACGAGTTCGCGGCCTGCGTCATGGATCTGCCGGAGGTGATTGGCTTCTACCGCATGGCCGGTCAGGTGGACTACCTGTTGCACGTCGTCGTGCCGAGCATCGACGCTTACGATGCTGTTTACAAACGGTTGATCGCCAAGATCGAGCTGTACGACGTGAGCGCCGCCTTTGCGATGGAGGTGATCAAATCCACCACGGCTTTGCCGCTGGACTATCTCCACACCTGATTGCCGTCTGAATAAGGCTGCGCCGCTCATTATGGGTGCACCGCAGCAAAACTGCGCGCTATACTGCCACGCCCCATAACGGCTCCTGACCACCCGGCCGCGCTTGCGAACCGGGACGCACGTTCGAAAGTTCACAGCCGCATGCCGACGCCTTATTCCGCGGACGACCTCCGTGCCTTGTTTGAACCCCGTACACTCACCCGTGGCCGCAGTCTCGTGTTGCTGGGCGCGGTTGAGGTCGCGCTGAGCGGAGATTCGATCACCGCGGGCGTAGCCGACGGCGCCCAACGCCGGACTGCGACGCTGACGCCGGCGCCCCGCGGCAGCCGGGTTGGCTTCGGCACGCGCTGCACCTGCCGGCAGCCGGCCTGCGCGCACCTCGCTGCCGCCGGGCTCGCGGCGCTCGACCGCTTCCCGGTGCTGCGCCGTGTTGATGCCAAGCCGGGCCTCGACCTGGCTGCGGCCGCCGCGCCGCCGCGCACGCTGTTGTTCGAACTGGCGGCGGCCGGCCCGCCCAACGCCTGCACGGTCACGGCACTTCTGCTGGATGAAAAAACCGGGCGCACCGAGGGCGTGACCCCGGACAAGATCGAGGCCGACGCCAATGCGTCCGAGGAGGCGAAGGCGGTGGCGGCCCTGCTGCGGGGCGCTCGCACCGAAATCACGCCGGACCAGTTGGATGACGTCATCGGCGCGCTGCTCGAATCCGGCCAGGCGCGATGGGCACTGAGCCGCAAGACACTAGTGCCCGGACCGCCGCGCAGCTTCGAGGCCGGCGTCCCGCCCCCCTTGCCGCCGCGCTCTGCCATGCTGATCGGCGAGGATGGCAACTGGTATGTCGATGCCAGCACTGGCGCGGTCGGCCAGGTGCGCATGCGCGCCGCCGCCGCTCCCCCGTCCAAGCCGGCCAAGGGCCGTAAGCGGGAGCCGATCGCCCTTCCCGCGCTGCAGACCGACCAGATCGTCGTCGAGCGGACTGCGAGCCCCGTCCTGAAGCTGAGCAAGCGCTACGGCCCGGACGAGCTTGGCACGATGGCGCTGCTGGACACGCTCACACTCGACTTCGACTACACCGGGCCGAAAGGCGGACATGGCATCGCCGAGGGTGATAGCGGCGTACAGTTCGTGCGCGTCACCGGCAAGGCCGGCACCGAGTTCGTCAAGCGTGATCCGGCAGCCGAGGAAGCCGCCGCCCAGATCCTGACCGATTTCGGCTTCGTCCAACTCCGCATCGTCGAGGGCACGCAGGGCAAGGGCCGCCGGGTCCACGTGCTGCGCGGCGCCGACGCTGCCGAGCAGTGGCACCGCTTCCTGATGCAACGCGTGCCCGAACTGCAGGACATGGGCTGGCTCTGCACCGTGGATACCGGCTTCGGCCCCCGCGTCGCCAAGTCGATCGGCGGCTTCGACGCCCGTATCAGCGATGCCGAGCGAGGCAGCTTCTCGCTCGACCTCGGCATCGAGGTGGACGGCGTCCGCGTCGCACTACTGCCAATCCTGACCCGGCTGATGGAGCGCGGTCCGGAGGCGATGCGCACGCTCGGCGACGAACTGGTCACCAGCCTTGAGGATGGGCGCGTAGTGCGCCTGCCGGCGGACCGCGTGCGCCGCCTGCTGGCCGTCGTGGGCGACTTGATGGAGGCCGCGGCCGCGCGGTCCGACTCCGCCCTGGTGCTGCCCACGGGCGAGGCGCCGGCCATGCTGGATCTCGAGGAGCTGCTGACCACGCGTTGGCAGGACGCCGCCGAGGTGGCGGAAACGGTCGAGCGTTTCCGCGAGTTGCCACCCATGGCGGACGTCCCTGTTCCGGCCGGCTTCACCGCGACCTTGCGCCCCTACCAGCAATTCGGCCTGAACTGGCTGCAGCACCTGCGCGAACACGGGCTTGGGGGCTTCCTGGCCGACGAGATGGGCCTGGGCAAGACGGCGCAGACGATCGCACATATCAGCGCCGAGTTCTCCGCCGGCCGGCTGGACCGTCCCGTGCTGGTGGTGATGCCGACCAGCCTAGTCGCCAACTGGCAGGCCGAACTGGCGCGCTTCGCCCCGCATTTGGAGGTTGCCGTGCTGCACGGCCAGGGCCGCGAAGCCCGGCGCGCCAAGCTGGACGGGGTCGCGGTGGTGCTGACCACCTACGCCGTGCTGGCGCGCGACGCCGAGCCGATGCGCGAGATTTCCTGGCACATGATCGTGCTCGACGAGGCGCAGGCGATCAAAAGCCCAGACGCCAAGGCCACGCGCGCCGTGTGCCAGCTGGAGGCTCGCCACCGGGTCTGCCTGTCCGGCACGCCGATCGAGAACAACCTGGACGAGCTTTGGTCCCAATTCGCCTTCCTGCAACCGGGCCTGCTCGGCGACCGCCGGTCCTTCGGCAAGCGCTTCCGATCCCCCATCGAGAAAGAAGGCGACCCGCTGCGCCGCAGCCAGCTCAGCCGCCGTATCCGGCCGTTCATCCTGCGCCGTACCAAGTCCGAGGTCGCGACCGAACTCCCGCCGAAGGAGACGATCATCCGTCACATCACCTTCGGGCCGGAGCAGCGGGAGCTGTATGACACCATCCGCGCCACCCTGCACGACAGCGTGCGCGATCAGTTGGCGGAGCTTGGGCCGGGCCAGGGCCGCTTCGTGGTGCTGAACGCGCTGTTGAAGCTGCGCCAGGCTTGCTGCGACCCGCGCCTGGTGAAGCTTGCGTCGGGGCAGAGCCAGGCCGCCTCCGCCAAGCTCGACATGCTGATGGAGATGGTCGGCGGCATGCTGCCGGAGGGCCGGCGCATCCTGATCTTCAGCCAGTTCACCTCGATGCTGGACCTGATCAAGCCGCGCCTGACGGAAGCCGGGCACAAGTTCGTCGAACTGCGTGGCGACACGCGGGACCGTGCCGAGCCGGTGCGCGCGTTCCAGGCGCAGGAGGTGCCGATCTTCCTCATCAGCCTCAAGGCCGGCGGACGCGGCCTGAACCTGACGGCAGCCGACACAGTCATCCACTACGACCCATGGTGGAACCCGGCGGTGGAGGACCAAGCCTCCGACCGCGCCCACCGCATCGGCCAGACTAAGTCGGTGTTCGTTTACAAGCTCGTTGCGGCCGACACCGTGGAGGAGCGGATCATCCAATTGCAGGAACGCAAGGCCGAACTGGCCGGGCTGGCGTTCGACGCCGAAGTCGAAGCCTCCGGCCTGGACGCGGAGGATCTGGAGTTCCTGCTGGCATCGGAGACCCAGCGGCGGGCCGCGTGACGCAAAGCCTTGCCCGCGGCGCCGAACGGTGCTGAGAGGGCGGCAAACTAACCTGGATCACCGATCATGAGCGACAGCACCACCATGGGCCTGCCCCAAGCGGCCCACCACCTCGGCGTGCCGGTCCGCACGCTCCGCCGCGCCATCCGCGCCGGCAGGCTGCCCGCCCCAGCCGGTCTGACCGCCACCTCGGCGCTTCCGGCCGGCTGGCTGGAGCAGGCCCAGGCCACCATCGAGGCCTCCCCCAAAACGCTGGTCGCCACCGTTCACCAGAGGGTGCCGCCCTTTGCCCGGTATGAGGGCACCTCCGCCTGGCGCAAGTATCGCAACCGGGTGCGCGAATATTCACAATACAACGCCAAGGTCGACTGAAGCCGCCGGGAGCACCCTCTTCCACCGAGAGCGGCTCCCGGAACCTCCCGGCTACCCGCGCGCTCCCTTTCTGCAACGCAGCAGGAGCGCCATGCACTACGACCTGATCGTCATCGGCAGCGGACCCGGCGGCGCGTCGCTGGCGCATCGGCTCGCCCCGACCGGCAAGCGGATCCTACTGATCGAACGTGGCGACTACCTGCCCCGCTCCCAAGCCAATTGGGACTCCCAGACCGTCTTCGTGGACGGGAAATACCAGGCGGCGGAGACCTGGTACGGCAAGGATGGGAGCAGCTTCCACCCCGGTCTGCACTACTATGTCGGCGGCAATTCCAAGGTTTACGGCGCCGCCCTGTTCCGGTTGCGGGAGCGGGATTTTGAGGCGATCCAGCACCAGGACGGCATCTCCCCCGAATGGCCTCTGAAATACGCCGACTTCGAGCCATTCTATACCGAGGCGGAGAAACTGTTCGCCGTGCACGGACAGCGCGGCGAAGACCCGCTGGAACCGCCCGC
>CAZZVB010000096.1:0-8161 GCA_964657445.1 uncultured Burkholderiaceae bacterium | reverse complement strand
TGACGAACGCCTATGTCAGCCGCCTGCAGACCGACCCGGCGGGACGCACCGTCACCGGAGTCTGCGTCACGCAGGGCGGGGTGGAGGACATCTACAGCGCCGACGTCGTCGTGGTGGCATGCGGCGCGCTGTCCTCGGCCCTGCTGCTGCTGCGTTCGGCGAGCGACACGCACCCCAATGGATTGGCCAACGGTTCCGGCCAGGTCGGCCGCAACTACATGCGCCACAACCAGTCGGTGCTGATGGCGCTGCTGCGCCGGCCGAACGAGACGGTGTTCCAGAAGACGCTGGCCGTAAGCGACTACTATTTCGGCAGCGACGATTGGGAGTATCCGCTCGGCCTGATCCAGATGTGCGCTACCTCCCACGCCGACCAGATCCGTGGCGAGTCCTTGCCCGCCTGGCTGGAATGGATGCCGGAGATGCCATTCGCCGAGATGGCCCGCCACTCCATGGATTTTTGGCTCTCGTCGGAGGATCTTCCTAAGCCGGAGAACCGCATCTACTACGACGGCGACCGCGTCATGCTTGATGTTACAGAGAATAACATGGAAGCGCATCGCCGCCTGAGGAAAAAGCTGGAACACCACATGAGCAATGTGGGCGCGCACCCCGTCATGCTGGAACGCTCGCTCTATCTTGGCAAAGGCATCCCGATCAGCGGCACCGCACACCAGGCAGGAACCTGCGTGTTCGGCAGCGACCCAGCAACCTCCGTGCTCGACCTGAACTGCAAGGCGCACGAGTTGGACAATCTGTACGTGACGGATGCGAGCTTCTTTCCGTCGATCGGGTCGGTGAACCCGACATTGACCATCATCGCCAACGCGCTGCGGGTGGCGGAGCATTTGCGGCAACGGCTCAGCGCATGAACGTCCTGGCCGCGATCGCCGTTCGTTACCTGCTGGTGGTGCTGTTCTTTCCGTTCTCCGCCCTGGATAAGATCTTGAACTTCAATGGCGCCGTGGCCCAGGCCAAGGAGATGGTGCACAGCGAGGCGCCTGCGACGGCACTGATCGTGGCCGGCTTGTGCGTCGAAATCCTGATGCCGATCGGAATCCTCACCGGGACGGCGGACCGGCTGGCGGCGTTCATCATGGCCGGGTATTGCGGCGTGACCGCGCTGCTATGGAAGCAGTTCTGGACGCCTGGCGACTTTTGGGCCCGCGGCGACAGCAAGGCGCGCACCCTGTTCTGGGATTTCCTGAAGAATTTCTCGTTGGCAGGCGGCTTTCTCCTGCTCGTGGTCGGCACCGGGAGTTTCAGCCTGCAGCAGTTCATCACCGACCCGTTTGGATCGTCGCACCCCTACATGCATTTGCCGCCATGAGCGGCAGCAAGCCGGCAGTGCCCTATTGGTGTTGTGGACCGATGAGGACGCTATCAGCCACCATCGGCGCTGCACGGTGACGGAGTGGGAACTGAAAGGCGTCGGCGCCGCCGCCCCGCACCGGGCTTGATGGCAATGCGATGCTGGACCATGGCGGCCCCCGGCAGCCTGCGTGGGATGTCGATCAGGCAA
This sequence comes from uncultured Burkholderiaceae bacterium, assembly GCA_964657445.1. Classification (GTDB taxonomy): domain Bacteria; phylum Pseudomonadota; class Alphaproteobacteria; order Acetobacterales; family Acetobacteraceae; genus LMUY01. The sequence continues at coordinate 6,639 of CAZZVB010000096.1, read as the reverse complement.
TCGGTAAACCGACAGCGGCCTTACTATCTGCGCGCCCACACGCTCATGGCGATCTATACCAACGTCGGGGGGTTGCCATGGCTATGACGGTCACACGGCTGGCTCAGATCCAATTGACGGTCAGTGATTTGGCAGAAGCAGAGCGCTTCTACGCGGACGCACTCGGGCTTACCCTTGCCGGGCACGATGACTCGGCGACGGACATCGCCGGATTGCTCGGTGCCGGGAGGATCAGGCAGACAACCCTGTCCCGCGGCCAGCAAACGCTCGTTCTGCAAAGCTTCGAGGTCAAAGGCGCGCCGTATCCCAGGGGCGCAGCAGCCTGCGACGGATTATTCCAGCATTTCGCGATGCCGGTGCCAGACATAGGGCAAGCCTACGCACGCTTGGCGGCGTCCGGCGCTGCGGCGATCAGCACCGGCGGGCCGCAGCAGCTGCCGGAGCAATCCGGCGGCGCCATTGCCTACAAGTTCCGCGACCCGGACGGGCACCCGCTGGAACTGATCCAATTTCCTGATCGCCACTCCGGCGGCATCGACCACTCCGCGATCGTGGTGGGGGATGCGGAGCGCAGCATCGCTTTCTACCACGAGCTGGGGCTGCGGGTCGCGGCACGGCAGCTCAATCACGGCGCCGAGCAGGACCGGCTGGACGGCCTGAATGATGCCAAAGTCGAGGTGATCGCGCTGGCGCCGGCGCACGCCAAGCCACATGTCGAGCTGCTGGCCTACCAGCACCCGGCGCCGCGCCTGATGCCGCTGTTGCAGCCGAACGACATCGCCGCCACCAGGCTGGTGCTGGAGGCGGCGGGTGCGGCTTCGCCCCAACTCATGCGCGATCCGGACGGGCACTACCTGCTGCTGGTGCCGGCGCCGGCGTGACTGTAACGATGGCAGCATGAGCACGCCCCCTACCCTCGTGCCGCCCGCGCCCGGGCTCCGCCATTCCATGCCGCGCAGCGCCCATGCGGAGTGGTCGCCGGCAGCGAACCGGCGGGATCCGGTTTCGATCCTGATCGACCAAGGCCACGACCGTATCGATGCGCTGCTGCCGGTGCGGTATGCGCGCATGCGAGCCGACCCGTTCGCCTTCCTGCGCGGGGCCGCGGCCATCATGGCGGAAGACCTCAGCCGCACCCCCACCTCCGGGCTGCGCGTGCAAGCCTGCGGCGACTGCCACCTGTCGAACTTCGGCGCCTACGCCACGCCGGAAGGGTTGCCGGTGTTCGACGTGAACGATTTCGACGAAACCCTGCCGGCCCCCTTCGAGTGGGACGTCAAGCGCCTCGCCGCCAGCCTCGTCGTGGCAGGCCGCGTCGCCTCGATGCCGGAACGCGCCTGCCGCAAGCTCGCCTCCTCAGCGGTGCGCCGCTACCGGGAGCACATGGCCGAGCTAGCGCCCATGTCCCCGCTGGACGCCTGGAGCACGCGCGTGGACCTGCCGGCCGCCATCGCCCGGATTGATCCTGGGAAGGTTCGCAGCAAGGTTGAAAAGCGGCTGCAAAAGGTGCTGGACAGCGGCGGCACGCAGTACGGCCTGGTCGAGCAGGCCGGAGGCAAATGGCGCATCAAGACCGCCTCACCGCTGATGCGACGGCTGGACGAGCACGAGCTGCCGGCCCGCCGGGCTTTCCGCTCTTACGCGGAAACGCTGCAGGAGGACCGCCGGGTGCTGCTGGCGCGCTACAAGTTGCAAGACGTCGCGTTCAAGGTCGTGGGCGTCGGCAGCGTGGGCACTTTCTGCGCGATCGCGCTGCTGGTGTCGCCGGGCGGTGCGCCGCTGCTGCTGCAAATCAAGCAGGCGCAGAATTCCGTGCTCGCCCCGTATGCCGGCGCGTCGGTCTATAGCAACCAGGGCGAGCGGGTGGTGGTCGGCCAACGCATGATGCAGGCGGCGACCGATGTATTCCTGGGTTGGACAATGAAGCCTTTGGACGGCCGCGACTTCTATATCCGGCGGCTGAAGGACTCGAGATTGGCCAATGTCGGCGCCTTGATCCAGGAGGCGCTACCGTTCTACGCCACGCTGTGCGGCCAGACTCTGGCCCGCGCCCACGCCAGGGCTGGTGACGCAACTGCCATCGCCGGCTACCTCGGCCAGGGCGACGCGTTCGACGATGCTGTCGCTGCATTCGCGGCGGCCTACGCGGACCAGAACGAACGCGACTGGCGCAGCTTCCAGGAAGCCATCGCGTTGCATCGGATCATCGCTGCGGACTAGCGCTTCACCAATTATCTACGGTTTCTATTGGTAGCCCCAGCAAGTGAAAGCGGGAGGACGCCATCGCTACACAGCAGCTCCTCGTGCGCATTCCGATTGAGGGCGGAGTCCGGGTCGCGTTGGGATTGTAGGGTCGCTCTCAACGGCTCACTCTCGCTTTGGTACGACCGAGGCCTCTGATGCCTATCCGCCCACCCGACACCCAGGCCGTTCTGGACCGCCCTTTCAGCCCGGCCGTCTGGTTGGGCCGGCTGTTTCCAGGCCTGCTTCTCTGCGGCGTGGTGACGCTGGCGGCGATGGCGTTAGAACGCGGCGAGGCGGCGCTGCTGGGGCGCAACTGGGTCGAGTCGCTGGTGCTGGCGATCCTGGTCGGCACCGCCGTGCGCACCGCCTGGACGCCGGGTGCGCGCTTCCAGCCCGGCGTGAAGTTCAGCGCCAAGATGCTGCTGGAAGTCGCCGTCGTGCTGCTCGGCGCCTCCATCAGCACTCGGACGGTCATGGCCGCCGGGGGCGGGCTGCTGGTGGGCATCGCCGCGATTGTCACCCTGGCCATCGTGGCGAGCTACGCTCTGGGACGGCTGCTCGGCCTGCAGCACCGGATGGCGATGCTGGTGGCGTGCGGCAACTCGATCTGCGGCAACTCCGCGATCGCCGCCGTCGCGCCGGTGATCGGCGCCACCGGGGACGATATCGCCGCTTCCATCGGCTTCACGGCGGTGCTCGGCGTGGCGGTGGTGCTGGGCCTCCCGCTGCTGGCGCCGGTGCTGTCGCTGAGCAACCTGCAATTCGGCGTGCTGGCCGGACTGACGGTTTATGCCGTGCCACAGGTTCTTGCCGCCACGGCACCGGTCGGCGCGGTCGCGGTGCAGATGGGCACGCTGGTCAAACTCGTGCGTGTACTGATGTTGGGCCCCGTCGTGCTGGTGCTGACCTTGCTGACCAGGCGGGACACCGGCACCGCGGGCGGCAGCCTGAAGCTGCATAAGCTGATCCCGTGGTTCATCATCGGCTTCCTGGCCTTGGCCGCGGTGCGCTCCGCCGATCTGATCCCGCCTGTGACGCTGTCGCCCATCGCGCTGATGGCCAACATCCTGACGATCGTCGCTATGGCCGCGCTGGGGCTGGGGACTGACCTGAAGGTGCTGGCCCGCGCGGGCGGCCGGGTCACAGCCGTAGTCACGCTGTCGCTGGTGCTGCTGGCGGCGTTGAGCCTCGGACTGATCCGCTTGCTCGCAGTGGCGTAGGAGGCGCCCCTTAGCAGGTCGGAACTACTTGGTGAACATAATGCCTAGGCTGCATCCTTGCGTCCGTTGCCAGCGTTTCACGACAGGACGAAGGAGTGGTCCAGTCATGAAAAGAACTTTGATTACATTTGGAATTTGTCTCGCCATCACCGGCTGTGCCGGCGAGAGGCCAGGCGGCGATCCGCCGATCTCGGCAAGGCTTGATAGCGGCGTCACCTCGTCGAACGGCGGCGGGCAACGCGTTTTGGGCAGCACGCCGAACATCTCCACCGGGCAGAATGGCGTGGTGACGCAGCGTTCCAACAACACGCAAGGCGCGGCTTACTAGAGCATCATCCGATCATCTTGCTATCTGATCGAATAAAGATGCTCGCCTAAACAAAGAGCTAGAGCTTTTCTCCGATCCACTGCGATCGGAAGAAGCTCTGGCGCTATCAGCTCGGGCCCCCCGTCGCTTGGCGGGGTGGCTTTCCTGGACACCCAAGGGTGGCTATTGCTCTGCTTGGGCTGGCGCAGCCGAACAGGAGCTTGATGATGACGTCATTCACCCGCCGCGCGGCACTGGGCATAGGCGCTGCCGCCATCCTGGCGCCAGCGTCACGGGCAGCCGTACCGCTCAGTGGGTCGCAGGCGCCGGGCTTCTACCGTATGAAACTGGGTGACTACGAAGTCACCGTGCTGAACGACGGTGCCCGTAGCTTCCCGCTGCCCGACACCTTCGTCACCAACGTAACGAAGGACCAAGCCCTGGCCGCGGCCGGGGATGCGTTCATGCCGGCCGGCAAAGTGACGGTGCCGTTCAACCCGACCCTGATCAACACCGGGTCCAAGCTGGTGCTGATCGACACGGGGAACGGTCCGGCGCCTGACGGCTCTGTCGGGCACCTTTTCCCAAACCTCGCCGCGGCAGGCGTGGCGCCGAAGGACATCGACATTGTCGTGCTGTCCCACCTTCACCCGGATCACACGAATGGCCTGAAGGCGGCGGACGGATCGGTCGCGTTCCCCAATGCCACGATCATCGCCCCGGCGACGGAATGGGCGTTCTGGATGAGCGACGACAATATGGGAAAGGCGCAGGACAAGCTGACGCAGACCTACTTCGCCAACACCCGCAAGGTATTCGCCGGCATCAATGACCGGATCGGCCGCTATGAGTGGGGCAGCGAAGTGGCGCCCGGGGTCACGGCCATCGCAACCCCGGGTCACACGCCAGGCCACACGTCCTTTGCCATCGCGTCCGGCAATAGCCGCATGCTGGTGCAGTCGGACGTGACCAATATCCCGGAACTATTCCTGCGAAACCCGGACTGGCACGTCGCCTATGATCACGACCCGGACCTGGCCGCCGCCACCCGGCACAAATTCTACGACATGGCCGCAAGCGAGAAGATGCTGGTCGTAGGCTACCACTTCGCCTTCCCCTCCGCCGGGCATGTCGAGAAGACCGCAACGGGCTACCGGCTCGTTCCAGTGGCGTGGAGCCCGTCGATCTAGCATGAGGCACGGTTGACGGAACCGGTGCGGTAACGGAGGTTGCCGCCATGTCATGCCGCACCGCTCTCGCCGCGCTTTGCATCGGCGCCGTCTTCATGCTGGCCGGTTGCAGCGGCATCGACCTCGGTGACAATCCTGGGCCGGACGTCGCCAAGCAGACCGGCCCGCTCACCGCGCCGCCCCCGCATTTGAAGAACGGCGCTTCGGAGTAGCGCCGGCCCCGTGTCATGCAATCGCTTAAGAGCCGGCTGCTTGGCCTGTGGGGCCTCTCGCTGGTGGCATGCATCGCAGTCGGCGTTCTGCTGGTGCAGCTCAACCGCCAATCCTACGACGCCCAGGTGGGGCGGTCCGCTGCGGTCATCGCGCGCGCCTGTGACCTGATCCGCGACCGCTACGGCTTCTACACCTCGGGGTGGCAAGGCTCGCCCGCCTTGCCGGACCCAGCGTTCGATGCCGATCTCACAACGGTGACCAATGTCGCGCTCGCGTTCCAGGATGGCGTCGAGGGCGGCCTGTGGCAGGCCGAAGCCGGTCCGCTTGCCTATGCCTATCCGACCTACTCCGGCACCGGGCCGAAGACAGACCTGCCCGCGGCAGAGCGCGAGCAAATCCAGGCCGTCAACCGTGCCGCGGCCAGCGACGAACAGCCGGTGGATCGCCAGGTCACGTCCCGCGGGCAGACCTTACTGCTTCATGCATGCCCTGTGGGCGGCCCGATCGCCGGGCTCACCGCCTGGACAATGACGCGGGTGCAGGCAATGCCCAACTCGCGCCCATTGCAGCTTGGGCTGGTTGTGCTGTTCGCCCTCATGGTGGTGATGTCGGCCTGGCTGGGCCGCACGCTGCTGGTGTGGGGCCGGCACGTCCGCAGCCTGGAACGCGCCTTGGCCGCGGCCGGGCCGGATCGCCCGCTGGCGCTGCCGCACACCGGAGAGCGCGAGCTGGATCGCATCATCTACGCCCTGAATGACGCCGGACGACGGCTCGCCCAGGCGCGGCGGGAGGCGGACACGATGGCACAGCGCGCGTCCCGCGCGGAGCGGCTGGCGGCGTTGGGCCGGGTAGCGGCCGGGGTCGCGCACGAAATCCGCAACCCGATCGCCGCCGCCCGGCTACAGGGCGAGAATGCGCTGGCGGGCGACGACAGAAGGCGGGTTGCGGCAATCGGCGACATGCTTGGCCAGATCGACCGGCTGGATGGCCTGGCCGGAGAGTTGCTGGCAATGACGCAACGGGTCGAGCCAGCGCCGGTGATAGTGGATATTGGCGAGTTCCTGAGCGGCGAGACAGCCCGCTACAAGGACGTCGCGGCGGCCAAAGACATCACCGTGACGGCGGCCGGCGACGGCGTTGCCCGCATCGACCCGGCGATTGTCGGCCGCGTGCTGGACAACCTGCTGACCAACGCCATCCGTCACGCGCCAAGCGGCGGAACGGTGGCGCTGAACGCGACGCTCGCACCGGATGAACTTGTCATTACGGTCGCGGACACCGGGGGCGGCGTGCCGGCCGGCATGGCTGGCAATCTGTTCGAACCCTTTGTCACCGGCCGCCCGGATGGCACCGGGCTGGGCCTTGCCATCGCCCGGGAACTGGCCGACGTGCATGGCGGCCGGCTGGAACTTCGCGACCCTGGCGGCGAAGGCTCCGGCGCGGTGTTCGCGCTGACGCTGCCGCA
>CAZZVB010000095.1:0-16391 GCA_964657445.1 uncultured Burkholderiaceae bacterium | reverse complement strand
CGGCTGGGCACAGCGGTCAAAACGCATAAGGGCGTTCAGACTGAGCTGCATCGCCTCACCAAGGACGACCCTACATTCTCGGCGGAGTATCGGTCCTTCCTATCCCAAGCCTATAACCTCAAAGCAATCGCCGACTATGATACCGGCCCCGACTCCGAAGTGTCAGCCGAGCGCGCGGCGACGACGCTCGCAGCCGCCAATCGGTTCGTTGCTTATTTCGAGGCGATCTTGGCGACGCTCAAACCTTAGAACTCCAGCAGATTGTCCCGGAACTGCTTGTGCCCGTAGGCGCGCCGGGTCAGGCCGCGTTGCTGCAAGGCCGGCACCAGGCCGTCGGTGATTTCGGAGACCGTCTTGCGGCTGACGTCGGGTAGGACCAGCAGGAAGCCGTCGCCGCCGACCTCCTGCATCACCTCATCCATCTGCGCCGCAACCGTGTCAGGCGTGCCGACCAGATCGACGCAGCCGCCATGGCTGGTGTAGGCGAGGATGGCTTCACGCAGGGTGCGGCCGCCAGCCTTCTTCATGAAGTTGGCCAGGCTCGACTGGTGGCCGTTGGTCGATAGCTCCCCCACCGGCTCGTCGAGGTCGTAGCCGGAGAAGTCGATGTTGGTGGTCCAGCCCATCTGGGCCAGGCGGCGGTGGATTTGCTCGGTGGTTGCCACGCCGCGCTGGGCGGCGCGGGCCTGCGCCTCCTCGTCCGTGTTGGCCAGGACGGGGGTCGCCATGAACAGCACCTTGCAGCTATCCGGGTCGCGACCGGCATCGCGCATGCGGGCGCGCACGTCGTTGCGGTAGTCGCGCATGGCCTCGACGCCTTTCGGATGGGCCACGATGGTATCGGCGTATTGTGCGGCGATCGCGCGGCCCTTCGCCGAGCCGCCGGCCTGGGCGATCACCGGGCGGCCTTGCGGGCATGGTCCGGAGTTCAGCGGACCGCGGCTGGCGTAGTACTCACCGCGATGGTCGATGGTGTGGACCTTCGATGGCTCGATCAGCACGCCGGTCTTGCGGTCGGCGACGATGGCGCCGGGCTCCCACGAATCCCACAGCTTGGTCACGACATCGATGTATTCGGCTGCCATCTCGTACCGCGTGTCATGCTCGGGCAGCTTGTCGAGACCGAAATTCTGCCCGGAATAGTCCGAACTGCCGGTGACCATGTTCCACCCGGCCCGCCCGCCGGAGATCTGGTCGAGCGTGCCGACGATGCGCGCGGTGAGATACGGGTGGTAGGCAAAGGTGGACAGCGTCGGCACGATGCCGAGCCGCGACGTCGCCGCCATCATCAGCGACGCCACGACCGAAGGCTCCTGCCTGGGCACCGACATGCCGTTCTTGAGGAAGATGTCGCGGGAGTTCTGCCAGTTCTGACCGATGTAGATCGAGTCCTCGATCAGCAGGTAGTCGAAGCAGGCGCGCTCGATGGAGCGGGCGAGGTCGAGGAACATCTCGGCCGACATCCACTCCTCGGAGATGTTGCCGCTCCATTGCTCGCCCCAGGCCTGGATGCTCGACCCTTGCAGAAACCAGGCGAGATGGAACGGGTTGGCGGCCATGCGTGTGTCCTCGGTTGCATTGCCGTCTTTGCAGGCTTTGTGCCAGCAGGCTTTGTGCCAGCCGTCACTGGAACGGCAGGTAGCGCAGGCTGAAGAAGACCATGTTGTCGTCCGTGGAATGGTTGCCGCCACCGCCGGCCGCCGTCACGCCGCTGAAGATCGATCGGCGTGTGTAAGAATACTGCAACCCGGTCTGCAACGTGCCGAAATCCCCCTGCAGGAACCGCCACCAATAGCCAAGGGTGCCCTGCACGATGCCCGACGTATTGGCTGTGCAGGTCGCCGTGCTCAGCTCGACGTCGCAGCCGGCGTTCGAATAGAGCGGGTTGCCGTAGCCATAGGGCTTGCCGGCCACGTTGAAATATTTCCGGCCGGTCTGCTCCGTGCCGACATAGCCGTAGAGGTCCACCGTGGGCACGGGATGGCCAATGACGCCGATCAGCGCCTGCACCGCCGGCAACGGCGCCGGCGCGCCGCTCGGTCCGATCGTCGCATCCGGCAGTTGCGATGTGCCATAGCTGCCGATGCCGTAGCCGGCCAGGCCGCGCCCTTCGATGCTCAGCTTGTCGCCCAGGATCGGCAGGATCAGGCCGCCGCCGACGCCGCCGGCGAGCCGTGTGTTGTTATGGCCATTGCCGACGACGCTGACCCGGTCCTGCTGAAACCTGGCGAGGCCATACAGCTCGTAATGGCCATAGCCAGGATCGGCAGCCACCTTGACGATGACGTCCGGCGCGATGTCCGTGCTGTAAGCCTGGCCGGGGTCTAGCGTCGAAATGCCAGGGTTGTTGTAGTTCACCGTGCCAAGATTGACGCCCGTGCCGTTGCTGCCGACCGAGTAGGTGGTCTGCGGGCTTTCCAGAGAGGCGGCCAGCCAGTATTTGCCGCCGAAATCCTCGGCGACGCGGAACTGCGTCTGACGCTTCCAGGTGAAGCCGGGAACATATTGCTGATCGATGGTCAGCGGCAGGTCTTCCTGGCGCGGCGTTACGCCGACCTTGGACAACGTCGCCAAGCTCCACGCCTGGCCCGCGAGCACGTGCAGGCCGATCGCGTCGTTGTCGTAGCTTGCATAGGCTTGCCGGATGCGGGGATTGTAGCTGTTGCTCTCGTTGCTGTTCGCTGTCCCCGCAGCCCCTTGCAGGTCCAGCTCCGCATACCCGGCCACGCGCTGCGACGCGTCGATGTCGCCATGCAGCAGGATAGCGAACCGGCTCTGCCGCGCAGACTCGCGGAACTCGCCCTGGTGATACGTTTGGCTCTGCGGCAGCGGGATGCCCGTGTTGAAGTTGGACGCGATGTCCGTGACCTCATTGCGCGTGCGGAAGAGGCCTGCCCCCTCCAGGAAACCGCCCAGCTGGATGGTGATGCCGCCGATGTGGAACTCGCCTTTGGAGCCGGTTGCCCCCGCCTTCTGGTCGCTTGCGGTGACCGGGCTGGAGTTGAGCGACGTCCAATCCGTCTTCGGCGAAGGATAGTCCGGATGCGCCGCGTACATCCCGATCGAAGGCGCGCTGGGCGCCCCGTTTCCGGCCTTGAAGCCAGCCGGCCGCGGCAGGTTGGCGACGGTGGTTTGCGTCTGCTCGGCGGTGGCGCGCGCCCTGGCGGCGTCATCCCGCGCGGCGCGGACGGCGGCGTCCTTCGCGGCCATGTCGCGCTTGACCTTCGCCAGTTCGGCGTTGAGCGCGCGGATCTGGGCCTGGATGGCGTTGATCTGGTCGGCGGATTGCGCCCAGGCCGGGGTTGCGGCAAGCAGGGACGTCGCTGCCAGCAAAACGACCCGGCGGCGTTGGTGACGATGCATGACAAGACCCCAATCCGTCTGAACGGGGGCTTGGTAGCCAGCGGGGATTTTGGCTGAAGTGTCAAACACATGACAGCCCGGTGACGCCGCACCGACTGTCACCCGCAAACAACAGCTTAGGTTAACCGCGAAGCCGTGGTTAGGAAGTCAAGGAATGCCGGAACATTTAGTGAGCACTGACTTGACCGAACCGGACCTGCAAGAATTGCTGGCGCGCCGCCCTGGTCTAAAAATGCATGTTCTCGATGGTTTAGTGCTGGATGGCGTGCCGCTTCAGGCAATCTGCGATCAGGTGGGCACGCCTTGCTGGGTGATCTCGGCCAATACGCTGCGGGATCGTTTGGCGCAGCTTCGTGCCATCTTCGATCCGATCGGCGCCCATGTTCACTATGCTGTGAAGGCTAACGATCATTTGGCGGTGCTTGCGGTCATGGCCGCCGGCGGCGCCGGGGCCGATGTGGTCAGTGGCGGCGAGATGCAGCGCGCGCTGCGTGCCGGCATTCCCCCGGCCCACATCGTCTTCTCCGGCGTGGGCAAGCAACCGGCCGAATTGCGGGCGGCGGCCGAGGCCGGAATCGCCCAGGTGAACGTCGAAAGCGCGGAAGAACTGGCGATGCTGTCGCAGGCAGCGTCCACCGCAGGCAAGGTCATGTCCGTGGCATTGCGGATAAACCCCGACGTGGATGCGGGGACGCATGCGAAGATCACCACAGGCCGCGCCGACAACAAATTCGGCGTCGGGCTGGACGCAGCCGCTGCGCTGTACGCCCATGCCGCCGGGCTCCCGGGCATCCGGCCGGTCGGCCTGGCCTTGCATATCGGCAGCCAGATCGCCGCCATGGCCCCCTATCGCGCCGCCTACGCCAAGGTGGCCGATCTCGTGCGGTCCCTGCGCGACGCGGGCCACGTCGTCACCCGGGTGGATTGCGGCGGCGGATTGGGGATCAGCTACCGCGACGAGGTGGAAGGCTCGCCGGCCGCCTTCGCTGGCGCGATTTCGGGCGCGCTCGGCGGCATGGGGCTGGAACTGATGATCGAACCCGGGCGCTGGCTGGCAGGGCCGGCCGGGCTGCTGCTCGCCAGCGTCGTGCTGACCAAGACCACCGCCGGCCGGCGCTTCACCGTTCTGGACGCCGCGATGAACGATCTGCTGCGGCCCTCGCTGTATGACGCCTGGCACGGCATCGTGCCCATCAGTCCGGCCGATGCGGCAGCCGCCTGCTCGCCCACCGACGTGGTCGGGCCGGTCTGTGAAACCGGGGACACCTTTGCGCGACAACGATCCCTGCCGAACTTGGCAGCGAACGCGCGGGTGGCGATCCTGGATACAGGTGCATATGGTTCTGTCATGAGCTCCACCTATAACGCCCGGCCGCTCGCGGCCCAGGTGATGGTTGACGGTGACCGTTGGACCGTCATTCGCCCGCGTCAGCCGGTCGAGGCGATGTGGGCGTCCGAGATCATCCCCGCCTGGATCACCCCCGCATGAGCCCGGCGGAGCTGCGGTCGCGGATCGCCCGGCGGCGCGCCCATGCACGCCGGGTGCTTTGGTTTGAGCGTATCTGGCCGGCGCTTTGGCCCGCCTTCGCGCTGATCGGCCTTTGGCTGGCCGCGTCGCTGTTCAACCTGCCTTCGTTGCTGCCGGGCTGGTGGCATATCGGGCTGAACGTTGCCGTGATCGCCAGCATGGTCGCGCTGCTTGTGCGCGGCCTCCGCCCGCTAGACCGCCCGAGCGACGCCGAAGTGGACCGGCGGCTGGAACGCGCGACGGGATTGCGCCACCGGCCGCTGGTGGTGATCGACGACACGCCCGCGAATGCCGATGCCGCCGGATCCGCACTCTGGCAGGCGCATCTCGAGCGGGCGGCGGCGCAGGTGGCGCGGCTGCGGGTCGGCTGGCCGCACCCCGGCATACCGCAATTGGACGTGCGGGCGACGCGGGCGGCACTGGGCGTGCTGCTCGTCGTAGGGCTGGTTGTTGCCGGGGCGGAGGCGCCGGGCCGGCTGCTGCGCTCCGTCTGGCCAGGCCTGCCGCAGGGGACACCGGTTCCGGAGCCGGAACTGCAGGCATGGCTGACGCCGCCATCCTACACCGGGCAACCGCCCGTCTTCCTGCACCCGGCAACCCAGGCCGTCACCATCCCGGCGGGTGCACACCTGACAGTCAGCCTCACCGGCGGCACCGTTGCGCCGTCTATGGAGTATGGCGGCGCAGCGACCGCGTTCGCGACGCTGGATACCGCAAGCTGGCAGGCCGACCGGGACATATCGCAGGATGGCGACCTGGTCGTGCGCCGCCGCGGGCGGGAGCTGGGGCACTGGCAGGTGTCGGTGATCCCCGATGCGCCGCCGACCGTGGCATGGGCGTCGCCGCCCGGGTCGCCGCGTGGCACGCGGCGGCTGCAGACGCGGTTGCCCTGGACCGTGACCGACGATTACGGCGTGGCGTCGCTGCAGGCCGAATTGCGGCTCAAGGACCGGCCGGCAGCGGACCCGATCACCGTCAACATCCCGCTGCCGAGCAACCCGCCGAAGCAGGCGCATGGCGCTGCCGTGCAGGACCTGACGGCCAATCCCTGGGCCGGTCTGCCGGTGATCGCCAGGCTGGTCGCCAAGGACGCGCCGGGTCATAAGGCGGCGAGTGCCGATGCGGAGTTCGTCCTGCCGGAACGCGCGTTCAAGAACCCGCTCGCCCGGGCGGTGATCGACATCCGCAAGCGTCTTACCCTGGCGCCGGACGCCAACGGAGATGCAGCGGCCGACTTGCAGGCGCTGGCGGAAGCGCCGGACGCGTTCGACAACAATACCGGCGTCTTTCTGGCGCTGAGCAGCACGGCTTCATTGCTCGCGCGCAGCAATGCGCCGGCCGACATCGCGCAGGCACAGGCCCGGCTGTGGGCGCTGGCGCTGCAACTCGAGGATGACGCGGTGGCCCGTACGGCGCAGGCGGTGCAGGCGGCACGCGACGCGCTGAAGAACGCGGTGCAGAAGGGCGACAAGACGGAGATGGACAAGAAGGCGGATGCGCTCCGCCGCGAGATCCAGAAGCATCTGCAAGCGCTGGCGGAGAAGGCGCGCAAGGATGGCACGCTGATGCCGTTCGATCCGTCCACGCGCACGCTGAATCAGCAGGATTTCGACAAGCTGGCGCAGCAGATGCAGGACGCGGCGCGCGCTGGCCGCATGGACGAGGCGCAGGAGAAGCTGCAGCAGCTCGAACAGATGCTGGAGCAGTTGAAGCAGGCCGAGGCGAACCCCAGCGGTGACCGGCAGCAGGCACGGCAGCAGCGCCAGCGCGGCCAGCAGCAGATGGGCGCCGCCGAGGACATGGTGCAGCGGGAAGGCGTCATGAAGCAGCGGGCCACGGAGCGCGACGGCGCCCAGGACAAGGCCGCTGACAAAACCGGCCGCGACACGGATGGCAAGCAGCAGAAGGCGTTGCGCCGCGCGCTGGGCGAGATGATGCAGAACTTCGCCGATTTGACGGGCAAGATCCCCGACGCGCTCGGCCAGGCCGACATCGCCATGGACCAGGCCGGTCAGGCGCTCGGCACGGGCAACGACAAGGCTGCCGGCCAGGCGCAGCAACGCGCGATCGACGCGCTGCAAAAAGGCCAGCAGCAGATGAGCCAGCAGATGGCGCAGTCGCTCGGCATCTCCGTGCAGCCCGGCGAAGGTGAAGGCGATGGCAACGGACCCGGCGACCAGATGTCGCAGGATGACGGCCAGGGCGACGACCAGATGGGCAACGGCCGCGGCGACCGCGACGCCCAGAACGGCGAGGACGGCCAGCCCGGCGATCAGCAGGCCGACGTGCCGCGCGACCCGCTCGGCCGCCCGACCAAGGACGGCACCTCCGGCCGCGCGGACGGCGGCGACGTGCACGTGCCCGACCAGATGGAACAAGCCCGCACGCGCGAGCTGCAAGCGGAATTGCGCAAGCGTGGGGGCGAGCGGACTCGGCCACCGGGCGAGTTGGAGTATATCGACCGGCTGTTGAAGGCGTACTGACCGGCCTGCCGCTCCCGCATTGCGCGGCGCTATGCGGGGGCCAGAGTCTCACACCGTGCCAACCGTCCTTATCCTTGCCCGCGGATAGATTTCTGCCTGCGCGAGCACCGGCGTTGCCGGCCTGATCCGCTCCACCACCGCCCGCAAATGCGCACGGATCCCGCCGGAGGCGAGCAGCACCGGCATTTCGCCCACTGCCTGGGCGGCATCGAAGGTGCTGCGCAGCCGGGCCATGAAGTCGCCCAGTTTGGATGGGGCCATGGCCAACTGGCGGTCGTCCGCCGGGCCGACCAGGCTCTCGGCAAACGCCAGCTCCCACTCCGGCGACAGCGTGACGAGCGGGATATAGCCGTCGGGGCCGACATGGCTGTTGCTGATCTGCCGGGCCAGCCGGGCGCGGACGTGGGCGACGATCTGTCCGATCGGCCTGCCCTGCCCGCCGCACGCCTCGGCGATGCCTTCCAGCACGGTCGGCAGGTCGCGTATCGACACCCGCTCCGCCAGCAGCGCCTGCAGAACGCGTTGCACGCCGCCGACGCTGATCTGCGAGGGAATCAGATCGCCAACGAGCTTCTGCTGCTCGCGCGGCAGTTCATCGAGCAGCTTCTGCGTCTCCGCGTAGGACAGCAGTTCCGCCATGCTGTCGCGGACGATCTCCGTGATGTGGGTGGTCAGCACGGAGGGCGGGTCCACCACCGTGCAGCCGCGCGCCATCGCTTCATCCCGGCGGGATGGCTCGACCCACATGGCGGGCAGGCCGAACGTCGGCTCGGTCGTGCTCTCGCCCTGGAAGGGCGGCACACCGCCTTTCGGGTCCATCACCAGGACCTGGGTGGGGCGAAGTTCGCCGCGGCCAGCCTCGATCTCCTTGATCCGGATCGAGTAGATGTCCGCGCCCAGCTGCATATTGTCCTGGATGCGGACGGGGGGCAGCACGAAGCCCATCTCCACCGCGATGGCCCGCCGCAGACCCTTGATCTGTTCGGTCAGCCGGGGCGTGTCGCCGCCGGCCAGGGCGAGCAGCCCGTAGCCTAGTTCCAGCCGGACGGTGTCCATCCGCAGCGCGTCGGACATGGGCGGCTCCGATGGCGGAGGCGGTTTGGCTGCAACGTCCCCCGCGGGCAATGGCGGGTGTTTCCAGCGCCACCACGCGCCGCCGCCGGCCAGTCCGGAAACCGCCAGGAACGGTAGCAGCGGCAGGCCGGGCATCAACGCCAGCGCGGCGGCGGCGGCGGCAGCCATCGCCAGCGGCTTCGGGCTGCCGCCGAGCTGGCGCATCAGCACCGCGTCGGCCGCACCCTCCATGCCGCCCTTGGTGACCACGATCCCGGCCGCGGTGGACACCAGCAAAGCCGGTATTTGCGACACCAGCCCGTCGCCCACCGACAGCGTGGTGAAGGTCGCGGCCGCGTCGGCGAACGGCATGCCGTGGCGGATCAGGCCGATGGCGAACCCGCCGAAGATGTTGATGCAGGTGATCAGCAGCCCGGCGATGGCGTCGCCGCGGACGAACTTGGCCGCACCGTCCATGGCGCCGTAAAACCCGCTCTCCTCCTCCAGCTCCTTCCGGCGGGTGCGCGCCTTGGCCTCGTTGATCAGCCCGGCGGACAGGTCGGCGTCGATCGCCATCTGCTTGCCTGGCATGGCATCGAGGCTGAAGCGGGCGGCGACTTCCGCGATGCGGCCGGAGCCTTTGGTGATGACCATGAAGTTCACGACGAGGAGGATCGCGAACAGGATCACCCCGATCACCACGTCGCCGCCCATCAGGAAGCCGCCGAACGCCGCCACCACGTGCCCGGCTGCGAGCGCGCCCTCACTGCCATGACTTAGGATCAGCCTTGTCGTCGCGACGTTGAGCGAGAGCCGCAGCAGGGTGGTCAACAGAAGCAGGGTCGGGAACGAGGTGAAATCGAGCGGACGCCGAAGGAATAGCGCGACCATCAGGACGAGCACGGAGGCCGTGATCGAAACCGCCAGCCCCATGTCGAGCAGCAGGGTGGGCAGCGGGATGACCAGCACGGCCAGCAGCATCACCATGCCGAAGGCAAGGCCTACGTCCGTGCCAGGCGCGTAGGTGCGGCCGAGCTGGAGAAGTTTATTCATAACACCGCGTCATTGCGAGCCGCCTAGCGAAGCAATCCGGGGCTGGATCGCCGCGCCTCCGGCTCGCGTTGACCAAGGCTCGCACTACGCGGCGATGCCGGGCGGCGTCACCGCGATGCCGGCGGCCGAATAGTCACGCAATTTGTTGCGGAGCGCACGGATCGAGATGCCGAGGATCGTCGCGGCGTGGGTCCGGTTTCCCAGCGTATGCGTCAGGGTTTGCAGGATGAGGTCGCGTTCCACCTCGTCCATGCTACGCCCCACCAGGCCGGCGACGCCGCCCTGCGCGGCAGGGGCGGCCGTGATAGGAGGTCCCGATAGTTCGACCGCATCCACTTCGTCACCGGTGGACAGCAGCACGGCGCGATGAACGGTGTTTTCCAGCTCGCGCACGTTGCCGCGCCAGCCGTGGCCGGTCAGCCGCGCCTGGGCGAGTTTGGAAAGCGGCCGCACAGCCAAGCCGTTCACGCCGGCGTAGTGGCGCGCGTAGTGCTCGGCCAAGGCCACGATATCACCGGGGCGCTCCCGCAGCGGCGGGATGCGCAGGCTGACGACGTTGAGGCGGAAATACAGGTCTTCGCGAAACCGGCCCGCGCTGCAATCCGCCAGCAGGTCGCGGTTGCTGGTGGCGAGGATGCGGACGTTCACGCGCACCGGCCCTGTCCCGCCGAGCCGGTCGATCTCCCGCTCCTGGATCGCGCGCAGCAGCTTTGCCTGCAGCCGCACGTCCATTTCGCTGATTTCGTCCAGCAGCAGCGTGCCGCCGTCCGCGGCCTCGAACTTGCCGACCCGGCGGGCCGCGGCGCCGCTGAACGCGCCCTTCTCGTGGCCGAACATCTCCGATTCCAGCAGGTTCTCCGGAATGGCCGCGCAGTTCAGCGCGACGAACGGGCCGGCGCTGCGGCGCGACTTGCGGTGGATGTGGCGGGCCAGCACCTCCTTGCCGGTGCCGCTTTCGCCGGTGATCAGCACCGAGGCTTCGGCGCCGGCCACCTGCTCCGCCCGGCGTAGCGCCGTGAGCATCGCCGGGTCGCGCGCGATCAGCGTGTGGCTCTCGCCCGAGGCCGCGAGCAGGATGGCCGCGATCAGGTCCGGATCGGGCGGCAGCGGCAGGAACTCCTGCGCGCCGTCGCGCATCGCGCGGATCGCGGCCGGCCCGTCCGCCTCGGTGCCGCAGGCGACGACGGGCACCGCAATCCGCTCGGCCGCCAGTGCCCGCACCAGCGCACCGACGTCGTGGCTGACCTCGCAGAGCACGAGGTCCACCCGCGCGTCGGCCCGCAGCCGGGCGAGGCCGCCATCCACGCTGTCCGCCTGGTCGAGCTTGGCGCCGCGCGCGATGGCGATGCGCGCGGCCTTGGCAAGATCGCCGGACAGCGCCCCGATTAGGAGGACCCTCATCACCGCACCTTCAGGACCGGTCGGCCTTGACGATTTCCGTCATTGTCACGCCGAGGCGGTTATCGTCCACCATCACGACCTCACCGCGCGCGACAAGCCGGTTGTTCACGTAGATGTCGATTGCCTCGCCGAGCTTGCGGTCGAGCTCCACCACCGCGCCGCGGCCGAGCTTCAGCAACTGGCTGACCTGCATGGTGGCCTTGCCCAGCACGGCGCTGACGGTGACCGGAATGTCGTACACCGCTTCCAGGTCGCGCACCGCCCGTGTCGAGGCGCCATTCGGGGTTGCTTCGGACAGCTCGACCAGGTCCATCGTCTCAGGCATGTGCGGCCTCCTTCGGCAGGTCTTCGTGATCGAGCAGGCCGAGCGCCGCCAGCGCATCATGCACCGCTGCACGCGCCCGCCCGGCGTCGCGTACGGCAGAGCCTGCGGCCCAGCTGATGCGCGCGTCGCCCGGCGCGACGGCGTCGGACGGCAGCAAATGGATGCAATCGGCGAAATCCATGTCCATGGCCGCCACTTCGTCGCGCATCACCGGCAGCATATGCGGGTGCACGCGGACCACGATGCGCGGCTCATCGCGCAGGGCGGGCAAGACGATACGGGCCAGCGCTTGCAACTCGGCAGCGCCATGCCGGGCACAGAGCGCGGGCAGGCAAGCGGACAAAGCACTCAGCAGGCATTTCGCGACACCCTCCGACGCCTCTTCCGCAGCGTGCAGGGCTTCGGCCCGGGCGTCGGCCACGCCATTCGCCAGCAGGGTGATCATCTGTGTGCGGGACCCGATCAACCCGCGTTCGGCCTCGGCGCGCGCAATCCGTCCGGCCTCCGCCTTCGCGGCTTCCAGCTCCGCCAAGGTGAACACCGGCTCGATCAGTTCCGGTTCCGGCTCGGCGGCAGCGGGTGCGCTGGTCTGCGGCAGGTCGTCGAAATCCTCGGCATAAAGCACGCCGAGCAGGCCAGGCCGGGTCATGGTGCTCATGCTAGTACACCAGCTCCTCGTCACGGCCTTCGCCGATCTCGATCGTGCCCTGGGCCGCAAGCTCCTTCGCGAGCACGACGATCGCGGCTTGCGCCTCATCCACATCGCGCAGCCGGACCGGGCCCAGCGCCTCGATGTCGTCACGAAGCATCTTGGCGGCGCGTTCGGAAAGATTCTTGAAGAACAGATCGCGCAGCTTTTCCGACCCGCCCTTGAGAGCGAGCGGCAGCTTGTCCTTCTCCACCGCGCGCAACAGTCCCTGCACGGCGGCCGGCGACAGCCGCGACAGGTCGTCGAAGGTGAACATCAACGCCTTGATCCGCTGAGCGGACTCGCGGTTGCGATCTTCCAGTGCGGCGACGAACCGGCTCTCGCTGGCGCGGTCGAGGTTGTTGAAGATCTCCGCCATCATCTCATGCGCGTCGCGCCGGGTCGAACGGGCGAGGTTGGACATGAACTCAGCCCGCAACGTCCGCTCGACGCCGTCCAGAACCTCCTTCTGCACACTCTCCATCCGCAGCATGCGCATCACGACTTCGATCGAGAAGCTGTCGGGCAGCAGGGTCAGCACGCGCGCGGCATGATCGGGACGAATCTTGGATAGGACGACTGCGACGGTTTGCGGATATTCGTTCTTCAGATAGTTCGCGAGCACCGCCTCGTGCACGTTGCCCAGCTTGTCCCACATGGTGCGGCCGGCCGGGCCGCGAATCTCGTCCATGATCTGCGAGACGCGATCTTTCGGCAGGGCGCGCTGCAGCAGGCGCTCGGTATTCTCGAAGCTGCCCACCAGGTGGCTCATGCCGCCCATGCTGTCGCCGAATTCGACGCAAAGCTGCTCGACCATCTCGGCCGGCACATTGCCGAGCTGGGACATGGCGGACGAGACCTCGCGGATCTCATCCTCGTGCATCATGCCGAAGAGCCGGACCGATTGCTCCTCGCCGAGCGCCAGCATAAGCACGGCGGCTTTTTGTGCACCGGTCAGGCCTGGGTCGGCGACGGAGGTGGGCATGCCTCAGCCGGCCTCCTTCATCATCCAGCCGCGCATGACGGCCAGGCTTTCTTCGGGGTGCTTGTCCACGAGATTGGCGACCTGACGCAGCGATGACGCGCGCATGGCGCCGGCGACGTTACGGAGGCGCACCATGCCATCGTCCTCCATGGACTCGTCGGCGATCGCGAGCGCCGCTGACCCGGCAGCGGCCGGCCCGGCGAGGCTGAGCGATGGACCCGCCCCGGCAGCTTCGCCCGCGGCTGCTTCAATGGCCGCCGGGTCCGTGGTCAGGCGCAGCACCATCGGACGCAGAACCAGCAGCAAAGCCAGCACCGCGACCAGGGCCAGCACGCCGGTTTGCCCGAGACGCAGCAGATCCGCCTTGTCGATCGGCAGCCCGAACAGGCCGGGCGCCGCCTGATCCGGCAGCGCGTCCGGGTCGGTGAAGCGCAGACTCACCACCTCCACCTTGTCGCCGCGCTTTTCATCGTAGCCGATGGCGCTGCGCGCGAGCGACGTGATGCGGCTCAGCTCGTCCGCCGTCCGGTCCTGCCAGGTGACCGTTCCATCGGCGCCTTTCACCGCGACCTGATCCACCAGCACCGCCAGGCTGATCCGGCGCACCAGCGGCTGGTCGCGCACCACGGTCCGCACGGTCTTGCCGATTTCGAAGTTCGCGGTTTCCTCGGTGCGCTGCTCCTGCGTGCCTGACGGGGTCGCGCCGGCGTCGGCGTTCGGCAGGTTGTTCGCCACGCTGACGCTGCTGCTCGCCTCCGTGGTGCGGCTGTTTGAGTTGTTGGTTTGTGTCGAACGTTCCACCTTGCCGTCAGGGTCGAACTTCTCCTGGGTTTCGCGAACCTGGTCGTAATCCATCTCGACGGCGGTTTCCGCACGGACGCGGCCGGGGCCGAGGCTGCGTTCCAGCATATCCTCCACCGCGCGCGACAGGCGCTGTTCGGCGGCGGCACGGGCCTCCGCGGCGATGGCGCCCGCCCCGCCGGCATCCGCATCGCCGGCACGGGCCAGCAGATTGCCGCGGCTATCGATGATGCCGATGTTCTGCGGCCGCAAACCCGGCACAGCCGACGCCACCAGGGTCAGCACGGACCGGACCCCCTCGCGGTCCATCCGCGCCGCACCCGCCATGGTCAGCACGACGCTCGCTTGTGCCGGTTGCGCCTCCCGCGCGAACGGGTCCCGCTTAGGCAGCACCAAATGCACGCGCGCGCCCTTCACGCCGGCGATCATGCGGATCGACCGCGTCAGCTCCCCCTCCAGCGCGCGGGTCTGGTTGATCGCCTGCTGGAACTGGCTGGCGGTCAGGCTGTCGCCACGGTCAAAAATCTCATAGCCGATGGACCCGCCGGAGGGCAGCCCATCCTTCGCGAGCAGCAGCCTGGCACGGGAGACGTCACTGGCCGGGACGGAGATGCGCGTGCCGTCAGGACCAGCCTCATGCGCGATATGCGCACGCTCCAGCACATCGGCGATTTGCGCCGCCTCCCGCATGTCCACGTCCGCATAGAGCAGCGCCATGCGTTCGCTGCCCTCACCACGCAGCGCGAGGAAAGCGAGCATCAGGAGCATCGACCCGGCGACCGCGGCCATCGCGATCAACCGCCCAAGCCCCAGCGCCTTGAACCCTTCCAGCAATGCCGCCATGCCTGCGAGCCCACCTGCTACGGCGGCGTTCTGCCGCGGACCGATCGTGCGTCGGAGCGGGTTACCGGCGGCTTAATGGCATGGCGCCTACGGGCCGACGGCATCCACGTTGCTGAACCCGACCGAGACGCCGCCGAGCTGCAGGTTGACCGTGCCGTTCGTGTTGGCGACGCCCGTCGCGGTGCCCGTGACGGTGAACGGGATCGCGGCGGCCGCAGCGCCCGGCGCGGCGCCGGTGACCTTGGCGGTGTAGGCGCCGTCCGGCAGGGCCGAGCCGGAATTGCTGCTGCCATCCCAGGTCCAGCTATTGGCGCCCGCCGTCGACGTGAGCGAGACATCCTTCACGTCCACCCCGCTGCTGTTGGTCAGGCTGATGCTGACCGGCTCCGCACTGGCCGTCGTGAAGTTCACCGTCCCGCTGCCGTTCTGCAGCGGAACTTGCGGGCTGGTCACGGTCACTGATTTGCCAACGACGCTGGTCGCCTGGATGACTTCGCTGCCCTGGGTCGCCTGGATCAGCTGGGTGAGGCTGCCGTTGGTGGTGATCTGCTGCTCGACGCTGCTGAACTGCACCAGCTCGGACGTGAACTGGTTGGTGTCCATCGGGCTCGATGGGTCCTGGTTCTTCAACTGGGTCAACAGCAGGTTCAGGAAGTCGCTGAAGTTGCTGCTGAGCGCCACCAGCGGATTGGTGGCGCCACTGCTGCTGGACGAAGCCGCGGCCGTCGTTGCTGTCGTGACGCTGCCACTCATCGGTGCTCTCCTAGGCTGTGAAATCAACCCCGGCGCGCCGCCAGCTGGCCGGGTTCTCGGTGTCTTGCGCGGATGGTGGGGGGTGGTCCCGGGCGCGCTGGCCGCCAGTTCCGTGGCCGGTGTATCCGCCGCCCGCCTGGCCGCCTGCCCCGCCGCTGCCGGAAAAGCCACTGGACGCCCCGCCTGGGTCTGGTGCGGCCAGTGAGAGGTTCACCCGGACGTCTTGCGGCAATCCGGCGGTGTCGAGTGCCCGGTGCAGGCTGCCCTGGTCGGTGAGCATGGTGCGCAGCGTGTCCGGCCGGTCCACGGTGACCTGGACGGCCGCCGTGCCGTCCCCCGCCCGGGCGACGTGGACTTCCACGCGGCCGAGCTCGGGCGGCTCGAGCCGGATCGTCACCGCATTGCCAGTGGGCGACTGCGCCAGATGAACGACCACCGGCGCCACCTGCTGCGCCGGCGCGGCCGGGTTGCCGGTGGCTGGAGCGGCCGGGGCGGAGCTTGCCGGCAGCGTCTGGGTGGCCGCCGGGGCGGCTGGGGTAGGGATCGCGGCCAAGGCTGCGGCCGACGCGGTGGCTGGCACCGGCACCGGCAGACCCGGCGCGGCCGGTTGCACGCTGGATGGCGAGGCGGCGGACACTGTGAGCGGGGCCGGAGCAGGCTCCCCGCTGACGGAGCGAGCCGGTGATGGAGCGCCCACAGCCGGCGGTACGTCCGGCTTGGCAGGCGTTGCAGCATGGGCTGGCGCGAGTGGCGCCACTGCCGGAGCGACCGGTGGCGGAACGATCTGCGCCGGCGTCTGGCTCGGTGGCACGGCCATTTCCTGCTGCACGCCAGGGCTTGCCGCCGGAGCATCGGGCGGCGCCGTCTTGGCCGCTTGCCGCTTGCCGGACGGGACGGGCGCAGGCTTCGGCTGCACGGGCTTGGCAGACGCGTCCGGGCGCTCCGGCTGCAGCGGGGCGTCCGCCATGACCGGGGTGGGAAGCAGCGGCTGCGGCGCCGCCGGCGACGCGGATGGCGTGGCCGGCGGCACGGACGCCAAGGCCGGACTTTGCGGGGCAGCCGGCAGCACCGGCACCGACGCTTGTGATTCTGCCGCCGCGATGGTGCTGATGGAT
>CAZZVB010000094.1:7427-16476 GCA_964657445.1 uncultured Burkholderiaceae bacterium | reverse complement strand
ATCGCCGGTTCCGGTGGAGGCGTTGTTCGCCCGCATCGAGTCGTAGCTGCCAGCCGGACAAATTTCTTTCCTTCGTAGCTAGCTTTTCGTTCCGGTTTTCCCGGTCGGGCGCGTAGTGCCAGGTCCGGCACAGCCTTTGCTGGCCCGGAAGCATTCGTCTCTTCCCGGCGCCAAGGTGACGCCGCAGCCGGGCCAGATCGTTCCGGCTCAATCGTGATCACGGGGCGGGGGCACGCGGGATGAAGTTCACTTACTTTTTCATCGAACACCCGATCTTCGCCTCCGTGGTGTCGCTCTTCATCACCATCGTCGGTGCGGTGGCCTATTTCAGCCTGCCAATCGCGCAATATCCGGAAATCGCGCCGCCCACCATCCAGATCGCCGCCACCTACCGGACGGGCTATTTTTTGTCCAGGCTCTGGTGAACCCGGCAGCCCCTGCCGCTGACGATGTCGAGGTCGACGTGCCCGGCGTGAACCGATCCGGTCATGCTCGTCTGGCCGGACTGCCCCGTAAAGGCGCCGTCGGCGCCGACTGTGGCTGGAATGGTGACGCCTGGCCCGAAATTGCGAGTCAGGGCCCGGTCACGAATGGTCATCGCCGTTGGACCGCCGCCGGGGCAATTGCCCGTCCCGCTATAGGTTCCGGCATAGGCGCCATCGACGTCTTCGGCGGCGTGAGCGCTCATGGCCAGCAGCGCTGGAAAGATGATTGCTGGTATTAGGAGCAGGAACGGCTTTGGCATCCGGGTTGATCCTTCTGGCTGATAGAGTTGCTGGAGCGTTTCGAGGCCGGGAACGCAACAGTCTAGACGAAGCAAAGATCGGCGTCGTCATCCAAATGCGTGATAGACCTCATTTTGCGCAAAGAACTTCCCAAGCGAATCATCACGCTCGCAACGCGACTCTCCCTGATGTCTTGCTGAAAACCATCGTCGCTCGGCCGGCCTATGAACGGACGGTGCATCCCGGCCTCCGCCGAGGTGGTCAGCGCCACTGTTCAACACCAAGACGCCCAAGGTCTATGCCGACATCAATCGCGCCCGGGCGCAGATCCTCGGTGTGCCCGCCAACAAGGTGTTCGAGGCGCTGCAGGTCTATCTCGGATCATCCTACGTCAACGACTTCAACATATTAGGCCGCACCTACGAGGTGATCGCCCAGGCGGACGAGCCATTCCGGCGGGACCCGCACGATATCGGCAACCTCAAGACGCGCAACAACGCGGGCCAGATGGTGCCGCTGAGTGCGGTGACCAGCAGATCGGGTTCGTGGTGCTGGTTGGGCTGGCAGCCAAGAATGCCATCCTGATCGTCGAGTTCGCCAAACAGGCGGAGGAGGAAGGCGCCGATCCGCTACAGGCCGCCGTCGGCGCCGCGCGCACCCGGTTGCGCCCGATCCTGATGGCGTCGTTCGCCTTCGTGTTCGGCGTCATCCCGCTGGCGCTCGCCGCCGGCGCCGGGGCAGAAATGCGCCAGGTGCTGGGGACGGCGATGGTCTTCGGCATGCTGGGCGTGACCGTCTTCGGCCTGCTGTTCACGCCCATGTTCTACGTGGTGGTGCGGCGTCTGTTCGGCGTCCGCGGCGCGCCCGCCCTGCAAGCCGAGCCGGAGCCGCTCGGCCTGCCTGCGGCTACGAACCCGGCAGAGTAGCCGCTACTGGAACTTGCCGCTCATCGACTGGCCGTGCACGGCCTGCGCTTCCGGCACGCCCGCGTTGGCCGGTGAGTTCGCGTCGATCTGCGAAACCGGCCGCGAGCATGCCGCAAGCAGGGTCAGGGTCAGCAGGGCCAGCAGCGTGGCCCCGGCGCGGCGGGTGTGGTGCATCGTAACCGTCCTCAAATGATGCGCGACTGTCGTCCCACGCCCCGCCCTTTGCAACCGCCGGCCGATCAGGCGACCAGCCGCCGGTACAGATGCCACGTGGCATGGCCCAGCACCGGCATCGCGACCGCGAGCCCGATGAACAGCGGGATGCAGCCCAGCAGCAACAGCGCCGCCACGATCAACCCCCACATGGCGATGGCGCCAGGATTGGCCCTGGCTGCCTCGATGGAGGTCCGGGTCGCCACCGGCAGCGACGTATTGCGGTCGAGCATCATGGGCACCGAGACCACGGTCAGCACCAGCACCGCGGCGGCGAACACGAACCCTACGGCACAGCCGATCACGATCAGCGCCCAACCCGCCGGCGTGTCGATCACGGCCATCGCCAACGCGCCGAGGCTGGCCGGAACCGGGCTGCCGATCGTCGCCTCGAAGATCAGCCTTGCCGCCCCGAGCCACGCCGTGAAGAGCACCAGCAGCGCCAGGCCGAGCAGCGCGATTGAAAACAAGGCCGGCGAGCGCAGGACGTCGAATGCGTTCAGCCAGGTCGCGGACAGGCCGCGTTCACGCCGGCGGCTGATTTCATAGACGCCGACGGCCAGCACCGGGCCGAGCAGCGCCATGCCGGCGACCAGGGGAAACAGCAGCGGCAGCAGATCGCCCCCGGTTGCCGCCCGCGCCGCGACCAGGCCGACGATCGGGTAGAGAATGCATAGGAACACGAGCTGCGTGGGCGTGGACAGGAAATCGTCCACCCCCGCGGCAAGGGCAGCCCGCACGTCAGCCGAACCGATGCGGCGGACAGCCGGTTGCGTTTGCCGGACGGCAACAGTGTCAGCAAGCAGTGTTGTCATGGCACAAGTCTCCTCCATCCCATTTTTGGACGGGTCCCGGAGGAGGATTGCCTTGGACGTCTCGCCGCAGCATTCCGCCGCCCGGTCTCGTCACATGACAGGCTAGCGCCGGAACCGGCTTGAGGTGCAACAAGTTTGCGTGCTGCTACTGTCCGTTTAGGGGGACCCGATGGACGATCAGGATTGGATGGACGGCTACTTGCAGCAATCGGCCACCGCGATGCAGGCCTTCGCCGCCAGCGCTGCGCTGCGGGCGACCATGTCGGACATGGCCGGGCGGATCACCGCCGCCATGCGCGCGGGCAACAAGCTGCTCATCGCCGGCAATGGCGGCAGCGCCGGTGACGCCCAGCATTTCGCCGGGGAGATCGTCGGCCGGCTGATATTCGACAGGCCGCCGCTTCCCGCCATCGCGCTCACGACCGACAGTTCGGCGCTGACCGCCATCGCCAACGATTACGGCTATGAGCAGGTGTTTGCCCGCCAGGTCGCAGCACTTGGGCGGCCCGGTGACGTGTTCCTCGGCATCTCCACCTCCGGCCGCTCCGCCAACATCCTTGCCGCACTCGTTCAAGCCCGGCGCGCCGGCCTGGTCACCCTGGGGTTCTGCGGCGCCGACCCGGCCGACATGGCCGAGCACGCCGACCTTTGGCTGGCGGCGCCCTCGTCATGGACCCCGGTGATCCAGCAAATCCACATCACCGCCGTTCACGTGATCTGCGCGCTGGTGGAGCGGGCGATGTTTCCGGACGCCCCGCGCCCGGCGTGACCCGGCGGGCCCTGCTGCTCGACCGCGACGGCACCATCAACGTCGATCACGGCTATGTCGGCACGCGGGAGCGGTGGGAGTGGATGCCAGGCGCGCTCGACGCGATCCGGATGGCGTGCGAAGCCGGGTGGCTGGTGTTCGTCGTCACCAACCAGTCCGGCGTCGCGCGCGGTCTGTATGACGAAGCCGCCGTCGAACGCCTGCATCGCTGGATGGCTGACGAAATCCGGCGGGCGGGCGGGCGGATCGACGATATCCGGTTCTGCCCCTTCCATGAGCAGGGCGCCGTGGACCGCTACCGCCGCGCCAGCGACTGGCGAAAGCCTGCACCGGGGATGATCCTCGACCTGCTTCGCACCTGGCGCCTCGACCCGGCGCATTGCGTGCTGGTGGGCGATCAGCCGAGCGACATGGCGGCCGCGCAGGCAGCCGGGATCGAGGGGCATCTGTTCACCGGCGGCAATCTGGCCGATACCGTCGCACCGCTGCTGAGAGAGCCGAAATGACGTCGCGAGTATTATTGCTGATCGTGGGTTTGGGATTTTTGGCAGGATGCGGCGGTCCGGACATCCTCAAGACCGAGCCCCGATTGGGCAGTCTGCCAAAGGGCGACTCCGTCCTCGTCGATGACGGGCGCTGTCCCGCGGGTCAGGTCAGCAAGGTGACGGGCGCCGAATCCCTGACCACCCCGCGGAGCTATAGCTGCGTCAAAAAGCCGAGCGATTAGCGGCACGGCAGCCGCAAAAGCCCCCGCAGCCCGCCCAAAGCCGCTATCCATCTGCAGCCTCGCGAAAGCGTCCGGCTGCGACCCCCGCCAACGTTAGCCGGCCGCTGCCACGCGCATCAAAATCCCGCCCAGCAAGGAGCGGCGTGTCAGAAACCGGCGCGTCAGCCAAATCCGGTTCCTCCTCGCGAGCGGCTGCCGCCCGGGCACGCAACGCCGCGACTTCGTTCGGCGTGCACCGCATCAAGGCCAGCGGCTGAGCCACGGGCGCCAGTCCAAGGTCCCGCCGGATGCCGTCGATGATCTCGCCGACCGGCCGGTCCTCAAGCCGCTCGTTCCAATCGGGCCGGTCCAGCCGCTCCCGCGTTTCCGCACGCGGGCGGGCCGCTTCGCCCGCCTCATCCGCCACGACCCGTAGAACCGGCGCAGCCTTACGCTCCGGCACCGCGCGGGCAGCCGCCCGCGGTTCGGCCAGCTTCATCGAAAGCATGATGGTGCGCCGGATCGCCCGGCTGATCACGTCGAAGGCGGCCACGTAATTCCGCCCCGCCGGCTTGCCCGGCCGCCAGCTTGCCGCTTCCGCAAGCATCTCGCGATGCACCGTCCGCGCGATGGCCGTGCCGATGTCTAGCAGCTCATGGAGCACCGCCAGGTAACGCGCCACATCCGCATCCCCAATCCCATCGGCCAAAGCCGCCGGCTGGGATGGGTCGGTGCAGGCATGCGCGGGAGAGGTGCTCATGAACATAACATGAACACAAACTCTGACCGTTTGTCAAACGACCTGTTGGATGGGACTCGCTTCGGCGTCCCGCCACCCGCGGGAATGGGCAATTCACCCCAAGCGGCGCAGACCGGCCGCGAACCGCTTCCAGTTCGCCACATACCCAGCCGCCGACAGCTTCAGCTTGGCAATCGCGTCCTCGTCCAGCGGGCGCACCGCCTTCGCAGGGGACCCCACGATCAGCGAACCGTTCGGGAACTCGCGGCCCTCCGTCACCAGCGCATTGGCGCCGACCAGGCACCCGGCGCCGATCCTGGCATTGTTCAGCACCGTGGCGCCCATGCCGATCAGTGACCCGGCGCCCACCGTGCAGCCGTGCAGGATGGCATGATGCCCGACCGTCACGTCCGGGCCGACGGTGAGCGGAAGGCCGCGGTCTGTGTGCAGCATCGCACCTTCCTGGATGTTGCTGCGCTCGCCGATGTCGATCAGCTCGTTATCGCCACGCAGAACGGCGCCGAACCAGATCCCGACATCCAGGCCCAGCCGGACCTTGCCCATAACGTGAGCGTCGGGCGCAATCCAGAACCGGCCTTCGCCCGGCAGCTCCGGCTGGTGTTCGTCCAGGGCATAGATCGGCATGGCGGTCCTCTCAGATGGGATAGGCGAGCAGGGTCTGCACGCGCAGGGTGTCATAGACCACCCGCTTGGACTTGAAACGCCAGCCATCCGCGGTACGCACCACCGCGTCATGATAGACGCCCGTCTGATACACGTAGGACTGGCCTTCGAAAGACGTGTTCAGCACGGCGTAGCTGCACGTCATCGCCGCCGTGTCCGGCCCCGTCTCCCGGCAGGACAGGCCGGACAGGAAGTGCCGGTAATGCGGTTGCGCGTAGATGTTGGCGTTGCGCAGGGAGATCACGCGGTCCCGCATCATGGCCGCATTGTCGCAGATCATCAGCGGCGCCGGCAGCCCGGCCTCCTCGTTCTCTTTCGGGATGATCTCATACAGGCAGTCCTCGACGAACAGCTTAGGCCAGTCCTCAAGCCGGTCATTGTCGATCGACGCGACGTAGCGATCCTGCAGGTCCTGCAATTCGAGACGCAGCAGCAGGCCGGCCGGAAGGCTCACGCCTCGGCCTCGGACGGGAAGCCCATCAGGCGCTGGTAGCCGAGCCAGAAGCGGCGGACCATGCCCTCGCTGATCAAGGTCGCCGTCTGGTCCGGGGCGGAGCGCGACATTTCCAGCACCGAGACGGCGTCCTCGCTGCCGACGATGCCGCGCTGCACCAGCTCCGTCGCTTCGGTGTCCTCCATCGAGATATAGCCGGCCGGCCCGACGAGATTGGCCTGCTTGATGCGCAGCGCGCGCAGCTCCGGCGTGTCGTCCTCGTAGCCGAAGAAGTGGAACACCAGCTCAAAATGGTCCGGACCCTTGGGCAGCAATTGCCGCGCGACCAGGGTGTTGTGGATTTGCTGGATCACGAGCTGCGGGAAGATCGGCTGGATGTGGTTGGTGGCGAGGATGTCGTACTCCTTGACCATCGCCAGCACCGAATCGTCCTCCAGACGAAAGCTGTCGTCGTAGGACCGGATTTGCTGGGTCTTGTAGTCCTCGGCGTTGGACGCCTCGCTCTTGATCGCGAGGATCACGTTGTGCAGCCCGTGCCGGCTATCGGCGATCGAGCGCGCGCCCATGCCGACGCGGAAGATGTTGAACGTGGTATGGAACAGATGCAGCAGGCTGGCGTGATACGGGTCCTTCACGTTCTCCAGGTAAAGCTTCCAGTTGCTGTCGGAATACTGCCGGGTGCAGCCCAGATAGACGATCGGCTTGCAAAAGATTCGGTCGATATACGGCCGCATCTCGGCGCCGAGGTAGTCGAACAGCGGTTCCACCGTCTCGCTGAACGTCGCGAACACCAGGCCTGCGTAGCTGTCCACGCGGAGCTGCGGCAGGTTGTGCTTCGCCGGGTCGAAATCCCGCGGCATGCCCGTGGCGTCTTTCTGGCCGCGGCGGAACGGCACGCCCTGCAGATTGCCCGCCACCCCGTAATTCCACTGGTGATAGACGCAGGTGTGCGACATCGCATTCCCGCGCGGCTTGCGGCACACCGCCGCCCCGCGGTGCGCGCACCGGTTCACCCAGGCGGCCAGGCTGCCGTCCTCCGTGCGGGTCATCACCACGGGCGTCTCGCCGATGAACGTGCTCTTGTAGTCGCCGGGTGCAGCGATCTCCGCCTCCAGCCCCAGGAAACTCCAGACGGGGCCGCGGAAAATCCGCTCCTGCTCCAGCGCATAGATCTCGGGGGAGTTGAACACGGCGTACGGCACGCGGGAGCCATCGGCGTGGGGAAACCGGGCCAGCGGCTCGGCGATGGGCTGCACGGGCATGTGGTTCATGGTGCGATCTCCTCGATGCGGCACAGTATGGGCCGCGGCGACGTGCTGCTATTCAAAAACGATGGCCGGGTTCATCGACATCACGGGCGGGCAGAATCTCCTGGTGCTGGCGGCCGCGCCGGGCGAGGAGAGCCTGTATTGCGGCGCGCTGATCGCCGAAGCCTCGGCCCGCGGCCGTCCGCCTTTCCTCGCGATCCTGACCGATGGCAGCACCCTGCCCGGCGATGGCCCAGCCGACCGCCGTGCAGCCGTTTGGGAAAGCCAGACGCGCGCCGCCTCCGCCTGCCTGGGCGTGCCGCATGACTGGTTCCTGATGCTCGGGCTGCATGACGGCACGGCGCCGACTGCCGGCCCGAAGTTCGACGCCGTCGTGCGGGCCGTCTCGATGATCATGTGGCGGCGCGACTGCAACGCGATCATCGCACCCGGCGCCGGCCGGGGCGACCGCGCGGGGTGCCACGCCATTGCCGCCCAAGTTGCCGCGCAGAGCGGCGTGAGGCTGATCCGCTACGGCGTGGCGGGCGGCCTGGCGCTGCACTCCCCCCGCGGCGCGCTGCGCCGGGCAGACGCGCTGGCGATCCACGGAATGACGCCCCGCGATGTTGAGCGCTATGCTGCAGCCTGAACAGTGACGGCACACACATGGCCCACGTCTCGGTCCGCAAGATCGTCAAGCAATACGAAACGTTCCAGGCGGTGCACGGCATCGACCTCGAAATCGCGGATAAGGAGTTCGTGGTCCTGGTCGGCCCGTCCGGCTGCGGCAAGTCCACCACGCTGCGCATGATCGCCGGGCTCGAGGAAATCAGCTCCGGCGAGATCCATATCGGCGGCAAGCTGGTCAACGACATGCCGCCGCGCGAACGCGATATCGCCATGGTGTTCCAGAACTACGCGCTCTACCCGCATATGAGCGTGTTCGACAACATGGCGTTCGGGCTGAAGCTGCGCCGCATTCCGAAGCCCGAGATCAAGCGCCGGGTGGAGGACGCAGCCCGCATCCTCGACATAACGCCGCTGCTCGCCCGCAAGCCGAAGGCGCTGTCCGGCGGGCAGCGGCAACGGGTCGCGATGGGCCGGGCGATCGTGCGCAACCCCAAGGTGTTCCTGTTCGACGAACCCCTCTCCAACCTGGACGCCAAGCTGCGCGTGCAGATGCGCACCGAGATCAAGAAGGTGCACCAGATCGTCCCCACGACAACGGTCTATGTCACGCATGACCAGGTGGAAGCGATGACCCTGGCCGACCGCGTCGTCGTGATGAACGCCGGCCGGATCGAGCAGGTAGGCCCGCCGCAGGAGCTGTATCACCGCCCGGTCAGCCGCTTCGTCGCGAGCTTCATCGGCAGCCCCGGCATGAACTTCCTCGATGTGGACGTGGGCGGGGACGTCCTGCGGCTGGCGGATGGCGCCACGCTGGCGATCCCCGCCGCCCGGCGGGACCGCTACGCCGCGCTGAACGGCAGGCCCATGGTGCTGGGCATCCGGCCGGAACACGTGACCGACCAGCCCGGCGCCGGACGCGACGGGTTCGAGACGCTGCACGCGACCGTGGACGTGGTCGAGCCGATGGGCATGGAGACGCTGGTGCACTTCTTCATCGCCGGCGCCCCCGTCATCGCCCGCTGCGACCCCGCCACGGACGCGGCACCGGGTCAGCCAGTCGCACTGACCGTCAACATGAACCACATGCACCTGATGGAGCGGGGCTACGACGGCCTGGTCGTGTGATCGTAGGATGGGCGAA
>CAZZVB010000094.1:3229-7327 GCA_964657445.1 uncultured Burkholderiaceae bacterium | reverse complement strand
CCGCCCTTGACCCCACCCGCCGTCAACCCGGCGACGATCTGCTTTTGCATCAGCAACGTCAGGATCAGCACCGGCGCCGTCACCAGCAGCGCCGCCGCGGCGAGTGGCCCCCAGCTGATCTGCTCGAACGTCAGCACGTTATAGACCGCCACCGGCAGCGTTCGCGTGGTACGGCCGGCGAGCACCACGCCGAAGATGAAGTTGTTCCAACTGAAGATGAACGACAGGATCGTCGCCACCGTGATCCCGGGCCGTGCCAGCGGCAGCGCCACCTGGCGGAACGCCTGCCAGATCGTGGCGCCATCCACCAGCGCCGCCTCCTCCAGCTCGGCCGGCAGCCCCTCGAAGAACCCGATCATCACGTACACCACGATCGGCACGGTGATGACGAGGTGGGTGATCACGATCGGCAGCAGCGTTCCCGTCATGTCGAGCCATTGGAACAGCAGGAACAGCGGCACCAGGTAGCTCAGGCCCGGCGTGATGCGCGCCACCAGGATCAGCGCCGACGACGCGGTGGCTTTCGCCTTGGCGATGCCGTAGCCCGCCGGCACCCCCACCAGCAGCGCCAGCCCGGTCGCACTGAACGACACGATGACGGAGTTGATGGTGTAGGCGACGAAGTGGTTCTTGGCGAACACGTCGCGGAAATTGTCCAGCGTCAGCTCGCTCGGCCAGAACACCGGCGGGTAGGCGATGTTGTCCGCCTCGGTCTTCAGCGACAGCGACAGCATCCAGAGGAAGAACAGCAGCGCCGGGGAGATCAGCACCAGCACCGAGCACGCCAGCCCCACCCGGCCAGGCCACCGCCTCATGCGCGCCCGGCCTGCCGGTTCACCGCCATCAGCAGCGCGGTCACCGCCATGATCAGCACGAAGAACACGACGACGATCGCCGAGGCGTAGCCGATATCGTAATAGGCGAAGGCTTGCTGATACAGGTACAGGTTCAGCGTCTCGCTTGACGTGCCGGGGCCGCCGCCGGAGATGACGAAGATGGTGTCGAACGCCTTCAGCGCGTCCACCGCCCGCAGCACCAGCGCCACCATGATGAACGGCCAGACCAGCGGCAGCGTGATGTGCCGGAAGCACGCCCAGCCGCCCGCGCCGTCCAGCGCCGCCGCCTCGTAGGGATCGGCCGGCAGGCTCGCCAGCCCGCCCAGCACGATGAGCATGATCAGCGGCGTCCACTGCCAGGTCTCGACCATGACGAGCGTCGGGATGACGGTGGCGCTGTCGTACACCCAGGTGGAAGGCGGCAGCCCGGCCGATGTCAGCAGGTAGTTCAGCACCCCCAGTTGCGGGTGGAACATCATGGTCCAGACCAGCGCCACCGCGACGGGCGTGGCCATCATCGGCAGGATGAAGATCGTCCGTGCCACGCCGCGCATCGGGAACTGCTTGTTGAAGCACACCGCCGCCGCAACGCCGATCACGGTCGGCAACACGACGGCCAGGGCCGTGAAATAGAGCGTGCGCACGATCGCCCAAAGGAAGCGGTCATCCCCAAGCATGCGTGTGTAGTTCGCCAGCCCAGCGAACGACATCGCGCTGCCCACGCGGAAATCCTGCACGGACATGAACACGGTGAACGCCCAGGGGAACAGGATCACTGCGGCGACCACGATCCCCGCCGGCACGATGAACACCCAATACCGGCGGGCGTAATTATGGCGGGGAACACGGGCCCGCGCGGCGCGGACACGGACAGCGCTGGTCTCTGACACCTCGCTCATCGAGGCACGCTCCCCACCATGGCCTTCCAGTCTAAGCGCTGGCTCTTGCCCGGTCATTCTTGGTCTTGCACGAACAACGATGCAAATCTTCCAAATGTTAAGTGCTACTCGTTGAAAAAGAGCAATATGCAACTGTTCGGGGGCCACGAACCTTAGCGGGACGGAGGATCATGAACCGAGACGTACTTAAGCCGAGGGCTCTACCGCCGGTTGATTTTGCGGCTTGGATGCACACGCGAAGCGAGTTGGGTGCAGCCGTGACCAGCCGGCCCGGCCTGATCTGCCTCACCGGCCCGGAGGGCAGCGGCAAGACTTACACATTGCGGCTCTACAAGCTGTCGGTGCGGAACCTGCGGGTTGGTTACCGCATGCCCGGGGAGCAGGCCGAGGAAGCGCTCCAGATCGATCTCGTGGATCAGGTCGATGCGACGAACGCCCGCGTCCTTGCCCGCGACATCCCGCCCGGCACCGTCCGGGTGCTGGCGATCAGGCCGGACGTGCTGCCCGCCGTGCTTCAGATCAGGCCGGACACGAAGGTGATCCAAGTCCACCGCATGGAAGACGCCGACGTCCGGACCATGGTCTCGCTCAGGAGCGGTCACTTCGGGCTTGCGCCGGACGAATTCACCGGCGATGCGGTGCAGGAGCTGCTGCGGCTGAGCAACGGCACGCCGCGGCGCATCGACCGGTTGTTCGGCCTTGCCGTCAAGCACGCCATAGAAGCCGGCCTTCCAGCCGTGGATGCCAGCCACATCGTCATGGCTGGAATGACCGACCGCGCCCTCGCCGTCACCGGTCCGACAGCCGACGCGCACCAGATTTTCTCCAACATCACCGCCGAGACTGTCCGCCACCCTGCAGCCCCGGCCGCCCCAGAGGAGCCGGAGCCGCAGCGGGAGCCGGTGCCGCCGCCGGCCAGTCCGGTCCAACACGCTCCCGAACCGCAACGTGCGCAGCCGATTGATCCCGCAGGCGCGCGTCTATCGGGCAATGGCCCGCTCGTGCCGTCACAACGCTGGGCGTTTTCGGACCTGCCGGCTCAACCCGTCGATGCGCTCGAACGTGCCGCGCGATCGAGAACACGGGGTCGTTGGGGCGCGTCGGCTGGCCTAGCGGCGGCCGTTCTGCTGGCGATCGTCATGCTGCCCCGCCCGCAGACCCAGTCCATCAGCTCGATCCTGCCCACGACAGCCGAGCGGATCCCGAGCGCCGACCCTGCCTTGCTGACCACGGCGGCAGCGCCCCCACAGGTAAAGCAGGCGTCTGCCACGCCAGCGCCTGCCTTTGCGGGCGAAACCGCCGTCGCCGCATTGACCCGGCATTTCAACGAATACGACCCAGTGCAACTCTTCGTCCTGCACCAGCCGAGGCCTGCAAGCAGCCCCGACCCGGCCGGGCCGCCATCCGCCCAGCCGCCGGCGGCAGTCACCGAGGCAGACACGGTCCAGCCGAAACAAGCGCCGCCCGCCACGCCGCAACCCGCCGTCGTGCCGGCGCGCGCGCCATCGCCTGCGTCCGCGCCGGACCCGGCAGAAGCAGACCGGCTGCTGCAACTGGCTCGCGCCATGGAATCGATCGGCCAACTGGACGACGCCAGGCAGATGTTCCGCGCGTCGGCCGCGCTTGGAAATGCCGAAGCGCAGCAGCAAGTGGCCGTCAAAAGCCCGGCAGCCGCCAAACGCGTCCAGTCGCGGTAGTGCGCTATTCGCCCTCGAGCAGGGCCTGCCGTGCTGCGGCGTGTTGCTCGGGCGTGAGCTGCTTGCCGACCTCCGCGGCCCCTTTCAGGGCCGCCGCATTGACGGCCGCTTCCCGGGACGTCGCAGCCTTCAGGTAGTATGTGTAGGACTGCACCGGGTCCGCGGCCACCCCAAACCCGCGCTCGTAGGCGAAGGCAAGGTCGTACTGCGCGTAGCCGCTGCCGCTGCGGGCTTGCTGGTCGAGCGACGGCAACACGGCGCTGAAGGATTGCGCAGACACACCATCGGGCTCGACCCGCGCCAGCGCCGCGCTCTGGAAATGGCTGATGGCGTCTGCCTGCTGATTGGCCGGGGGCGTCGGCAGCCGTGACGCGGTGACCGAGGCCGAAAGCGTCGAGGGTGCTTTCGGCGCAACGACCGGCCCGGCGCCGAGCGCCGCAAGGTTGCTGCGCGCGGCCACGATGCCAGCGGCGGCAGCGATCCGGAAATAGCGGATCGCGAGACTTTTCGCCTGTGGCACACCATCGCCATCGCGGTAGATCAGGCCGAGATCGTAGGCAGCCCGGCCGTTGCCATGGGCGGCAGCCATTCGATACCAGTAAACGGCCTGTGGCCGGTTGACCGGGGTGCCGCGGCCGTTGTCATACATCGCGGCCGTGTCGAACA
>CAZZVB010000094.1:0-3219 GCA_964657445.1 uncultured Burkholderiaceae bacterium | reverse complement strand
ACATCGCCGGAACGAAGCCCGCCTGGGCCGAACGTTCATACCAGGACAGCGCGGCCGTGAAGTTCTGCGGCACACCATGCCCGGTGTCGTAGAGCAGCCCGACCCCGGCCATGGCCGACGCGTCGCCATCGGCAGCGGCCTTGCTCCAGTCGGCGTACGCCTCCGCATACCGCCCTGTCACGAAGGCCAGGTCGCCCTGCACGCCCTCGGCGGCATGCGCGCCGCCCGAGAGACTAAGAGCCAGAATCAAAATTAAGCGCGACGACTTCATTTTGCGACCAGTCTAGATTACCAAGTTGTGACGAACCTGATGACCTAAGCGCGTGAACTGAACCCCGATCTCAAGCATATGACAGCAAATCCACTTGATCGGGGATAACGCCATGCGCCGCTCCACCGCCACTCCCGCACTTCTCCTCGCATGCTCGCTCGCCGCCTGCTCGACCGCCCCGGGCAGCGCGCCGGCGACGGCCGCCGCAGATTCGACCACGACCACAGCCGCAACCCCGGCTCCGGCCGCCGATACCGAGTCGTTGACCATCGCATTCAACACGGGCGGGGCCGGCCTCGCGCCTGAAGCCATCAAGCAGCTCGACACGGCCGCCCGCCTGTATCGTGACGCGAAGCCCGAGGTGATGATCATCTCAGGCCACAGCGATGCCGTCGGGGCCGAGTACTCCAACCTGCTTCTATCCGCCAAGCGCGCGGACATCGTGAAGCGGGCCTTGGTCCAGCGCGGGATCCCCGCCGACCGCCTGCAAATCGTCGCCATCGGCTCGGCTCAGCCGACACCCGGCGTCGAACCGAGCCGTTCCGCAGTCGTGACCTGGCGCTAACGCCGGGTCACATCGGGGCGTCACGACGCGGGCGTGTATCCGCGGCCTTTCATGCACGCCTCGATGTCCGCCCGTTTGGCGTCGCCGGACTGGAACATCGACACGATGGCCGTTTTCGGAGTGGCGTTGGCTAACCGGTCGTAATTGGCCTGGGCCTGCTTCTGGCACCGGGCCAGTGCGATTTGGTAGCTTGGCCGCGCGTGATCGCCGGTCATCGGTGGGTCGTAGCCGCCGCCGCATCCAGCCAGCGTCACGGTTATGGCGGCAGCGTATCGGAACTTCATCGGCACTCCTTCCGGTCGTGGTGCGATCCGGCTTGTTTGGGCTACGCTTGCCGCAAACACGAGGAATCGCACCATGTCCGTTTCAGCAGACCCGATCGTCGCCGCGCGAACCAGGCCGCCGTTCCGCGCCGACCACGTGGGCAGCCTGCTCCGCCCGGCGGCGCTGCGCGAGGCACGCAAGGCCGCGGCGGCCGGCACGATGACGGCCGCAGCCCTGCGCGAGGTGGAAGACCGCTGCATTACCGCCGCCATCGCACAGCAGGAGGCGATCGGCCTGCGCGCCGCCACCGACGGCGAATACCGCCGCGCCTATTGGCACTACGACTTCGTCAGCCAGCTCGACGGCGTCGAGCTGTATGAGCCGGAGCAGAAAGTCGCCTTCAAAGGAGCCGTACTTCCGCTCTCGCTCCGCGTCACCGACCGGGTGAAGTGGCGCAAGCCGGTGTTCATGGACGACTTCCGCTTCGTCGCCAGCCACGTGACGGCCGCCGTGCCGAAGCTGACCATCCCCTCCCCCTCGGTGGTGCATTTCCGCGGCGGACGGCGCGCGATCGACGCCGGGGTGTATCCGGAGCTGAGCGAGTTCTTCACCGACCTGGGCGAGGCATACCATGACGCAGTGCACGCCTTCGCCAGCGCCGGGTGCCGCTACCTGCAGCTCGACGAGGTGAACATCGCCTATCTCTGCGACCCCGACCAGATCGAAGGGCTCAAGGCGCGTGGCGAGCATGTCGAAGGGCTGCTGGAGACCTACGCCGCCTTGATCAACCGCGCCATCGAGGGCCGCCCGGCCGACATGGTGGTGTCGATGCATCTCTGCCGCGGCAACTTCAAGTCCACCTGGGTCGCCAGCGGCGGCTATGAGCCGGTGGCCGAAGTGCTGTTCAACCAGATCGGCGTGGACGGCTACTTCATGGAGTACGACAGCGACCGCGCCGGCGGGTTCGAACCGCTTCGCTTCGTCCCACGAGGCAAGAAGGTCGTTGTGCTCGGCCTGGTCACCAGCAAGACAGGCCAGCTCGAAACCAAGGACGAGCTGAAGCGCCGCATCGACGCCGCCGCCAAGTTCCTGCCGCTGGAGCAACTGGCGCTGAGCCCGCAATGCGGCTTTGCCAGCACCGAGGAGGGCAATTCGCTGACCGAGGACCAGCAATGGGCCAAGCTGCGCCTGTGCGTGGAGGTCGCGAACGAAGTCTGGGGCGGCGTGTGAAGCTTCGGACGGCAGCCTTCCTGATCGGTCTGGCGGGGTGCGCTGCTGCGGGCACGCCTGGCCAGATCCCGCCGGTTCAGGTGGCCAACGCGCGGCCCTCGCCGGTGGCGTTGCCGGGCGCGCTGATGCTGCCGCCAGGTCCCGGGCCGCACCCGGTGGTGATCCTGCTGCATGGCTGCAGCGGGGTTTCGGCCAACACCCACGCCTGGGCTGACCGGCTGCTGAGTTGGGGCTACGGCTCGTTGATCCTGGACAGCCTGCAGCCGCGGAGCGTGGCGACGGTCTGCGCCCCGGGTCTGCAGCCGCTGGTGACCCGGTTCGACCGGGCTGGCGACACGGTGGCGGCCGCACGCTGGCTGCAGTCGCAGCCCGGCGTGGACGGCGGCCGCATCGCCGTCCTTGGCGAGTCGCATGGCGGAGGCACGGCGGCAACCCTGATCAGCCGTCCATTCACCGAAGCGGCCGGCGGCCTGATCAAGGGCGCGGTGGACTATTACGGCCCGTGCCGCGACCCGAACCTGTATGCCGGGCTGCCGTTCCTCGCACTTGCCGGCACCGCCGACACCTGGGGCAACCCGGCGCGCACCTGCAAGGCCTATGAGGAGGCGTTGCCCCAAGGCAGCCCCGTCAGCCTGGCGATCTACCCCAGCGTGGTGCACGCCTTCGACAACCCGCGCAACGTCCAGCTTCGATGGTCCGAGGGCCACCCCATGCAGTATGACGCAGCCGCTGCATCCGACAGCTACGCGAAGGTGCACGCATTCCTGGATGAGGTGATTGGTCCAGCCGGGTAGGTGTAGGCGCTCGCAATCATCGGGACTCGTGCTCGCAAACAGAGCGATCTCCTGCTCGGATTAACTGACAACGAGGCGAGCGTCGTGCTCACATT
>CAZZVB010000093.1:0-16526 GCA_964657445.1 uncultured Burkholderiaceae bacterium | reverse complement strand
CTGACCATCTGGAAGAAGCGTTCGCCGGGCTGACCATCATGGGTTCGGGCCGCGGGTCGGTGCGGTCGGCGGACGGCCTGTGCAGCCGGCACGGGCTTTACCTCGGTAGCGATGCGCGTTGCGACGATCACGCCAGCCGCGAGCCGGGCCGAGCATCATCTGGGATCGCCAAATCACCACAAAATAGCGCTAGTTAAAACCGTTTTCGTAACAAAAAGCGGGAGTTCTTGGTTCCGCCCGCTCGGATGCAACGAGGCCTCACTAGGTTGCGCGCGGCAGGGCGTCAGCCTTAGATCGCCTTGCCACTCTGATCAGGTAGGTTTGCCGATGCCCCACGACGGTCACGACCATCCCACAATCCCCGACGACGGCTGGAAGAACAGCGGCGTGCGCGTTGTGCCGGGGGACAAGCTGGACCCGAACACGGCGCAGACGCCGGGCATGAACCGCGCGGCGGCCATCAACTTGGCACGGGTGGGGGCGCAGAAGATCTGGGCCGGGACGGTCAGCATCCACGCCAACGCCAAGACCGGCGCGCATCACCACGGCGAGCTGGAGAGCGTGATCTACGTCGTGCGCGGCCGTGCCCGCATGCGGTGGGGCGAACGGCTCGAGTTCGTGGCGGAGGCAGGTCCGGGCGACTTCATCTACGTGCCGCCCTTCGTCCCGCACCAGGAGATCAACGCGTCCACCGATGAGACGCTGGAGTGCGTTCTGGTGCGGTCGGACAACGAGGCGGTGGTCGTGAACCTGGACATCGAGCCGGCCGAGAAGCCGGAAAACGTGCCTTGGATCGACCCGATACATCGAGACCCGCGCTAGACCTCGACGATACGGCCGATTTCCACCACGCCGTCGCGGGGCAGGCGGAAGAAGCTGGCGACGGTCGGCGCGTTGCGGAGCATGAAGGCGTAGATCAGCTCCTGCCACATCGGCATGGCTTTTCCCAAGGTCCGGTGCACCACCGATTCGTGGCCGACGTAGTAGGTCACGTCATCAAGCGGCAGGGTGCAGCCATGCGTGCGCGCGGCGTCCAGCAGCGCGGGGATGTCGGGCCGTTCCATGAAGCCGTAGCGCGCGATGAGGCGCCAGAACTCCGGGGCAACGACCTGCAGCTCGACCCGGTGCGACGCGTCGATGTACGGCACCGACTGGGTCACGCAGGTGATCGCAATCAGGTTGCGGTGAAGCGCCCGGTTGTGGCGGACGTGCCAGACCATGACGGGCGGGGTGTCCGCGATCGCCCTGGTCAGGAACACGGCGCTGCCGGGCACGCGGGGAATGCCGCGTGCGGCGACGTCGGCCAGGAACTCCGGGATCGGCGTCGCACGATCACCCAGGCTGCGCGTTACGGCGACGGTGCCGCGGTGCCAGATATCCATCAGGCCCCACACGATCGCCGCCAGCACCAGCGGCACCCAGCCGCCCTCCAGGATTTTCATGCTGTTGGACGCCACGAACCCGGCGTCGATCACGAAGAAGCACCCGGCGACCAGCCCGGCCAGCGGCAGGCTCCATTTCCAAATCTCGCGCATCGCGATGAACAGCAGCACTGTCGTCAGCAGCATGGTGAGCGACACGGCGATGCCATACGCCGCGGCCAGGTTGTCGGATTTGCGGAAGGCGAGCGCCAAGCCGATCGTGACCAGCATCAACAGCCAGTTCACCGTACCGACGTAGATCTGGCCGTAGCCTTCCTTCGACGTCTGCTTGATGTGCAGCCGCGGACACCAGCCGAGCTGGATGGCCTGCCGGGTCATCGAGAAGGCGCCGGTGATGATGGACTGGCTGGCGATGACCGTTGCCACTGTGGACAGGATGATCAGCGGTAGCAGTAGGGTCTTCGGGCAGAGCTGATAGAAGATGTTGTCGTCGATCCGCCCGCCATCGAGCAGCAGGCCGGTCTGCCCTGCGTAGTTCAGCACCAGCGCCGGCAGCACGACGCCGAACCACGCCAGCCGGATCGGCCGCGCGCCGACATGGCCCATGTCGGCATACAGCGCCTCGGCCCCGGTCACGCACAGGAACACGCCGCCGAGCACCAGGAAGCCGGTCGCGCCGCCGTTCACCAGTTCCCGCACCGCATGGCGGGGATCGAGCCCGGCCAGCACCGATGGGTGCAGGATGACGCCGTAGAGCCCGAGTGCGCCGATCACCAGGAACCAGACGGTCATTACCGGGCCGAACAGCCTGCCGATCCGCGCGGTGCCGAGCGGCTGAATGGCGAACAGCACCAGCAGCACCACCACCGTCATCGGCAGCACGTAGGGGGTGATGGACGGGGCCGCGAGTTCCAGCCCCTCCAGCGCCGACAGGACGGAGATGGCGGGGGTGATCGCGCCGTCGCCGTAGATCAGCGCGGCGCCGAACAGGCCGACGGCCACGATCAGCGGGCGCTTCGCCTGCTTGACGCCGAGCAGGGACATCAGCGCCAGGATGCCGCCTTCACCGTCATTGTCCACGCGCATGACGAAGACGACGTATTTCAGGCAGGTGACGATGATCA
The DNA here is from genome assembly GCA_964657445.1 of uncultured Burkholderiaceae bacterium. GTDB lineage: Bacteria > Pseudomonadota > Alphaproteobacteria > Acetobacterales > Acetobacteraceae > LMUY01. Next base: position 14,020 of record CAZZVB010000093.1, on the reverse strand, counting down.
GAGTCCAGACCAGCAGGGACAGCAGGCCGAGCGCGGTTTCCGGAGAGGGCTTGCCGCCCGCCAATTCAACGACCGTCTTCAGCGTGTAGAGCGGGCTGGTGCCGATGTCGCCGAAGACGATGCCAAGCGCGGTCAGGCCGAGGGCCGCCAGTCCCGGCGGTACATGTTCAACAATTAACTCCAGTCTGCAATCGTGGGTTGTTTTCCGCCTATCTCCTTTTCAGACTACGAGCAGCAGCGGCGCGACCGCCTCAGGCTTGCCAGCATAGTGACCGGGATAGCGCCGTCTGCGCTTTACGCGATGCGGCAGAGATGCTGTATTCAACCTCCCTGAAATTATCTTCGAGGTCTCCGTTCTACCAGTTGAGGTGTTTGGTGGTCACATCCGCACGTACAATGCCACGTGTCACTTCGATGGCGATCGCTGGTGTTCAACCGGTTGCCGCCATAAACAAGGTCGATCCAAATGGCTCGGTTCCATTCGCTCTTTAAGGCGTGGAATAATGGTACGAATGGTCCAAGTGGCTTTATCGATTCCGATAATCTTATCAGAATTAAGCTTACAGCACTTCCTGGATCGATAAAGGTAATGCCACTTTTTAGCGGAATTGGACCGCTCTGATTATGGAACTTTCTAAACGCTTTCTAACGAAATCTTCCATACTTTCTGCTCTGGCAGTGGTAGCTTTGTTATTTGTCCTAGTCTTTGTGAGTGGAGAAACGAGAATTGAGCCATCAACTAAGTTGCTTGTCTTACGACAAGATCCTGTAACAATAAATCGCGAGAGTTTTGAAGGAGTTTTGAGACATGCAGCAGAAGTGCAGGGTTTCAAAGCGGCAGGATTCAGTGGTGGATTACACTTAATATACTATTTTCGGCCTCCCCTATCCCTCCTTAGCTACTATGGCGATGATTTAGTAAACGTGACCCTATGGACAGACTACGATGATCATCATCAGTATCCAAGTGATATTGACGAACTCAAGAAAATCTTTCTCCCCATTGGGTTCAAGGTGATAGACCCAAGCTTGCCTTCACCCTAGCTGTTTTTGAGAAAAGTGCTTACTGAAGGTCTATCGGGGTCTTGTGCAGAGGGTAGCGACTGGGTGCTCGGTTCAACAGCAACGCTGGTCTGCATGCCGCCCTCGACGCCTGTTCAGGTCCGGATGGCATCCTTCCCATCCGGACGCTCGTGACACAAGGAAAACGAGGCCCTTCACCGCCGCAGCAAAACGATGCGATGCAGCCCGAAGGCAGCGGCGGCCGCCACCAGCGCCGGCACGGCGGCGAAGAGGAACAGGCTCTCGCCGGACCAGCGCCAGGCCAGAAACACGCCGCCCACCAGGGGGCCGATGATCGACCCGACGCGGCCCACGCCGAGCGCCCAGCCCACCCCGGTGGCGCGCATCGCGGTCGGGTAGTAGGTCGCGGCGAGTGCGTTGGCCGCGGTCTGCCCTCCGACGATGCAGAACCCGGCGCAGAAGATCGTCAGCGCAGCCAGCGGGATCGAGTGGCCCGACGCGCCGATCGCGGCCACCGCGACCGACGCTGCGAGGTAGGTGATCGCCAGCACGCGGAATGCGAACCGATCGACCAGGCGCCCCAGCACCAGCACGCCGGCTATGCCGCCGATTTGCAGCAAGGATCCGATCGAGGCGGCAAGCGATACCGAAGCGCCGAGTTCGTTCAATACGGTCGGCAGCCAGTTTGACAGGAAATACAGGTCGAGCAGGCTCATGAAGAACACCACCCAAAACAGCAGCGTCGCCGCGCTGCGATGTTGGCGGAACAACTGGCGCACCGGCGAGCCGGCCAGCGCAGGCTCGCGCACGCAAAACACACCGGCGGCTGGAAGCGCCGCCCGGGGGAACAGCGCCGTCAGGCATTGCGCCACGCGGCGATCCGCGCCGCCGCGCAGCGCCAGGAAGCGGACGGATTCGGGAAGCCGGGCGGCCAGCACGGGCGCCAGCAGCAGCGGCGCCAGCCCGCCGGCCAGGAAGACGGATTGCCAGCCGAAGGAGGGGATTAGCGCGGCCGCGATCAGGCCGCCCAGCGCCGCGCCGACGGAAAACCCGCAGAACATCAGCATCACGATCGTGGCGCGGCGGCGGTGCTGGCAGAACTCCGCCGTCAGCGCCACGGCATTCGGCATCGCGCCGCCCAGGCCCAGGCCGGTGAGGAAGCGTAGCACCAGAAGGCTGGTCGTCCCGTCCGCCAGCACCGTCGCCAGCGTGCACAGGCCGAACGCGGCGGTGCTGAGCACGATGATGGATTTGCGCCCCACCCGGTCCGCCAGCGGGCCGAACGCCAGCGCGCCCAGCATCAGGCCGAGCAGGCTGGCGCTGAACACGGGCCCCAGCGCGCCGCGGGGCAGCGACCAGGCCTTGGACAGTGCAGGCGCGACATAGCCGATGGCTTGCGTGTCGAACCCGTCCACGAACAGCACCGCCGCGCACATCAGCACCAGCATGGTTTGACCGCGCGTGACCGGCTGCTCGTCGATGAAGGCGGCAATGTCGATCTGTGCCGCCTGACTAAGCTGGTCCATGCTCAGCCGACGCGGTCATAGGTCAGGCGCCGGGCCAGCCAGCAGCCGGCCTCCACGCTCGTTACATGCCCGTCCGTGTCGCGCCGGAACGCCAGCGACCAGTCGCCGGGCGGAGTGTGGTCCAGCGCCCGAGGGCAGGGGAGGACCCACACATCCGGGCCGACCGAGGCGAGCAGCTCCATCCGCCCCTGGCCGAGGAAGCCGGAGAAGCCGCCGTAGAGCACGCCGCCGGCGTCGGCGACGGTCAGTTCGGCATCAAGCTCGTTGCAGCGGTATCGGCCTGAGAGTCCGCCCGCTTGCGTGCCGGTGAGGGGGCGCAAGAGCGAGGACTGGTTTTCCTGCGGGCGGTCCATCCACAGGCCGCCATCGGCCATTCGCAGCCTGGTGCCGCTGCTGCCTGCCGCGCCGCTTGTGTGCAGGTCCAGCGTTTCGGCCGAGTGGCCGAAGCGTAACCTGACCGTCCGGTCGGAGACTTTGTCGATGCGCACGGACAGCGCAGTTTCGGGCTCGATGTAAGCGCCGAGCCAGTCCGGCGCGGGAGCATCGCCGTTCCCCTGGGGCTCTGCGTGCTGGTCCAGCATCGCGGCGGCGAGGTCCGTCGCGGCGGCGCCTGCGTCCGACAGATGGTTGAACATGACGACGACGGAGATACGCTCGGCCGGCAGATAGAGGCGGTGGCTGCGCCAGCCGCGCAACGCGCCGCCGTGACCGGTGGATGGCCGGCCGAGAACGCTGCGCCGCCCGAGGCCGTAGCCGTACTCGGCCGGGTTGCCGTCGCTGAATGTCACCGGCGCAGATAAACGACGGTAGAGCGACCCGGCGTCCTCCCGCGTCGCGTCGATATGGCGCTCCCAGGCGATCATGTCGTCGAGCGAGGCGCCCAGCCCGGCGTCACCGGTCCACAGCACGCGGTTCTCCGCCGCGCGGAAGCCGCTGGATTGGGAGCCCTCGTAGCCCTCCGTGCCGTCCGGCATGGCGCGGGTGTCGGCGGCGAGAATCGCGGTTTCCATGCCGGCGCGGTCGAAGATGCGGGTGCGCAGCAGGTCCGCGAAGCTGCGCCCGGTCCGCTCCTGCATGATGTCGGATAGGATGCGGAAGTTCTGGTTGACGTAGGAGTAGCGGCTGCCCGGCGCGAATTGCAGCGTGCGCGTGCCGCCGATGACGCGGGCGGCCTCGGCGTCGCCAAACGGCGCTTCGGCCGGCGAGCCGTACAGCATCGCCACCGCCCAGTAGTCGCGCAGACCGGATTGGTTGTGGCACAGATGCAGCGCGCCCGGCGACGGCTGCTCCAGCAGCGGCAGCCACGCCCGCACATCACCGTCCAGCACCGACGGATCGGGGAACTCGTCCAGCACCACGCCGCAGGTGAACTGCTTGGTGATGGAGCACATGCGGAACAGCGTGCGCGGCGTGAACGGGATGCGCCGTTCGGCGTTGGCCCAGCCCCATGCATGGCGCGCAACCACGGCGCCGTCTTTCAGCACCGCAGCCGCGCCGCCCGGGCCGGGATAGGCGCGGGGCAGGCCTTCGAGGACGGGGTCGAGCCGGGACGACAATGAATTGGTCATGGCGGCACTCTGGCGTGTGCGGCCATGGTTGTGTAGGGCGGGTGCAACCCGCTTTATTCGTAAAGCCGAAACGGCCAATCCCCCTCTCCCTCTCCGGGAGAGGGTTAAGGTGAGGGGACCGAACGCACCATGACCGGGAGCTCTGGGCGCTGGCCCCTTACCCCGCCCCCTTCCAGTGGCAGAGGGAGATCAAGACCTTGACGATCAGCCTTCACCAACTGCGCGGCGACACGCTTGTCAGCAATGATCCGGCTTTGCTGGATTTCGACGTCATCCATGCCTTCCTGACCCAGAGCTACTGGTCACCGGGTATCCCGCGCGCGCTGGTGGAACGGGCCGCCGCGAACTCCTGCCCGATCGGTCTGTATCGCCGTGCCGGAGAGCAGTGGCAGCAGATTGGCTACACGCGCATCGTCACCGATGCCGCCACGTTCGGCTACATCGCCGACGTGTTCGTGCTGGACGGTTACCGCGGGCAGGGGCTGGCGCGGTGGATGGTGGATGCGGCGGTCACCCATCCGGACTGGCGGGACGTGCGGACCTGGCTGCTGACCACGCGGGATGCGCACGAGGTGTATCGCCGGGTGGGCTTCACGGAGGTCGATCCGGGCCGTTTCATGCGCAAAGCGATCCCGCCGGACTGGCTCGTTCCGTCATAGACTTCGCCCGAGAGCCGCCGTTAGGATGCCAGACGTTCAAGAAGGAGCCGAGAATGGCCCAGGCGATCAAGCTGGAAGTCAACGGCATCTCGCATGAGATCACCGTCGATGACCCCGACATGCCGCTGCTCTATGCATTGCGCGACGAACTCGGGCTGAACAACCCGCGCTTCGGCTGCGGGCTGGCCCAGTGCGGCGCCTGCACCGTGCATGTGGATGGCGCGCCGACGCGCAGTTGCGTCACACCGCTGAGCAGCCTGGGGGGACGCGCGGTCACGACGATCGCCGGCCTGGGCACGCCGGCCAGTCCGCACCCGCTGCAGACTGCCTTTGCGGATGAGCAGGCGACGCAGTGCGGCTACTGCCTCAATGGCTGGATGATGACGGCCGCTGCCCTGGTGCGGGACAAGCCGCATGCCTCGATCGAGGAGATCAAGGACGGCCTGACAGGGCTGAAGTGCCGCTGCGGCACGCATATGTCGATCATCCGCGCGGTCGCCCGCGTCACCGGCGCGGCCTAAGGAGGGCACGGACATGAACCAGATCACGCCCGTTTCGCTCTCCCGCCGCAGCCTGCTGCAGGCCGGCAGCGCGCTGCTTGTCAGCTTTTCCGCCGCGCCGATGCTGCCTCGATCCGCGGCCGCGGCGGGGCGGCCGGCGCTGACGCCCGACCAGCTCGACAGCTTCATCGCGCTGCAGCCGGACGGCAGCTTCGTCGCGTTCTACGGCAAGATGGATCCGGGGCAGGGTGTCGATGTCGCCATCGGCCAGATCGTCGCCGAGGAGCTGGACGTGCCCGCTTCCGCCGTGCGGGTGATCCAGGGCGACACGGCGCTGACGGTGAACCAGGGCGGAGCGTCTGGCAGCACCGGCGTCGAGAAGGCCGGCGTCACGTTGCGCTACGCCGCGGCGGAAGCGCGCCGGGTGCTGGTCGATCGCGCGTCGCAAAAGCTTTCGGTGCCGGCGAACCAACTGGTGACCGAGGGCGGCGTGGTGAGCGTTGCCGGCGATGCATCGCGCCATGTGGCGTATAGGGACCTATTAGGCGACGGCTACTTCGGGACGGCGTTGCAGTGGAATGGCAAGATCGGCAACGACCTGCTCTCCCGCGGCCAGGCGCAGCCTAAGTCACCCGCCGATTACAAGGTCGTCGGAACCTCCGTCCCGCGCACCGATCTGCGCGACAACGCGTTCGGCGAACAGCACTACATCGTCGATGTCCGGCCGGAGGGGATGCTGCACGCCCGCGTCATCCGCCCGCCTGTCGTAGGCTCAGAACCCGAGAGCATCGACGAAGCGTCGGTGAAGGACATTCCCGGCGTGCGGATCGTGCACGAGCGGGGATTGCTGGCGGTGCTGGCGGAGAAGGAATGGAACGCCATTCGCGCCGCGGAGGTCCTGAAGGTCAGGTGGTCGGCGGCCGCCACGCCGTTGCCGGACCAAGCGCAGCTTTACGACTACCTCCGCAGCAGCCCGGCGGTCGCCCGCACGGAAGTGGTTAAGACCGGCGACGTCGCGCAGGCGATGGACGGCGCGGCCAAGACGATCAGCGCCAGCTATGAATGGCCGTTCCAAAGCCACGCCAGCATGGTGGGCGCCTGCGCCGTGGCGGACGTGCGCGCGAACTCCGCCACGCTCTGGACGGGGACGCAAAAACCGCATTTCGCGCAGATCGGCGTGGCCAAGCTGCTCGGCCTGCCCGTATCCGCGGTACATGCGATCTGGACGCGCGGCCCCGGTTCGTACGGGCGCAACGATGCGGGCGATGCGGGGATGGACGCGGCGTTCCTGTCGCGCGCGGTGGGGCGCCCGGTGCGGGTGCAATACATGCGCGGCACCGGCACCGGGTGGGACCCGAAGGGCCCGGCCTCCGTGCACCTGTGCAAGGCCGCGCTCGACGCGCAGGGCAGCGTCGTCGGCTACCATTTCGAAAGCCGCGGCTTCTCGCGCACGGACGTGGACACCAACGAGAGCGACCCGCGCGACACGCTGCCGGGTCAGTTGCTCGGGCTGGGGCAGCATCACCAGCCCGCCTTCGGCACGCCTGCCGAAACCTACACCTTCCCGGCAAAGCTGCTTGCGTGGGAGACGGTGGCGCCGCTGGTGAAGAACGCCTCGCCGCTGCGCACGGCGCATCTGCGCGACCCGGTCGGGCCGCAGATCAACTTCGCCAGCGAGAGTTTCATCGACGAACTGGCCGCCGCCGCGAATGCCGACCCGGTCGAGTTTCGCCTGCGCCACCTGCAGGAGGAGCGGGCGATCGCGGTGATCCAGGCCGCGGCCAAGGCGTTCGGCTGGACGCCGCGCCCGGCGACATCTGCCATGCAGAGCGGCGACATCGTGCGCGGACGTGGCGTGGCGCTGGCGCAGCGGGTCGATACGCTGTGCGCCGCGATGGTGGAGCTGGAGGTGAACCGCCGCACCGGCGAGGTCCGGCCGGTGCGCTGGGCGGTCGGGCACGATTGCGGGCTGGTGATCAATCCGCGCAACCTGCTGCTCACCATAGAGGCCAACGTGATCCAGGGCACCAGCCGCGCGCTGCTGGAGGAAGTCACGTATGACCGCAACGGCGTCACCAGCGTGGACTGGATGAGCTACCCGATCCTGGACGTGACGCAGTTGCCGGAGCGCATCGACATCGTGCCGATCGACCGCCCCAACCTGCCGGCCACCGGCGCCGGGGAGGCGTCGACCCGGCCCGTGGCGGCGGCGATCGCCAACGCGATCTTCGATGCGACCGGGACTCGTCTGCGCCGGGCGCCGTTCACGCCGGACCGCGTGAAGGCGGCGCTGGCCTAGGGCGGCGCGCCCTCGTGGCGTTTCGCTTGACCGCCTGGGAGGATGCGATCGACGCGGGCCTCGTCCGGGTGGATGCGAGCCGGTCGGCGACGCAGGCCCAGGCCCCCGTCGAGCTGATGGAACGCGGCGTTGAAGTCGTGAAGGCGGCGGCATGAGTTGGTCGGCCAAGCAGTACGTCGCGTTCGAGAATGAGCGTACCCGTCCCGTCCGTGACCTTGTCGCTGCCATACCCGGTTCGGGTGTCCGGCGGGCGGTCGATCTCGGCTGCGGTCCGGGCAATTCCACCGAGGTGCTGGCGGCGCGGTTCCCCGGCGCCGAGGTGAGCGGCTTCGACAGTTCCGCCGACATGGTGGAAGCCGCGCGCAAGCGGCTGCCCGGGTTGCGGTTCGATTTGGCGGACGTGACGAAGTGGGACCCACCGGTATCCTATGACGTGATCCTGTCCAATGCGGTACTGCAATGGGTTCCGGATCATGCCGCGCTGTTCCCGCGCCTGGCCGGCAAGCTGTCACCGGGCGGTAGCCTCGCGATCCAGATGCCCGACAATCTGGACGAGCCGGCGCACCGCCTGATGCGAGAGGTTGCTGCGAGCGGCCCATGGTCCGGGAAGCTGGCACAGGCCGCGGGCTCTCGGGCCGGCCGGCAGACGGCGGAGTGGTATTACGGCCTGTTGAAGCCCCACTGCACAGCCGTGGATGTTTGGCTAACTGTGTACAACCACGTTTTGGCGGGCGGCGCTGCGGCTGTCGTGGAGTGGTTCAAGGGCAGTGGCCTGCGGCCGTTCCTCGCCCCACTCGACCCGGCGGAGCGGGTGGAGTTCTTGGCGCGCTATCAGGCTGCGGTCGGTCACGCCTATCCCGCCCAGCCTGACGGCGCCGTACTGCTGCCGTTCCCCAGGCTGTTCATCGTGGCGACGCGCTAAACTCTTCAAGTAACTTTTGTTATCTTTACAGTACGTTCTGGCCAAGCCGTAAGTCATACCGTCGTCGTCCGGCACAGATCACGCTTGAGGTGACATTTCCCGCCGGTTTATCCTTCTCGCCATCAAAACGATGGGGATGGGGAATGGCGAAGCCGGTTGCATCCGACGGGATTATGCCCGCCGACAAGATGAAGCCTCTTCTCGCTGCCGCCAAGCAGGAAGCCGTGCAAGCGGCGATGGCGCTGACCAGCGATGGGGAGGCCGTGCTGCTCCTGGATAAGAAGACCAAGCCGCAGGCCTTGATGGCGGCGCTGAAATCGACGGCTGCGAAAGCCGGGATCGCACTGCAGTCGTCCACTCTTCGGTGCGGCACAGCGCGGGTCGATCCCGCTGTCGATGCGTCCCTCGTGGAGTTCTCCGTCAATAAGGAGACGCCCGGCGCGATGCGGCCAAAGATGATCGAGGTCCTGAAAAAGATTTCGTATCAGAAGGTCGAATTCAAGGTCGATCCGTCGTTGGACCAGGGCGGGGCGGACGCAACGGAACCGGTCGCAGGCGGCACTGCGCCGACGGAGGAAGCGCCGGCGGGACAGGATCAGGAAGCCGGGTTGCGGCACGCCTTGGGCGAACTGGTGCAACGCATCCCCGCGGTGGCCGGGGATGACGCCGGCCGCAAGGCGATCCTGCTGAAGGCTGCGGCAGTGGCAAACGACGAGATCAAGGGGCACGACGTATCCGCGGCGACGGCCGCGATAGAGAAGTTGCGAAAGGTGTTCGACGCGCTGGCCGGCCAGGCTGCGGCGCATGGCGGTGCCCAAGACGGGCCGCTGCTGCCGATTTGGCTCGACGCGAAAGAGACGGTGGATGACCAGATCGGTAAGCTGCAGGTAGCGCTGAAGGGCTTCGACGACCCGGACCTCAACCGCATCGCCGAATACGGCCTGAATGGCATCAGCGGCAAGAACAGCGTTGGCCTGATGACCGCCTTGCGGGAGGCCGACGCGCCGGGCGGCGGCGATGGCGCCCGCAAGAAGCTTTCGGCGGCGATTGAAAGCTACCAGTCTTTCCTGAGAAGCAACAAAATCGTGGCTCTGATCGATACCAATCCGTTCGGCATCTCGATCGCCGTACGATCCACGCTCGGCGGCGCGCTGGACACGCTGTCCAAACGCATCGCTGCGTGACTGTTGGCGCCCTTTCACATTTTTGACCTGCGGGAGGAAATAGCATGTCCGGAACGAAGCTGGCGCTCAGGCTCAGCGAGAAGCAGCGTGCCTGGGCCAACGCATTCCTGGATGCGATGGGCGAGGACAGCCTGATCGGCCAAGACGACCTTGCCAAGCCGTCGATGTTCAAGAAGGGGCCGGTCGAGGCGCCGCTGGGGGGCGTACTCGGCAAACTCGATACGCCGATCGATGAGCGTTTGAGCCAGGTGATTGAGTCGTCCAGCGACGAGATCGGTGGTGTGGGCGAGGACATCAGCCGCGTAGGCGGCAGCAAAGACCGTGGCTATCGCAAGGAGATCGCGGAGCCGGTCGATGCGATGCTGGAGCAGGCCGATGTGTTAATCAAACAAAACAAGCTCGGCTCCGAGGTTGACAAGCTCGTGGTGGCGCTGCGGGAGCAGTCCAGACGCTACTTCGCCAACCTGAAAGGGGAAAAAGACCCTGCAAAAATCGATCAGCGAAACCGCAAGATCGACGCGATCGACAAGCGCATCAGCGCCCTGGAACGCCTCCAAAACGAGGTTTCAGGCGCTCAGACGGAGCGTTCGTTTCAGGCCCAGCTCATGGATGAGAAGGATCGCGGCAAGGCGCTGAAGGAGAACCCGGAGATTTTCAATGCTATTGTGGCAAAGAAGCCTGATCCGGAGAACCTCGCGGGGCTGCTGACATCCACCGATTTCGGCAACGACAAAGAGATGTTGCCCTTCATTGAGAAGGTGATTGCCGAGCACGGCAAGGACCCTGCCTACATGGCGAAGCTTTGCGGCAAGGCGCTCAGGATGCAGGGATTGAAGGAGGGCGATTCGACGTTCTTCCGGGGCACCAGCGTTGCCAATGTGCTCGCCAATCGCGCCGTGATGGCGGACCCGGAGAGCCGGGAGAGCGTGGATGGCCCGCTGCGCGAGCGTGACAAACTGCTGTCCGTGACAACCGGTGATGCCGCAAAGGACGACAAGAGGCTTGCGGCGTATGTCACGCAGACTGTGACGAAGATCACCACCACGGCGCTGCCGGATACATTGCTCGCAGTGCTGATGAGTTTCGCTGCTGCTGGCCAAGGGCGAGTGGGCGTGGACAGCGTGGGCCAGATCCGGTCCCAACTGCTGCTGAAGTTCATATGTCCAGTTTTGATCCAAGCCCCCAAGAAGGTCGGCAAGTCCGTTGTCCCGACGAGCACGACCGAAAAGAAGGCCATCACCCTGGTGTCCAAGGCGCTCATGTCCATCGGCAATGGCGCGGCGCCCAAGGACCCAGGGAGCTATAACGATTACCCGCTGCTGCTCGCGTCGATTGGCAATTCGATCCAGGCGGTTGACGACTGGTCGCAGAAGGTTTGGGACGACAACAAGGCGGATTACGGGTTCTGATCCGCTGAGCGGCAACGGGCCGGCTGGCCCGTTGCCGTCTAAACGCTAGCTCTTTGGGCTGATGTCGATCTTGAAGTATTTCGCGGCGAGCGTCTTGAAGCTGCCGTCGGCCTTCGCTTCGGTGATGGCCTTGTTGAACATGTCCTTCAGGTCGGTGTCATCCGGGCGGAAGGCGGCGCCGACGCCGGGGCCGAACACCGCCGGGTCACGGACGATTTCGGATACGATCCGGCAGCAGCCGGGCATCTTTTCGATGAACTTCTCTGCGACGAGCGTATCGCTCACGACATAATCCAACCGTCCGCTGGCGAGGTCGGCAAACGGCTCGTCGCCGCCCGGATACAGCTTGACGTCCACCCCGGCGTAATTCTTCGCCAGATAGTTCGCGAAGGTCGTGGAGGATTGGGTCCCGACCGCCTTGCCCTTCATGGCGGCCAGCGAGGTGTCGTCGCTCTTGTTGCTGGCGGCCGTCACCCAGACCGGGGCGGTGGCATAGTAAACGTCGGAGAAGCCAACGAGCTTGGCGCGCTGCGGCGTCTCATTCATCGACGACAGGATGACGTCGAACTTGCCGGACAGCAGAGCGGGGATGATCCCGTCCCAGTCCTGGTTCTGGAACTCGCAGGTGACCTTCATCTTGTCGCAAAGGTTGCGGGCGTAATCGACTTCCCAGCCCACGATCTTGCCGCTCGGGTCCACGCTCTCGAAGGGCGGGTAGGTCGCGTCCATGCCGATCCGGACGACCTTCCAGTCCTTCGCACCCGCCGTGGCGGCGGCCAGGCAGAGCGCTCCGGCGAGCAGCCCTACGAATCTCGATCGTTTCATGCTTGTTTCCTCAGCTGTTGGCGCGCAGGCAGCGCAAGTTCTGTGCCACGCATAAGGCTCAGCCTGCGATGGCACGCGCTGCGAGCACCTCGCGCCCCCGCCCGCCCTCGGTCATGAACTCCGCCAAATGGGGACGGCGTTGCAACTGCAGGGCATGCAGGGCGTGAGTCGCTTGCACCAGCGTGCCGCCGCGGCCCAGCATCGCGTCGCCCAATTCCATGATCCGCAGATTGGGCCAGGCTTTTTCGCGGATGCCATGCACCGTCGAGAGAACTTGCTCGGCCGGCATGTCCGGAAATGCCTGGGCGATGATCAGCGCCATGGAGGCGGTGGAACGGGAGATGCCAGCATGGCAATGCACCAGCAGATGGGCGCCAGGCTCGTTCATCAAGTTCCGACCGAAGGCGAGCAACGCCGCTACGTCGGTCTGCTGCGGCGGTATCAGGCTAGGCAGGTCCTCGATGATATCATCGAAGCGCAGTTCGAGTTTCTCGTGCTCACCAAACGAGCCGAACGCCTCTGGCACCGGGGCGACCGGGTCGAGGATTGACAGGACGTGGCTTGCGCCCGTGGTGCTGTGGCCGGCCAGTTCCTCGATGCCGCAGACGGTGATGCCGAAACTCAGGGTTGGGCTGCTGGCCATGGCGGCTCCTCGGGTGGCTGCGGAGAGGAATAGCCTTGCCCGCTGGGATGCGGCTAGCCGTGCCCGCGACCGTGCGCCGGAGATGCACCGGCACGCCGCCACTCGAAAAGTTCAGCGCCGCCGCAGCGGGGCCGGGGTTTGGCCGGACGGTCGCGCCGTGTCGTCAGCCGATCAGCGATGACGCCAGTGCCAGAACGCCGATCCAGATCGGCAGCGAAAGCGCGATGCCGAGCACAATACCAACGATGGCGTGCCCGTCCGCAGTGTCGCGTGTCTCACTTTTGTTGCAGTGCAGCAAAGCGCCCCCCTTTCGGGTATCAGCGACTGTGTGCACCGCAGCATAAGTCAAAACGTTTTCCTCTTCAGACTGGGCAGCCCGCGACGCGGACCTGCCGACACGAAAACCTTCTGATTGAATAGAGACTGACATCCTGTTCCAACACAATTTTTTACTTAAGTGGATCGTGGGCACTTGGACGCACGGGCGCAATCCGCCAGCCGCCATCAAGAGTTCACGAAATCGTGCAAACGTCTAGCTCGTGGCGGGCGCGCGCGCAATCGCCGGCAGCCAATGCAGGGCTCGCTGGAGCGACAGCCGCAGTTATGAAACGGTTATCGCGTAAACCGCGGAGCGGCTTCCGCCCGGTTCAATCAAGCAGAGGTAGGGTTTTTGCCGAAACTCGCCGGCAAATCTTTCCGGGCTTGCCACACCGAGCCATGGTTCGATGCAGAGAAAATCGCCGTCCGGGCGGGACCAGACGCCGAGCTGGTCGAACCCTTGCCAGGACACGGTCAGTGCTGGTCCGGTTGCCGTGGCGAACCTGACCGACCGGCTGGCCGGTTGCAGAAAGATCAACGCATCTTGGTCAAACAGCGCCTCGGTCAAGCCGAGTCGGCGCTGGTGCACTGGCGACGGGCGCACGGTGTCCGATAGCAGCCCCTTGTCCAGAACCCCCAGCGGCGCGGTTTCGTCCGCCTCGAAGGTGAGCGCGTAGGCATCCTTCGGCATCCCGGCGATGAGCGGCCAGCGAAACGCCGGGTGTGCGCCCATGGAAGCGGGAAGCACCTCCTCGCCGGTGTTGACGATCGTGAAACGGGTTTCGAGGGTGGCGCCGCGAACCGTGTAGGCGAGTTCAAACCGGAAGCCGAATGGATACATCGCCCTGGTCTGCGAGTCGTCGCTCAGCATCAGCCGGCAGCCCATGGATGACCGCTCGATCCAGGTGAACCGGCGATCGCGGGCGAAGCCGTGCTGCGTCATCCGGTAGGTTTGGCCGTGATGCGTCAGCGTGTCGTCGCGCAGCCGGCCGACGATCGGGAACAGCACCGGCGCATGTCGGGGCCAGGGCGGGCTGGCCGGCCAGAGATAGTCCACGCCCGCGGCGTCGCGAAGCTGGCACAATTCTGCGCCGTCCGCCTTGACGCTGGCGCAGAGTTCGGCGGAGCCGAAATCGTGATGGTC
>CAZZVB010000092.1:0-16551 GCA_964657445.1 uncultured Burkholderiaceae bacterium | reverse complement strand
TGACGAACCGCAGTGCGAACGCATTGTCCGCCATCTGCACCAGGTCCACGTTCTTGCGGGTCGCCCAGACTACGACCTGCTGATGAAGCGGCAGGAAGGCGGCATCGTCCTTCAGGATCTGCGACGCCGCCAGGATCTCCGACTGGCGCTTGTCGTGGTCGGTTTCGATGGCGATCTGGTCGAGCAGGGTGTCGAACTTCGGATTGGAATAGCCGCCGTCGTTGAAGATGCCGCGGGTGCCGCTGCGGGTGCCGGCCTGGTTGTAGAAGGTGTTGAGCGCGTCGTACGTGTTGGGCGTCCAGCCCAGCATGTAGAAGCTGGTGTGGTAGTCGGGATTGCTGATCTCGGCGAAGTATTTCAGCCGCGTCTGCGCGTTCAGCGTCACCTTGACGCCGATGCGGGCCAGCATGGCCGTCACCGCCTGGCAGATCGCCTCGTCGTTGATGTAGCGGTCGTTCGGGCAGTCCAGCGTGACGCCGAAGCCTTCGGGGTAGCCGGCGTCGGCCAGCAGCTTCTTGGCGTCTGCCGGGTCGTAGGGGTAGCGGACGTCGGACGCCTCGGTCCAGCCGTTGACGCCGGGTCCATACAGCAGCCCGGTCGGATGCGACTGGCCGCGCATGACGCGGGCCTGGATCGCCTTGATGTCCACCGCCTCGTTGAATGCCTTGCGGACGCGCACGTCCTTGAACGGGTTCTTGCCCTTCACGTCGGACTTCAGCAGCTCATCCCGGGTCTGGTCGAAGCCCAGGAATACGGTGCGGAGTTCCGGCACCTGCAGCACCTTCAGGTCGGGGCTGCCGTTCAGCCGCGTGAAGTCTTGCGGCGGAACGGTGTACATCATGTCGATATCGCCGGACAGCAAGGCGGCGACGCGGGTCGCGGCGTTGCCGATGACGTTGAACTCCACCTTGTCCACGTTGCCCGGCATCTTGTCCCACCACTTGGGATTGGCGTGCAGGGTGGTGCGGCGGTCTGGCTCGCGGTCATCCAGGATGAACGGCCCCGTGCCGTTCTCGTGCCGGGTGGCGAAGTTCTCGTCTTTTTTGGTCAGGTCCATCGCCTGCTGTGCGCCGTTCGCCTCGCACCACTTCTTGGACATGATCGCCCAGAAGGTGATCTCCTCCAGGAAGATCGGGTCGGGCACCTTGGTGATGAAATCGACGGTGAAGTCGTCGATCTTCTTCACCTCGGTCACTGCCTGCATATAGCCGTTCAACTGGCTGCCCGGTGCGATCACGCGCTGGTAGCTGAACACCACGTCGTCGGCGGTGAAGGGCGAGCCGTCGTGGAACGTCACGCCGTGCCGCAGGTGGAAGCGCCATGTGGTCGGGTTAGGCTGCTCCCAGCTCTCTGCCAGCGCCGGTTCGACCTTGAGGTCCTTGTCGCGGCGGACCAGCGGATCGTAGAAGTTCTGAGTGAACGTCAGCAGGAATGTTTCGGACCGGGTGTAGGGGTCCATCGAATTGGCGTCGCCGTCATTGGCCCACTTGAATGTGGCGGCCGAAGCCGGCGCCGCGGAGAGCCCGATCGCCCCGGCCAGGATGAAAGCCGAAAGACGATGGGACCATGCCATGCTGAAGCTCCGTGGTGTCAGGCAGCGCGCCGGGTGAGGGCAGCCGGCAAGCCGGCGATCCCGCGATCGATGATGGTGGCGTCCGCCTCGGCGGTGAGGCTTTCCGCGATGACCGCCTGAGCCGCTTTGGCGGCGATGTCGGCGGCGGCGAGACGGACGTCGGTGATCGCGGCCTTCTCGGCGGCGGCGATACGTTCCATGGCCATCTGTTCCCGCCGGCGGCCAGCGGCTTCGGCGTCGATGCCGGCCTGCTCGGACACGCGGGCTGCTTCGGCGTGGGCGGATTCAATCAGCGACCTGGCTTCGACCAGCGCCTGCTCCCGCCGCTTGGTGGCGTCGGACAGCATCTTCTCGGCCTCAGTGCGCAGACGGCTCGCCTCTTCCAACTCCGCGCGGATGGTCGCGGCGTGCTTGTCGAGGATCGCGGTCAGAGCGTCCCAGATCTTCTTGCCGAACAGCACGAAGAAGATGACGAACGCGACCGCAACCCAAGACCGCGGCTCGGCAAAGAATTCGTGCATTGGCGTGTTCCCCTAGCCGTTCGCGCCGGCGGGCAGCAGGCCGGACACCGCCCGATCGACCTGCGCCGCATCTGGCGCGTGGCCGGTCAGGCGTTCGACGACGGTGGATGCCGCCTCGCTCGCCACCTGCCGGAGCGCGCCCATGGCAGAGGCGCGGGCAGCGGCGATGCGGCCCTCCGCTTCCGCCAGTTGCGCATCCAGCTTCTCGTTCATCACGGCAGCCCGTGCCGCAGCTTCGGCCTTGGCCTGCTGCGTTGCCGCGGCCACGGAGGCCTGCGCTTCCGTGCGGGCACGCCGGGTTGCCTCCAGCACCTCCTCGACGGCCTCATCGGCCTCCGCCTTGGAGCTGTGCGCCGTCTCCAGATCCCCGGTGATCTTCGCGCGCCGGTCCTCCACGACACTGCCGACCTTGGGCAATGCCCAACGCGACAGCAACAGATACAGGAGGACGAACAGGATCGACCCCCACACCACCTGGCTGACGGTGAGCGGCGTCTTGAAGTTGAGCTGCGGCATGCCCTCCTTCTCGGGCCCTGCGGCCGCGAGGAGGATGGCGATGCCTGCCAGATGGAGGCGGCGCATAGGGACGACCTAACGGATCAGGTGAACAGGATCAGGAAGGCGATCAGCAGGGCGAATAGAGCGACGGCTTCCGTCAACGCGAAGCCCAGGATGCCCAGGCCGAAGACCTGGTCACGGGCGGACGGGTTGCGCGCCACGCTGGTGACCAGCGCGGAGAAGATGTTGCCGATGCCGATACCCACGCCCGCGAGCGCGATGACGGCAATACCAGCCCCAAGGGCCTTAGCGGCGGCGACGTCCATGATCGAAGTCCTTCTGAGTGATAGAGAGCGGAAGTCTGACAGACGCGTCAGTGCAGGTGCACGGCGTCATGCAGGTAGATGCAGGTCAGGATGGCGAACACGTAGGCCTGCAAGAAGGCCACCAGCAGTTCGAACCCGACCAGCAAGACGTTGATCGCCAGCGGCCCGACGGCGCCGATCGTGCCGAGCACACCGGCTGCGGACAGCATCAGGATGAAGGTGGCGAACACTTCGAACATCACGTGGCCGGCGACCATGTTGGCGAACAAACGGATCGACAGGCTGACCGGACGTGACAGGTAGGAAATGATTTCGACCGGGATGATCAGCGGCGCAAGCCACTTCGGCGCACCCGGCGGGAAGAAGTATTCGGTGAAGAAGTGGCTGCCGTTCTCACGGATCGCGACCGTGGTCACGAACACGATCACCATGATGGCCAGCGCCGCGGTGACGGCGATGTGGCTGGTGTAGGTGAAGGCGAATGGCAGCAACCCAAGCAGGTTGCCCATCAGCACGAAGAAGAACAGCGTGAAGATGAACGGGAAGAAGCGGCGGCCTTCCTCGCCGATCTGCTCCAAGCACATCTTTTCGATGAACCCGTAGCTCATTTCGGCCATCGATTGCAGGCGGCCCGGCACGACGCTTCGGCTGCGCATGCCGTAAACAAGCATGAACAGCACCAGAAGGCCGCCGGCGATCATCCAGCAATTGGCCTGCGTGAAATTGACGGACTTACCGATCAGGCCGAGACCGTGATGCAGCCTGAATTGCCCGAGCGCGTCGATCGTCGGTGCGGAAGCCTCAGTCAAAATCCCGTCCCTTTACTTCGGCCACCTTGGCCTTCGGCGCCATCAAGCGCCACACGTTCGCCACTCCGCCCGCCCCGCCCAGTAGCACGAACACCACCAAGAACAGGGGTGTCGTGTGCAGCCAGCGGTCGAGCCCCCAGCCAATCCCCAGGCCCACGACCAGGGCGGACAGCAGTTCCACCCCGACGCGCGCGCCGATACCCCAAGGCGATGGTCCCACTTGGCGACCCGCCGATGTGGGAGGTGCCCGGCGGCCCCGCGCAGCGTTCAAACGCCGCTCGAAATCACCCTGATCGTCACTCATGTCTGCGCTCTCCGCGCCCGAATGGACGGGCTGTCAGAAGCGAGGGCTTGCTAACCGGGGGTTACAGGGGTGTCAAGAACGGGTGAGGACCGGAAGCCGCCGGATTGGCGCCGCCAGAGCTTCGCATAGGCGCCGTCGGCGGCCAGCAGCGCCGCATGGGTGCCCTGCTCGACGATGCGGCCCTGGTCAAGCACTACGATCCGGTCCATCCGCGCCAGGGTCGAGAGCCGGTGCGCGATGGCGATCACGGTGCGGCCCTCCATCAAGCCGTCCAATTGTTCCTGGATTGCGTTCTCCACTTCCGAGTCGAGCGCGCTGGTCGCCTCGTCCAGCACCAGGATAGGCGCGTCCTTCAGGATCACGCGCGCGATCGCCACGCGCTGCCGCTGGCCGCCCGACAGCTTCACCCCGCGTTCGCCGACATGGGCGTCATAACCGTGACGGCCGTTCCAGTCCTCCAGCGTGCCGATGAAGACGTCGGCATGGGCACGCCGGGCGGCATCCGCCACTTCCGCCTGCGTCACGTTCGGGCGGCCGTAACGGATGTTGTCGCGGATCGAGCGGTGAAGCAGGGAGGTGTCCTGCGTCACCATGCCGATCTGCCCGCGCAGGCTTTCCTGCGTCACCCCGGCGATATCCTGCCCGTCGATCAGGATGCGCCCGCCCTCGGGCGCGTAGAACCCGAGCAGCAGGTTCACCAGCGTGGACTTGCCCGCGCCGGACTGCCCAACCAGGCCGATCCGCTCGCCGGGGCGGATCGACAGGTCCAGCCCGTGCAGCACGCCACGCTCCGTGCCATAGCCGAATTGCACGTCTTCAAACCGGATGGCGCCCTCGCTGACGATCAGCGGGCGGGCGCTCGGGGCGTCCGGATGCTGCTGCGGGACGGCGATTGAGCGCATGGCATCCTGCACGATGCCAACATTGTCGAAGATGCTGGTGACGCTGTCGGACACCCAACCGGCGATATTGTTGACCTGCCAGGCGAGGGGCAGGGCCATCGCGACCGTATCCACGCCCACCTTGCCGTGCACCCACAGCCAGATCGACAGCCCGGCCGTGCCCACCACCATGCAGGCATTGGTCGTCTGCAGGGTCAGCATCCAGATCGTCAGCAGCCTGGTGTTGTCGTGATAGACGGTGGTGTGCTCGTCCACAGCGTCGGCGACATGCGCATCTTCATCGCGCGCCCGTGCAAACAGCTTGACGGTGAGGATGTTGGTGTAGCTGTCCACCACTCGCCCGGTGAGCAGCGATCGCGCCTCGGAGGTGCGGCGGGAGCGTTTGCTGGCCTGTGGCACGAACCAGCGCAGCAGGGCGGCATAGACGATAAACCAGGCGGCCAGCGGGATCGCCAGCCGGGCGTCGGCATGGCCCATCAGCAGCATCGCGCTGCCGCCATAGACGACGATGTACCAGACCGCGTTGGTGGTCAGCACCACGCTTTCGCGCAGCGCCGGGCCAGCCTGCATGACGCGGTTGGCGATGCGCCCGGCGAAGTCGTTCTGGAAGAATGTCCAGCTTTGGCGAACGACGTGCCAATGGCTCTGCCACCGGATCAAGTTCGTCATGCCGGGTGCGATGGCCTGGTTGGTCACAAGGTTCCGCAACAGCATGCCCGCAGGGCGCACCACCAGCAGGATTGAGGCCATGGCCGCCAACTGCCAGCCGGCATTGGCCCAAAGCTCCGCAGGGCGATATTGCCCGATCAGCTTAATCACGCGGCCCAGGAAGGCCGGGATAAGACTGTCCAGCAGCGCGGTGAACATACCCACCGCGAACAGTCCGACCACTAATGCGCGGGATTGCCGGATGAAGTGCCAGTAGAAGGCAGCAAGCCCTGCCGGGGGCTGGCCGGGCGGCGGGGGATCGGTCGGGCGAAGGATACTCTCAAACCATCGGAACATGATGTGGTTCTGAGCGATGTCGGGAAACGGTCAAGCCAACGTCGCGTGACAAGCCATCGGCCGGGTGACTACAAGCTTCCTTGTAGCGGAGTTGCATGGTCATGGGTTCGGTCGATCAAGCCTTGGGAACCGTGACGTATTGGCTGCGTGCTCTGCTGGGGCTGTTCATCAGCCTGTTTGCGGTGATCGAGGACTTTCTGCACCACGTCTTGGGCCAAGTCGGTGTGCCCGGCGGCATCCAGCAGATCGTCATCCTCGTGGTCTTGATCCTGTTCATCGTCGCCGTGCTGCGGGCATTTGGGGGTATCCTTCGTATCCTGCTGATTGTGTTCCTGCTGCTTTTCCTGCTGCACGCCGTCATGCCTGACCTGCATATTTAAGGCTCAAATTCGGCTCCCGATCGCGTGAAGCCGGGAAACAACTTTCCCGGTCCGGTGTTGGCGCCCCGACATTTGGTGCAACAGCCAGTGTCGCCGGCCGCCAGTCTGCGTTCTGCGGGGCGGTGTCTCAGCCTCAAAGGACCTTCCGCCATGTCCAGTTCATCCATCGCCCGGCCGGGCGAGTTTGTCCGCGCGCCGGTTGCCAAGCGGTTCGACAGCGCCCGCCTGCACCGCCTGATCGCGGCGAGCCGGCTGGTGCGCGGCCTGTCCATCGGCATGCTGGCGCGGCTGGAGCTTGCATTCCTGCGCGGCCACAAGGAGCGGCACGTCCTGCAGGCGATCAAGGACGCCCGTCGCAGCCGCGAGTCGCTGCTGAGCGGCAACGAGGCGTTCACCTTGTTCTCGCTGGCCCGCGCACAAAGCCGCCTGCGAGGCGAGATGGCGGAAGTCGGTGTGTATCAGGGCGTGTCGGCCAAGCTGATCAGCGTTGCGAGCGGGTCGGCGCCGCTGCACTTGTTCGACACCTTCTCCGGACTGCCGGAGCCCGAGGCCGACGAGCATGACCGGATGCGGGAAGGGCACTATGCCGCATCGTTAGCTTCGGTGCGGGCATTCCTGGCCGATCGCGAGAACATCAGTTTCTACCCAGGGTTGTTCCCAGACACTGCCGCGCCTTGCGAAAGCAGCCGTTTTTCGTTCGTGCATCTGGACGTCGATCTGCGGTCCAGCACGTTGGGGTGCCTCGAGTTCTTCTACCCGCGCATGGTGCCAGGCGGCATCATCCTGACACATGACTATTCCTACCTGGACGGCGTGCGTGAGGCCTTCGCGGAATACCTCGCCGACAAGCAGGAGCGTCCGATCGAGCTGCCATCGTCACAGGCGATGCTCGTCAAACTCTGACGGCGTCGGCTTCGGCACGGTCGGACGGGCGCTGGACATCCAGCGCCCATTCGCATCGCGCATAGTCCATAAAAATGGACAATAGTCGTATTTAGCGGCAGGCTATTAACCGATTCCACTTTCCGTTCGTTTGTGCAATCTCTATAACGAGATAGGACAAGAGGACTAGAGCATGCCCTACCAAGATCGTCACACCGACAACGAACCCGCGGCCGAGTTTGATCGCGAGCCATCCAGCACTTCGACCGGCCGCCTTCGCCAGCTGCCCGAGGCGGAGCGTAAACTCGTCTTCGCCCTCATGGCGTCAGGCTTGCTGGCGGCCTGTATGGTCGTGGTGTCAACGCTGATCTGACGAGGCTCAGGCCGCGTGTGTGGGGCTGTTCCTCACGCACGGTTGAGCAAAACGCTCGCACCCTAAGTATCTTTACAGATACCGATTCCCGGTTTTTTGGACGATATTCTAGCATGGTGCGGTATGTGGCCGCTCCGATCGAAGAGTATTGCAACCATGCCAAATTCTCTCTCCGATGGAGATGCCGCAGCTTTGCTGCGGTATCTCGCGTTCTGCACGTTCACCGTATCCGCGGTTGGAACGGCCGGCGTGCTCGCAATGGCGTGCCTGTGGGTCGTGGATCATACTCTGGCGGCTGGGATTTGCGGCGCCGGTTGACGGACACTCGTCGCTCGCAGCAGGATTCTCTGTTCCATGCCGCCAGGCGGCAAGATATGTGCGGTGCGAGCTGACAAGCCGCACCGCAAGTGGTCAACGAGGGTGATATTCTGGCGCCGCGCCGTTAAGGCACCCCCCGCACCCGACGTACACGAGCGGATCCATCAGTTCTGGCAGGCCCTGGAGCCGCTCGGTCCGTTCCGTCAGCAGGTGATATCCTGCCTCTACGGGACCCCAATGAGTAAACCTCCAAACAGGTTTGTTGTGAATGAAAGCGAAACGTTGTTCGAGGCGTTTCGGCGCTTCGTCATGCAGAGAGAAGCCACGGCGCAGCCAGAGCTTGACCCCTTCGAGGGATCGGTCTTGGCGGCCGGGCGGCTCCTGACCGGTGATCTCGCCGGCGCGGACCGCATCATCGACCTGCTGCCTGAGACGCCGCATGTGACCGACCACGGCGCTGGTAAGTGCTTACTTATGCCTGCGCGAGTGCTGCGCAGCGTGCTGCCGTTACCCAACACTGTCGGGAATCCCGATCGGTGGACGGCGGCCTCGCCGGAGCAAAGGCTGCTGCGTATTTGGTTGGCGCAAAACCGTGCGCAGCTGAACTGGGTGGAAAGCGCAGCACGGTATCGCCTCGCCGCTGCCAACTCCTGACCATTATTGCTAAGCGCACGAGCAGGCTAAGTCTGGGCAGCGCGCGCCGAACAGCCACGTCCTACACCGGATGTCTTGAAGAATGGCGCGCCCGGAAAGACTCGAACTTCCAACCCCCAGATTCGTAGTCTGGTGCTCTATCCAATTGAGCTACGGGCGCAACCGAGCGCGCGGTTTAGGCCAACGCGCCTTGGGGGGCAAGCCCTTCAGGCAGCGAGTTTATCCAGTTCGCGCAGGATGCTTTCGCCCATGACCGATGTGCCCACCTGGGCCGCACCCGGCGCCATCACGTCGGCCGTTCGCAGGCCACTGGCGAGCACGTTGGAGGCCGCGCGTTCGATGAGGGCAGCGTCCTCGTCCATTTGGAACGAATGGCGCAGCAGCATGGCAAAGCTGAGCAATTGGCCGATCGGGTTGGCGATGCCGCGGCCGGCGATGTCGGGCGCGCTGCCGTGGATCGGCTCATACAGGGCATAGCGGCGGCCGGTCGCCGGGTCCACGTCGCCGAGCGTGGCGGAGGGCAGCATGCCGAGGCTGCCGGTCAGCATGGACGCCAGGTCGCTGAGTAGGTCGCCGAACAGGTTGCTGGTGACGATGACGTCGAACTGGCGCGGGTTCCGCACGAGCTGCATGGCGCAGTTATCGGCGTACATGTGGCTCAATTGCACGTCGGGGTAGTCGCGAGCGCCCAGCGCGGTGACGACCTGGCGCCAGAGCAGGCCTGACTCCATGACGTTAGCCTTCTCCACGCTGCACAGGCGGTTCTGGCGCTTGCGGGCCAGTTCGAACCCGACCTTGGCCACACGCTCGATCTCCGAGGTGGTGTACACCTCGGTGTTGATGCCGCGTTGCTGCCCATCCGCCAGGGTTTCCACGCCGCGCGGCTCACCGAAATAGATGCCGCCGGTGGCCTCCCGCACAATCATGATGTCCAGCCCGCGCACCACGTCCGCCTTGAGGGTGGAGGCGTCGATCAGCGGGTCCAGCACGATGGCCGGGCGCAGGTTGGCGAACAGCCCCAGCTCCCGCCGCAATGTCAGGATGGCGAGTTCCGGGCGGTTGTCGAAGCCGAGCTTGTCCCATTGCGGGCCGCCGACCGAGCCGAACAGGACTGCGTCGGCTTCCTTGGCGCGAGCGACCGTCTCGTCCGAAATGGCCCGGCCACGTGCGTCGATGGCGGCGCCGCCGACGAGATCTTCCGCGAGTTCGAAACTCGCGCGTCGCGTGCGCGACATCCAGTCGATGACCCGGCGCACCTCCCGCATCACTTCGGGCCCGATACCGTCGCCGGGGAGCAGAAGAAGCTTCTTGTTCGACGGCATCTGCTTGTTCTTCCTTACTTGCTTCTCCCTCTCCCTCCGGGAGTGGGCGGGGTGAGGGGCGCCGGCGCGACGGATCGAAGATGGGTCGCGCTTCGCTTGCCCATCCTACGCGGTGACGCCGGGTAGCCAGTCCGGCTGCTTGGCTTCGTAGCTGTCGATGGATGGGCCGCGCATCATGGTCTGATCGATGTCATCCAGGCCGTTGAGCAGGAGGTGCTTGCGGAAGGCGTCGATCTCGAACGGAATTTCCTCGCCGGAAGGGCGGACGACGACCTGGCGGGCCAGATCGACCGTCAGCCGGGCGTTGCCCCCCATGCGGGCGTCGTCCATCAACTGGTCGCAGATCTCGCGCGGCAGCCGGACGGGCAGGATGCCGTTCTTGAAGCAATTGCCGTGGAAGATGTCGGCAAAGTCCGGCGCGATCACGCAGCGTATGCCGAAATCCAGCAGCGCCCAGGGCGCATGCTCACGCGAGGACCCGCAGCCGAAATTCTCATGCGCGATCAGGATTTCCGCATGCCGGTAGGGCGGCTGGTTCAGCACGAAATCCGGTCGCTCCGCACCTTCGGCGTCATAGCGCAACGTGTCGAACGCGTGCACGCCGAGGCCGGTGCGCTTGATGGTTTTCAGGAAGCGCGCCGGGATGATCTTGTCGGTATCGACGTTGGCGAGGGGCAGGGGGGCTGCGACACCGGTCAGGGTGGTGAAGGCGTCCATCGCTCAGATCTCCCGCACGTCAGCCAGGTGGCCGGTCACCGCCGCTGCCGCTGCCATGGCAGGGGAGACGAGGTGAGTGCGCCCGCCTGGCCCCTGCCGGCCCTCGAAGTTGCGGTTGGACGTGCTGGCGCAGCGCTGGCCCGGCGTCAGCTTGTCCGGGTTCATGCCGAGGCACATGGAACACCCGGCCTCCCGCCACTCGAACCCGGCGTCCAGGAACACGCGGTCGAGACCTTCCTGTTCGGCCTGCTGCTTCACCAGCCCGCTGCCCGGCACGACCATGGCACGTACGCCGGGTGCGACGTGACGGCCGCGGGCGACGGTGGCGGCGGCGCGCATATCCTCGATCCGGCCATTGGTGCAGGATCCGATGAACACGACGTCCACAGGCAGTTCGGACAGCTTTTGCCCGGCGGTGAGCCCCATATAAGTGAGCATGCGCTGCACCTGGTCTGCCTGCGCCGGGTCGCTGTAGCTCGCCGGGTCGGGAACGGTGCCGGTGATCGGCAACACGGCCTCTGGGTTGGTGCCCCAGCTCACCATCGGCGCGATCCCAGCCGCGTCGATTTCGACCACGCGGTCGTAGTGCGCGCCTTCATCGGAGGGCAGGGTGCGCCAATAGGCGATCGCCCGATCCAGCGCTTCGCCCTTCGGCGCTTGCGGCCGGGTGCGGACGTACTCGAACGTGGTCTCGTCCGGGGCGATCATGCCGGCACGGGCGCCGGCCTCAATGCTCATGTTGCAGACGGTCATGCGCCCGGCCATGTCGAGCCCGCGGATGGCGCTGCCGCCGTATTCGATGACGTGACCGGTGCCGCCTGCGGTGCCGATCTTGCCGATGATGGTCAGCACGATGTCCTTGGCGGTGACGCCGCGGGCGAGTTCGCCCTCGACCTTCACCAGCATGTTCTTGGCCGGCTTCTGCAGCAGCGTCTGGGTGGCGAGCACGTGCTCGACCTCCGAGGTGCCGATGCCGAAGGCAAGCGCGCCCAGTGCGCCGTGGGTGGAGGTGTGGCTGTCGCCGCACACGATCGTCGTGCCCGGCAGGCTGATGCCGAGTTCCGGCCCGATGATGTGGACGATGCCCTGCCGCGCGTCGAGCAGCGGGATGTAGGGCACGCCGAACTCGACCACGTTCTTCTCGAGCGTTTCGACCTGGATGCGGCTTTCTTCCTCCGCGATGCCGGCACGCCGGTCGGAGGTGGGGACGTTGTGGTCGGTGACGGCGATGGTCGCGTCCGGCCGGCGCACCTTGCGCCCGGCGAGGCGAAGGCCCTCGAACGCCTGCGGGCTGGTCACCTCATGCACGAGGTGGCGGTCGATGTAGAGGACGCAGGTGCCATCCTCCAGCCGATCCACCACGTGGGCATCCCAGACTTTATCGAACAGCGTGCGTGCCACTTGCGGCTTCTCCCTTTTCTCGTCTCCCTCTCCCAACGGGAGAGGGTCGGGGTGAGGGGCCGAGGGGCAGGTCTCGCGCGGTCTTTGCGGAGCGCCCCTCACCCTGCTCTCTCCCGTGGGGAGAGAGTTCAAGAAATGCGTTACTCGGCGGCGGCGGTCTCGGTGGGACGGGTGTCGCGGGCCTTTTCAGCGATGCGGGCGGACTTGCCGCGGCGGCCGCGCAGGTAATACAGCTTGGCCCGGCGCACATCGCCGCGGCGGATCACGTCGATGGACGCGATGGTCGGCGCATAGAGCGGGAACACGCGCTCCACACCCTCGCCGTAGCTGATCTTGCGGACCGTGAAGTTGCTGTTCAGCCCTTTGTTGGAGCGCGCGATGCACACGCCCTCAAACGCCTGGACGCGCGAACGCTCGCCTTCCTTGATGTTGACCGACACGCGGAGCGTATCGCCGGGTGCGAATTCCGGCACGGCGCGGGCGGCGGTCAGGCGGGCGATTTCGCCGGCCTCGTATTGCTGAATGAGGTTCATGGTCTGGTCCTTCTCAATCTGTGTTACGGCGCGGTGACGCCGGTTGCAACGGGATGCGTCAGCAGGTCCGGCCTGCGGGCGCGCGTGGTCTGCAAGGCTTCGTCGCGGCGCCAGCGCGCTATGGCGGCGTGATCGCCGCTGAGCAGCACACCGGGCACGGCGCGTCCCTGCCATTCGGCCGGGCGGGTGTAGTGCGGATACTCCAGCAGCCCGGCGCTGAAGCTTTCCTCATCGGCGCTCTCGGCCGCGCCCATGACGCCGGGCAGCAGCCGCACGCAGGAGTCGAGCACGACCATGGCCGCAAGCTCGCCGCCGGATAGCACGTAGTCGCCGATGCTGACTTCCTCAGCCCCGCGCGCCTCGATGACGCGCTGGTCGATGCCTTCGTAGCGGCCGCAGAGCAGGATGACGCCAGGTCCGGCAACGAGACGGGCTATGTCCGGTTGGCGCAACGGGCGGCCTCGGGGCGTGAGATAGAGCAAAGGGCGGCCGTCGGACGCAGCGGCGATGGCTGCATCCACCACGTCCGGACGCATGACCATCCCGGCACCGCCGCCGAAGGGCGTGTCATCCACGCTGCGGTGGCGGCCAAGGCCGGCGGAGCGGATGTCGTGGGTATCGAGCGACCAGATGTTGGCGGTCAGGGCCTTGCCCGCGAGGGAGTGGGCGAGGGGGCCGGGAAACATCTCGGGGAAGAGTGTCAGGATCGTGGCGCGGAACGTCATTGCGGCGATGCTCCGGGCGCCGCCTCTGGCGCTGGCCCCTCACCCAACCCTCGCCGAGTGGGAGAGGGCCGGGGTGAGGGGTCTTCGCCTGCAACGACAACCTCATCCGGCAGCGCGACCACGACGCATCCGCCTATCAAATCCACCACCGGCACGCAGGCCTTGGTGAACGGGACCAGCATACTGCCGATCTCGAGGCTCGCCCCTGCACCGTAGTCATGCACCGCCGTCACCGCGCCGAGCGCTGCGCCATCGGGCGAGACAGCCGTGAGCCCGACGAGGTCGGCGAGGTAGAACTCCTCCGCCTCCGGCTCGGGCAAGCGGTCGCGGTCGATGTAGAGCCGGGTGTTCACCAGCTTCTCGGCTGCGGTGCGGTCGGCAACCGGCCGGCCTTCCGCGTCCCGCAAGGCCGCGACACCCGCGCCGCGCCAGTCGAGCGTCCAGCGCCGGCCGGCATCGTCCGTCAGCGCACCGTAGGCGGCGAGCGCGGCCGGGTCGGCGGTGTAGCTGTGCACGTGCAGCAGCCCCCGCACGCCATGCGGCCGGCCCACCACGCCCAGCAGGATACGCTTGTCGGCCATTACGCGCCGGCGTTCGCCTTGGCGCGCTCCTGCGCCTTCTTCTTCGGCGCAGACTGGACAGGCTGCTCGCGGAACACGGGCATCGGCGCCAGGCCGGCATGACCGAGGAACTTCGCCACACGATCAGTGGGCAGCGCGCCTTCGCTCAGCCAATGGGTGATGCGCTCATCCTGCAGGCGGACGCGCTCGGCATGGTCGGCCGGCAGCATCGGGTTGTAGCTGCCAAGCTTCTCGATGAACCGTCCGTCACGCGGTGAGCGGCTGTCGGCGACCACGATGTGATAATACGGCCGCTTCTTGGCGCCCGCCCGTGCAAGACGAATCTTCAGTCCCATAAGTCTTTCCCTACTCAGTTCAGAATTAAAACGGCCGCCGCTGCTGGCCCATGCCCTTCGGCATGATCGCGCCGAGGCCGTGACGCATCAGCCCTTTTTGCCCCAGCTTGCGCATCTTCTTCATCATCGTGGACATGTCGTCGAACTGCTTCAGCAGCTTGTTGACGTCCTGCACCGTCGTGCCTGATCCGGCGGCGATCCGCTTCTTGCGGCTGGCCTTGATGATGTCCGGGTTACGCCGTTCCTTCATCGTCATGGACGAAATCACGGCCGCCTGCCGCGCCAGCACCGTCTTGTCGATGTTGGCGCCTTCCAGCGCCTCCTTCGCCGCCCCCATGCCGGGCAGCATGCCGACGATGGACGAGATCGAACCCATCTTGGTGATCTGCTTGAGCTGCTTGGCGTAGTCGTCGAGGTCGAACTTGCCGGCCATCATCTTGGCGGCGAGCTTCTCGGCTTCTTCCTCGTCGATCGTCTCGCTGGCCTTCTCGACCAGGCCGACGATGTCGCCCATGCCGAGGATGCGCCCGGCGACGCGCTCCGGATGGAATTCCTCCAGCGCGTCGATCTTCTCGCCCGAGCCGGTCAGCTTGATTGGCGCGCCGGTGATCGCGCGCATCGACAATGCGGCGCCGCCGCGGGCGTCACCGTCCATGCGGGTCATGACGATGCCGGTAATGCCCAGCGCCTCGTTGAAGGCGCGGGCGGTGTTCACGGCGTCCTGCCCGGTCATGGCATCGACCACCAGCAGCGTCTCCGCCGGGTTGGTCTCCGCGCGGATGGCGCGGACCTCGTCCATCAGATCCGCGTCGATCGACAGGCGCCCAGCCGTGTCCAGGATCACGACGTCATAGACTTCGCGCCGCCCGGTCTCCATGGCGCGGCGGGCAATTTCGATCGGGGTCTGGCCAGCGATGATCGGCAAACTGACGACGCGGGCCCGCTCGGCCAGTTGCTGGAGTTGTAGCTGTGCCGCTGGGCGCTGGGTGTCCAGCGAGGCAAGCAGCACCTTCTTTTTCTCGCGCTGCGTGAGCCGCAGGGCGATCTTGCCGGAGGTCGTGGTCTTGCCTGAGCCTTGCAGCCCGACCATCAAGATCGGCACCGGGGCAGCAGCGTTGAGGTTCAACGGCACGGCGCCAGCGCCACCTAGCGCCTCGACCATGACGTCGTTCACCACCTTGATGACCTGCTGGCCGGGGGCGACGCTGTCCATCACCTCGATCGTGGTGGCCTGCTCGCGCACCTTGGCGATGAAGTCTTTCACCACTGGCAGCGCGACGTCGGCCTCTAGCAGCGCCAGGCGAACCTCGCGCAGTGCCTCGGCGATGTCGATTTCCGACAGCCGGCCGCGCTTGCGCAACCCGTCGAAAACCCCGTTCAGTTTGCTCGACAGTGTGTCGAACATCGCGCACGCTCCAAACGCAAAACGCGCCGCTGCGCGACTATCGCGGAGCGGCGGCGGCCCCGTGGGACCAAGGTGCACTGCACCAGAGCGCGCGGT
The DNA here is from genome assembly GCA_964657445.1 of uncultured Burkholderiaceae bacterium. Classification (GTDB taxonomy): domain Bacteria; phylum Pseudomonadota; class Alphaproteobacteria; order Acetobacterales; family Acetobacteraceae; genus LMUY01. The sequence goes on along the minus strand of CAZZVB010000092.1, from coordinate 891 downwards.
ATGGGCTGACCAGGTGGCGACGTCAAGATTGCGCACCGGCCCGCACGCCTGTATCGCCGCCGCTTCTTGGCTAGCCGTTCGTCAAATGAGGGTCTTTCGTCATGCGCCGGGTTCTGTCACTCGCCATCCTCGCCGCCTGCCTGGCGTTAACCTCGCCGGGCTTTGTCAACGCGCCGGCGCACGCCCAGGCCACCGCGGACCAGCTCAACAAGCTGTCGCTGGAGGCGCTGACCGCACCCCCGCCCCGTGGCAGCGGTAGCGGCCGTGGCTACTCGCGCCCAACAGGCCGTCCGGCCACCCAGCGTAGTTTTTACCGCTCCTACGTGCGGGGCCATGGCACACAGCGCCGCGTGACCTCGTACCATCGCCTATACGGCCGCCCGGCCGCTCACCCGCTGCGTTATGCACGCGCAGCGATGCCATCGCACGGCCATGCCGCGACTCACCACACGACCATGCGTCCGGCCGCATATCGGCGTCGCTGACGGGCTTTGCAGTTCATCACCGACTTCGCCGACCAGGCAGTGATGCTGCCGGTTGCCCTCACAGTCGCCGTCGCCCTGGCGACCTGCGGCTGGTGGCGCGGGCTGGCGGCATGGCTGTTCGCGGTCATCGGCGTGCTCGGTTTGATGGCGCTGCTGAAGTATATCTGTTTTGCGTGCGCCGTGCCGCTCGAAGGCACCGGCATCCGCAGCCCGAGCGGGCATGCCGCCGCATCTTCGGTGATCTACGGCGGAGTGCTGCTACTGCTGTTGCGTGACCGGTTGCCCGGATGGGCCAGCTTGCTCATCCCTGCCGGCGTCGCGGTGCTCATCTCAGTCACCCGTCTCGCGGTTCATGCGCACGACCTGATCGAGGTTTGCATAGGATCGGCGGTTGGGCTCGCCGGCG
>CAZZVB010000091.1:0-16595 GCA_964657445.1 uncultured Burkholderiaceae bacterium | reverse complement strand
AATTTACCGGAGAGGACGGCATCGAGGAGACGCTGCTCTGCGTCTCCAACCTGTCTCGCTCGGCCCAGGCGGTGGAGCTGGATCTATCGGCGTTCGCCGGCCGGGTGCCGGTGGACATTGTCGGCGGGTCGGTCTTCCCGCCTGTGGGGCAACTCTCCTATCTGCTCACGTTACCTCCGTTCGCGTTCTATTGGTTCCTGCTCGCGTCGGATGCCCAGATGCCGAACTGGCATAGCCCGCAGCCGGAAGCGCTGCCGGAATTCTCCACCATCGTGCTTCGTACGTCGGTCGAGGAAGTGCGCCCCGGCTATGGCCGCTCCGTGCTGGAGAATGAGGCGCTTCCGAACTACTTGCCGAAGCGCCGTTGGTTCGCCTCCAAGACGGAGAAGCTCACGGGCGTGAAGCTGGCGTATTTCGCGCTGATCAATCCGGTGCCCGAGCCGATTTACATCACCGAGGTGGAGGCCCAGCTCGGCGACCGCACGGAGCGTTACGCGCTGCCGATGGGCGTCGTGTGGGAAGACGAGGCGATCGGCAACCTGCCCGCTCAGCTTGCCATGGCGCGCGTCCGCCTTGGGCCGAGGGTGGGCTATCTGACCGACGCATTCGCAATCGACACCTTTACGCGGGCGGTGCTGCGCAACCTTCGCACCAGCGATAAGATCACCTTCGACGGCGGCACACTCGAATTCCGGCCGACGTCGCTGATGGCGTCGCTGGACCTCGCGGATGACGCGGAAATCCGCCGTCTTTCGGCGGAACAATCGAATTCCTCCCTCATCGTCGGCGACACGCTGGTGATGAAGGTAGTCCGCCGGGTCAGCCCCGGCGTTCATCCGGAAGGCGAGATCACCCGCTTCCTGACCGAGCGGGGCTTCGGCAACACCGCGCCGCTGTTCGGAGAGATCGTGCGCGTGGACATGGACGGCACGCCCAACACAATCGGCCTGGTGCAAGGCTTCGTCCGCAACCAGGGCGATGGCTGGGGCTGGACGCTGGAGTTCCTGGAGCGGACGGTGGACGAGTTGTCCACGACCGACTCCGAAGAGGGCGACGACGCATTCGCCTCCTACAACGTGTTTGCGGCCGCGGTCGGCCAGCGGCTTGGCGAACTGCATGCGGTATTCTCCAGCCCAACCGATGACCCGGCGTTCAAACCGGAGCCGGCCGACAGCGCTATCCTCGAGGAATGGGCCGCCGGCGCGATTGAGCAGATCGACACCGCGATCGGCATGCTGGAGCGGTTCACCGCCTGGCCGAACCCACAGGTCGAGGCTCGTGCCAAGGCGATCATGAGCCACGCGGATGGCCTGCGGGAGGCTGCGCGCAAGCTGGCCGCCGCCGGTCAGGGATCGTTGCGCACCCGTGTACATGGCGACTTCCATCTGGGCCAGGTCCTGGTCGTGCAATCGGACGCCTACCTGATCGACTTCGAAGGCGAGCCCGCGCGCACGATGGAACAGCGGCGCGCCAAATCGTCGCCCATCCGCGACGTCGCGGGCCTGTTGCGGTCGTTCGAATACGCCGCCGCCGCGGCGCTGCCGGGCCGGGTGGCGATGACGCCCGCCGCGGCCGGCCGCCGCGCGGAAATCCTGCAAAGCTTCCGCATCGGCGCAGAAGACGCGTTCCTGAGGGCGTATCGGGACGTCCTCGCCACCGCGCCGGAGAAGTGGGTCAATCCGAAGGGCGAGGCGGCCATGCTCGACCTCTTCCTGCTGGAGAAGGCCGCCTACGAGATCCGCTACGAGGCGGCAAACCGGCCCACCTGGATCGGCATTCCGCTCCAGGGGCTGTATTCGATCGCCGCCCGCCTGCTGAACCTGCCGCCGGAGGGCGAAAATGCCTGATACGAACGTTGTCCCCGCAGCGGACCTGAACATCCACCCCGGTGCGATCGACGCCATCGTCAATGCCCGCCATGGCGACCCGTTCGCCATCCTCGGCCCGCACGACGGCACCGTCCGCGCGTTCATCCCGGCTGCGGACGCGGTGTCCGTGGTGGACAGCGCGACGGGCTTGGTCAGCGGCGAACTGCACCGTATCCATCCGGCAGGTTTCTTCGCCGGACGTGCGGCGACCCACGGCGCCTACCGGCTGCGTATCACGCAGGGCGCGCTGGAGTGGGAGACGGAAGATCCATATTCCTTTCCGCCGATCCTCGGCGATCTGGACATCTATCTGCTGGCCGAAGGCCGTCATCGCGATTTCGGCCGTGCGCTCGGTGCGCACCCGACCGAGCTGGAGGGCGTGGCAGGCGTGCGCTTCGCCGTTTGGGCGCCCAATGCGCAGCGCGTGTCGGTCATCGGCGATTTCAACAGCTGGGACGGCCGGCGTCACCCGATGCGGAAGCGCCACGGGCCGGGCGTTTGGGAGCTATTCGTCCCGCGAGTCGGCCCCGGCGTGCTCTATAAGTATGAGATGCTGGGCCCGTCGGGCGAATTGCTGCCGCTCAAGGCAGACCCGGTCGCCTGGGCTACCCAGATTCCGCCGCAGACAGCATCCATCGTTGCCGAGGATACACCTTATCCCTGGACGGACGCCGACTGGCTCGCCAGCCGTGGGGCGCGTCAGGCTGAGAATGCGCCGATGTCGATCTATGAGGTGCACGCCGGGTCATGGTCGCCGGCCGCGCACATGGGCGTGGACGGCTGGGACCATCTGGCCGACCAGCTGGTGCCGTATGCCGCCGGGCTCGGCTTCACGCATATCGAATTGATGCCGATCATGGAGCACCCCTTCGGCGGTTCCTGGGGCTACCAGCCGCTCGGGCAATTCGCCCCCTCCTCCCGGCTGGGCCCGCCCGAGGCATTCTCCCACTTCGTGAACCGCTGCCACGCGGCCGGCATCGGCGTCATCCTGGACTGGGTGCCCGCTCACTTCCCGACCGACGCCTACGGCTTGGCGCAGTTCGATGGAACGGCACTGTATGAGCATCAGGATCCGCGCGAGGGCTTCCACCGCGACTGGAACACGCTGATCTACAATCTGGGGCGCAACGAGGTTCGCGCGTTCCTGATCGGCAGCGCGCTGTTCTGGCTGGAGCACTACCATGCCGACGGAATCCGCGTGGACGCCGTCGCCTCGATGCTCTACCGCGACTACAGCCGAAATCCCGGCGAGTGGGTTCCGAACCAATACGGCGGCCGCGAGAACCTGGAGTCGGTCGCTTTCCTGCAGGAACTCAGCCGCGCGGTGAAAGAGCGCGTGCCCGGCGCCGTGCTGATCGCCGAGGAAAGCACCGCGTGGCCCGGCGTCACCCGCCCGGCCGATGAGGGCGGCCTAGGTTTCACCTACAAGTGGAACATGGGCTGGATGCACGACACCCTGCACTACGTCGAGGAAAACCCAGTCTATCGCCAATATCACCATGGCGAGATGACGTTCGGCCTGGTCTATGCCTTCAGCGAGAAGTTCGTCCTGCCTCTTAGCCATGACGAGGTGGTGTACGGCAAGGGTTCGCTGTTCGGGAAGATGCCCGGCGACCGCTGGCAGAAGTTCGCCAATCTTCGCGCCTATCTTGGCTTCATGTGGACGCATCCCGGCAAGAAGCTGCTGTTCATGGGCGGAGAGATCGCGCAGGAGCGGGAATGGAACCACGATCACGGCCTGGATTGGCATTTGCTGGATGACCCGGCCAATCGCGGCGTGCAAGCGCTGGTGCGCGACCTGAACAGCAGATACAAATCCATTGCTGCCCTGCACCAAAAGGATTGCGATCACGAGGGTTTCCGATGGGTGGTGATGGATGACGCGGCTCAAAGCGTGTTCGCCTACCTTCGCCTCGGCGATGAAGGGACGCCGCCAGCGCTCATTGTGTGCAACTTCACGCCGGTACCGCGTTACGGATACCGCCTCGGCGTGCCGCAGGGTGGCGCGTGGCGGGAAGTCCTGAACACGGATGCGGCCGTGTATGGCGGCAGCAACGTCGGCAACGGCGGCAGCCTCCATGCCGAAGTCGCGCCTTCGCACGGCCTGCCTGCTTCGCTGCCGCTTACGCTGCCGCCGTTGGCGACCTTGATCCTCGTCGCGGAGTAGCCCGCCGCACGACACGGAGTAAGAGCATGGCCGGACGGTTTGCCCACCCCCTCCCGTTCGGCGCCGAGTTGCAAGGCGGCACAACCCGGTTCCGCATCTGGGCTCCGTCAGCCGAGCGCCTGTCGCTCGAACTGGACGGGGCCGAGCATCCGATGACGGCTGAGGGTGGCGGCTGGCACGCTGTCACCCTCCCAGCGCCCGCCGGCTCGAGATACCGTTACAAGCTGCCGGACGGCCTGGCCTTTCCCGATCCGGCGTCTCGCGCGCAGGGCGGCGACGTGCACGACCCGAGCCTGGTCGTGGACCCGGCCAGCTATGCCTGGCGCAACACGGAATGGACCGGCCGGCCGTGGCACGAGGCGGTCGTTTATGAACTGCATCCCGGCGCGTTCGGCGGCTTCGACGGCATTCGCGCGCAACTGCCACGGTTGAAGGCCTTGGGGATCACGGCGGTCGAACTCATGCCGATCGCCGATTTCCCCGGCGCGCATAACTGGGGCTATGACGGCGTGCTGCCCTTTGCGCCTGACGCCGCGTACGGCAGCCCCGACCAGCTCAAGGCCCTGGTGGATGAAGCGCACGGGCTCGGCCTGATGATCATGCTTGACGTCGTCTATAACCATTTCGGACCGGACGGCGCCTACATCCACGCCTTCGCCAAGCCGTTCTTCCGTGAGGACATCAAGACGCCCTGGGGCGCCTCGATCGATTTCCGCAAGCCCGAAGTGCGCGAGTATTTCGAGCAGAACGCGCTGTATTGGTTGGACGAATACCGCTTCGACGGCCTGCGTTTCGACGCCGTTCACGCGATCAGCGAACCGGACTTCCTCGACGACATGGCGGCCCGCATCCGCAAGGAGATCCCTCGCCAGGTTCACCTCGTGCTCGAACACGAGGGCAATGCTGCCAAGCACCTGCGCAAGCGCCCGGATGCGCCAGGGTTCGACGCGCAGTGGACCGACGACGTGCACCACTGCCTGCACGTGCTGCTGACCGGGGAAAGCGAAGGCTACTACGAGGATTTCCAGGACCCGATCAACCAGCTCGCGCGGGCGATGGCGGAGGGCTTCGTCTATCAGGGCGAAGTGTCCAAACACAGCGGCGAGCCGCGCGGCGAACCTTCCGCCGGGTTGCCGACGACAGCCTTCGTGATCTGCCTGCAGAACCATGACCAGATCGGCAACCGCGCCATGGGCGAACGGCTGACGGACCTGGCCGACCCGGCGGCGCTGCAGGCCGCCACCACCCTGCTGCTGCTCTCGCCCTTCGTGCCGATGCTGTTCATGGGCGAGGAAGTGGCGAGCAAGACGCCCTTCCTGTTTTTCACCAGCCACAACGAGGATTTGGCCAAGCTGGTGCGTGAAGGCCGGCGCGCGGAGTTCAAGCACTTTGCCGCCTTCCAGGACCCGGAACGCCGCGAGAAGATCCCCGACCCCAACGCGCCTTCCACCTTCCAGGCCTCGATCCCGGACTTCAGCGGCGACAGCAGCTTCGTGCGCTCCCTGCTCGGACTCCGACGCGACCGCATCATGCCCGGCATCCCCGGCGCGCGTAGTGCAGGGGTCAACGTGGCGGGGCCGTCCGCGCTTGTGGCAAAGTGGCGCCTTGGAACAAATGATCTGCTGACCATTGCAGTGAACTTCGGTGGCGATGACGTCCAAATCGCAACACCCGGGGGCGGGATGATCTTCGAAAGCAAGACCGGCACTGGCAGCGCTGCCGAGGGCGGCACGCTGCGGGGCCGGTCAGCAGCCGCGTGGATTGAGCCAGGCCAGTGACGCTGCACGCACTGGCGGAGGCTGCCGGTCTCGCCCTTCGCTGGAAGGACGTTCATGGCCGGTGGCACGATGTCAGCGATGACACCGTCCGCCTTGTTCTGGCAGCCCTCGGGCTGCCAGCGGACACGGACAGCGCCATTGCGGACAGCCTGCACTCGCTGCAGAGCCCCGGCCATCTTCCGCCGCTCGTCACCGGCGACGCGGGCGGTTCGCTGTCGCTGCAGGTCCCGCCGGGTCCATACGAGATCGGGTTCGAAGCCGGCGGCAGCACCAGCGGCACGGCGCGCGACCAGAATGGCTGGGCGGTCCTGCCGCTGCCGGATCAACCCGGCTACCACCGGCTGCAGATCGGGGATCATCAGACGATCGTCGCCGTCGCGCCATCGCGGTGCTGGACCGTCGCGGATGCAAGCCCAGAGCGTCCTTGGGGCGTTGCCGCCCAGCTTTACTCCCTGCGTCGTGCGGGCGATGGCGGGTTGGGGGATTTCGGCGCTTTGGCCGATTTCGTGCGCAATGCCGCCAAGCACGGGGCGTCTGCGGTCGCCATCAGCCCGGTGCATGCGCAGTTCTCCGCCACGCCCGACAGGTTCAGCCCGTATTCGCCCTCCAGCCGCACGCTGCTCAACGTCCTGCATTCGACGGTGGACTTGGAGGGAGACAACGCTGCCCGGCTTGAAGCCATGGACCTGGTCGATTGGCCCGCCGCCACACAGCTTCGCCTGCAACGACTGGGCGAGATTTTCGATACCGCCGAACGTGGCGTGATGTGGGCGCCACTCTGGGCCGAGTTCAAGCAGTTCCGCGCCGCCGAAGGCGCCACGCTGGAGGGCCACGCCCGCTTCGAGTCGTTGCACGCTGCCATGGTCGCCCAGCACGGCAAATGGCACTGGCGGGACTGGCCGGACGGTCTGGCGGACGCGCAAAGCCCTGCTGTCGAGCAGTTTGCCCGGGTGAATGCGCGCGAGGTCACGCGCCATGCCTTCTACCAGTTCTATGCCGACCGGAGCTTGCGCGCCGCCCAGGCCGCGGCGAAGCAGGCGGGCATGCCGATCGGCCTGATCTCCGACCTCGCCGTCGGCGTGGACTCCGGGGGCAGCCAGTGTTGGGCGCGCCCCGACCAGACGCTGCTCGGCCTCACCGTGGGCGCGCCGCCCGACCTGCTGAACACCCGCGGCCAGAGCTGGGGATTGGCCGCGTTCTCGCCGCGCGGGCTGCAACTGAACGGCTTCGGCGCCTTCATCGACATGCTGCGCGCCGCGATGCGCCATGCCGGCGGTGTGCGCATCGACCACGCAATGGGCCTTGCACGGCTCTGGGTGCTGCCGGATGGCGCCAGCCCGGCCGACGGCATCTACCTGCATTTCCCGGTCGATGATCTTCTCCGCCTGATCCGGCTCGAGTCGCACCGTCACCGCGCCATCGTGCTCGGTGAGGATCTCGGCACCCTGCCGGAAGGCTTCCAGGGCCAGATCAGCGCCGCGGGGATGCTGGGCATGCGCGTGCTGTGGTTTGAGCGGGCGCAGGACTTGGGCTTCACCGCGCCGTCCAGCTGGGATTACGGCGCCGTATCGATGACCAGCACGCATGACCTCGCCACCGTTGCCGGCTGGTGGTCGGGCCGGGATACGGCGTGGCGCCACGCCACCGGCCAGATCGACGACGAAGGCGTCACCCGCGAGTCTGGCGAGCGTAGCCGGGACCGGCAGATGCTTTGGTCCGCGCTGCGAGCCAGCGGCGCTGCCACCAGCGATCCGCCGCCGGTGAGCGAGCCGGCTGCCAGTGTGGACGCGGCCATCCGGCACGTCGGGTTTGCGGGCTGCGCGCTGACCATCATCCCGGTCGAGGACGCGCTCGGCCTGACCGAACAGCCGAACCTGCCCGGTACGCTGGATGAGCATCCGAATTGGCGCCGGCGCATGCCGGGCCCCGCCGCCACCCTGCTGGACGACCCGCCGACAGCCAAGCGGCTGCAAGACCTCGACGCTGCCAGGAAGAGATGATGAAGCCGTTCACCGCGACTGCCCGCCTGCAATTCCACAAGGATTTCACGATGGATGCGGCGGCGGCGCTGGTGCCGTATTACGCCAGCCTCGGCATCTCGCATCTGTATGCTTCGCCGCTGCTGAAATCCCGTCCGGGGTCCACGCACGGCTACGACATCGTGGACCACAACCAGATCGACCCCGAGCTGGGTGGCGAGGACGCGCTGCGCCGCCTGGTGGCAGAACTGCGCCGGCATGACATGGGCTTGGTGCTGGACATCGTGCCCAACCACATGGGCGTCGGCGGCGCCGACAATGAGTGGTGGCTGGACGTGCTGGAATGGGGCCGCGCCAGCGCCCATGCCGAGTATTTCGACATCGACTGGGACCCGCCCGACGCCTCGCTGCGCGGCCGCATGCTCGCGCCGTTCCTGGGTTCGCCCTACGGAGACTGCCTCAAGAACAAGGAGTTGACGCTCCAGTTCGATAAAGAGGATGGACGGCTGTTCGTTGGTTATTACACGCACCGCTTTCCCATCAACCCGCGCGACTATCCCTCCGTGCTGCTCACCGAGGGGGGACCGCTGGAAGAACCCGCGCGCGCCTTCGGGGAGCTTTCGACCGCCAACCGGGCGCAGGCCCGCCACGAAGCGATCAAGGCGCGGACAAAGCTACGCTCGCCGGACTACGCCCGTGCGATCGCCGAATGCCTGCGCGCCTATGACCCGGCGACCGAAACCGGTCAGGACCGCCTGCACCGCCTCCTGGAACGGCAAAGCTACCGCCTGTCCTGGTGGCGGGCGGCAACGGATGAAATCAACTGGCGCCGCTTCTTCGACGTGAACGGGCTAGCCGGGGTGCGTGCCGAAGTGCCGCAGGTCTTTGACGACACGCATCGCACCATCCTGCGCCTCTACGCCGAAGGGCTGATCGACGCCGTGCGCATCGACCACGTCGATGGCCTGGCCGACCCGCGCGGCTATTGCCGCAAGCTGCGCCGCCAGTTGGAGGCGGCGCATGAACAGCGTCCGCCGGAGTTGCGGCAGCAGCGTGCAGGGCTTTGGATCGAAAAGATTCTGGCGCCGCAGGAAAGCCTCTCGATCGATTGGCTGACCGACGGCACGACCGGCTACGACTACATGAACGACGTCTCCGCCGTGCTCCACGACGCCGATGGCGAGGAGAAGCTCACATCGATCTGGACCACGATGACCGGCCGGCCCGGCTCGTTCGAGGTCGAAGCACAGGCCGCGAGGCGGCAGATTCTACGCGAAAGCCTGTCCAGCGAGCTGTTCGCAACCTCCGCGGCCCTGCATCGCATCGCCAAGCGCGACCTGTCCACCCGCGACTATACGCTGACGGCGATCCGCCGCACGCTGACCGAGATCCTGGTGCACTTCCACGTCTACCGCATCTACGCCGGGCTCGGCGGTATCTCCGAGACGGACAAGCGGGAAATGGACTGGGCGATGGCCGGCGCGCGCCGCACCGTTCGCGCCACCGACCGCGAGCTGCTGGAGCTGATCTGCGGCTGGCTGTCGGGCGACGGCATCCGCCAGGTTCCCGCGGGCACAAGGCGGCAGGAACGGCTGCGCGCGATGGTCAAGTTCCAGCAGCTCTCGGCACCCACGGCGGCCAAGTCGGTCGAAGACACCTCGTTCTACCGCTATGGCCGGCTGATCTCCCGCAACGAGGTCGGCACCGAACCCTCCCAGTTCGCCATCACGCCGACGGCCTTCCACGCCACCATGCGCGACCGCCGCAAACGCTTCCCACGCGCGTTGCTCGCCACCGCCACGCACGACCACAAGCGGGGCGAGGACACGCGGGCGCGACTCGCCGTCTTGAGCGAGTTGCCGCAGGAATGGGAGAACGCCCTCACCCGCTGGACGCGGCTGAACGCCACGCTGAAAAAGGAGGTCGGCGGCAGCCTGGCTCCGGATGCCTGCGATGAGATCATGCTGTACGAGAGCATCATCGGCGCCTGGCCGCTCGGCCTCTCTGCCGATGACGAGGCGGGGGTGTCCGCACTGGAGGAGCGTCTGGCTGCCTGGCAGGAGAAGGCGCTGCGCGAGGCCAAGCGCCACACCGGCTGGGCGGAGCCGAACGCGGATTATGAGGGCGCGTGCCGCGACTTCCTGCACCAGGTCCTCGATGCCAGCCGTGCATCCCGCGTGCTGTTCGACCTGGCCGACCTCATAGACCGGATCGCAGCGCCCGGCGCGATCAACGCACTATCCCAGGCCTTGCTGCGCATTACCTCGCCCGGCGTTCCCGACCTCTATCAAGGAACGGAATACTGGGACTTCAGCCTGGTGGACCCGGATAACCGGCGTCCCGTGGACTTCGCGGCGCGCCAACGGTCGCTGGCCGCGAACAAGCGGCCGGCGTCTCTGCTGCAAAGCTGGGAAGATGGGCGGCTGAAGCAGGCTATCGTGGCCCGAGCGCTGAAATACCGCGCGACCTCGGGCGAGCTGTTCACCGAAGGCAGCTACACGCCACTCAGGGTTGAGGGCGAGCGTGCAGCCAACGTGCTGGCGTTTGCCCGGGTGCACGAAGGGCGCGCCTGCATCGTCGCGGTGACCCGGCTTCCCGGACGGCTGCCGCTCGCCGGAGATCAACCGAAAGTTGATCCTGCGGCCTGGGCAGGAACCTTCCTTGTATCACCACGTAACTTCTTCGCGCGCCGCAGTGTTGACGTATTGGCGGGCGAAGAAGGTCCGGGCAAGGAGATTACGGGACGCCTGCCGCTCGATGAAGTCTTTGCCACGATCCCGGTGGCGCTGCTGGAGGTTAGATGAACCGTCTCGTTGTCGTCTCCAACCGTGTCCCGACGCCTGGTAGCGGCGCGCAGGCGGGGGGTCTTGCGGTCGCGCTGGCCGGGCTGATGGAGCAACGCGGCGGCTTGTGGTTCGGCTGGAGCGGCAATGTTTCCAACGATCACCAAGTAAAGTCTCACATTGAAGGTTCGGTGCAGTACGCCACGATCGACCTGACCAAGAACGAGCACGACCGCTACTACAACGAGTTTAGTAACAGCACGTTATGGCCGCTGCTTCACTCTCTGCCTGAGCTGATGACGTTCGACCGGCGCAATGCGCAAGTCTATCGCACGGTCAACGAGCGTATGGCCGGCGCGCTGGCGCCGCTGCTGCGCCCCAACGACATGCTATGGGTTCACGACTACCATCTGATGGCTATGCCGGCGATGTTGCGCGCACGCGGCATTACCGCCCCGATCGGTTTCTTCCTGCACATACCGTTCCCGTCCGCCGATATGCTCGCCAGTGTGCCGGAAGCCGGCGCGCTGATCCGCGATCTCGTCTCCGCCGACCTGATCGGCTTCCAGACCCAGAATGACGTCGAGAACTTCGCCGAGGCCGCGCATCGGCTGGCGGGCGCTACTCGCCTGACCGGCGGCTGGCTACACGTGGATGGCCGCCGGGTCCGGCTGGGCGCCTTTCCGGTCGAGATCGAGGCGCGCGAGTTCGCCGCCACGGCCGAACATGCCTGGCATGGCGCGCCGACCGAGCGGTTGCGGCGCAGCTTGCAGGGTCAGAAACTGGTGCTCGGCGTGGATCGGCTCGATCCCACCAAGGGGCTTATTCAGCGGCTGGCCGGCTACCGCCGTCTGCTGGAAACAAGGCCAGACTGGCGCCGCCGGGTCACCATGTTGCAGATCGCAGCGGAAAGCCGGAAGGACGTCAGCGCCTACATCAACCTGCGGGAGGCCGTGGACCGCGAGGCCGGCGCGATCAACAGCGAATGGAGCGAGCCTGACTGGACCCCATTGCGCATCGTCGCACGGGCTGGTGCTCGCGCCACGATGGCCGGCTACATGCGGGAAGCCCGCGTCGGCCTGGTCACGCCGCTGCGCGACGGCATGAACCTGGTCGCCAAGGAATACATTGCGGCGCAGGATCCGCAGGACCCTGGCGTGCTGATCCTGTCGCGCTTCGCTGGCGCAGCCCGGCAGTTAGGTGCGGCGCTGATCGTCAACCCGCACGATCCGGACGAACTGGCGGATGCGCTCGATACCGGGCTGCGCATGAGCCTGTCCGAGCGGCAGGAGCGTTGGAAAGCGTGCTGGCGCGCCATCGATGGTGCGACACCAGGCCTCTGGGGCCGCACCTTCCTTGCCACGCTGCTTCGCGTGGGAAGCGGGATGCCCGCCAATACCGTCACCGGCCTCAAGGTCGTGCCAGTCGCAACCGACGCCACTGCCGCCGCGCGGTAGGATGGGCCTGGGCCCATCATCTGCAAACCGCGGGTCCTTTGCGGTCTGGAAAGATGATGGGCCTTCGCCCGTCCTACGTGGCGGCTAGGACGACGCGGCCGGTCACCTTTCCATCTTTCAGGCGCATCAGCGCGGCATTCGCCTGCTCCATTGGCACCGTGCTGTAGGGCAGCGGCTTGAGTGTGCCGGCCTGCGCCAGGCTGACCAATTCGCGAAGCTCCTTCGGATTGCCCACGTAACTGCCGCCCACCGTGAGTTCGCGCATCGCCATGACCGGCAGCATCAGCGTCAGATCGCCGCCGAACAGGCCCACCTGAACCAGCCGCCCGCCCTTGGACAGCGCCGCGAACGCGAAGCGCGCCGTCGCCGTGCCGTTCACCAGGTCGATCACCGCCCGCACCGGGCCGCCGGCTGCGGCGACGATGCGCTCGGTCACGCCCTCACCCGAGCCGTCCACGACAGCGGCAGCGCCGGCCTTGGTCGCGTTGGCCCGCTTCTCCTCCGTGATATCCACGACGATGGTGTTGCGATGACCCATCGCCTGCAGCACGGCGATGGCGTTCAGCCCCAGCCCGCCCGCACCGACGATCACGATCGGCGCATCGGGCGGCAGCGGCATGACTTTCTTGATGGCGGAATAGACCGTGATGCCGCTGCACGCATAGGTCGCGGCCAGCGCCGGATCGACCGTGCCAGGGTCGATCAGGTGGCGCGGCTCCATCGCCAGCACGTGGGTCGCATAGCCGCCGTTCTGGAACACGCCCAGCGCCTTGCCCTCGACGCACATATTGTCTTCTTCGGCCAGGCACCGGTCGCAATGGCCGCAGCCGACCCAGGGGAATACGATCCGGACGTCGCCCACGGACACGCCCGTCGCCTCCGGCCCGAGCTTGACGACGCGGCCCACGATCTCATGCCCCATGGCGAGCGGAAGCTTTACGCCGCGATCCTTCAGCGACATGCGCTTGCCGCCGCCGATGTCGTAAAAGCCTTCCCAGATGTGCAGGTCGGAGTGGCATACGCCGCAATGCGTGACTTCGAGCAGGACTTGCTTGCCGGTTGGCTCCGGCGTCGGCATTTCGATTTCCTGCAGGTCAGCCCCGTTCTCGACCACGGCCCAGGCGCGCATGGCATCCTCCCTATTTTTGACTGGGCCGGATGACACACCGCGCGGCGCGGCGGGTCAACGCCGGCTAGCGCCTGCGTGGTGAGCGCTAACGCCGCCGAGGGTCCAACGCGTCGCGCAATCCGTCGCCGACCAAGTTGAATGCCAGCACGGCCAGGAAGATCGCAGCCCCAGGGAAGATCGCCAGCCACGGCGCCTGTGTCAGGAAGCGTTGCGCCGCGTTGAGCATCGAGCCCCAGGACGGCGCCGGCGGCTGCTGGCCCAGGCCCAGGAACGACAAGCTCGCCTCCGCAATGATCGCCATCGCGATGGCGAGCGTGGCCTGCACCAGCACTGGCGGCACGATATTGGGCAGGACGTGCCGAACGGCCACGCGCCATGGCGGATTGCCCAGTGCGCGCGCCGCTTCGACGTATTCGTTTGCGGCAGCATCGATCGTGGCGCCCCTGGCGACCCGCACGAACACCGGCGTTGCGGTGACCCCGATCGCGATCATCGCATTCGTCAGCGACGGACCCAGGAATGCGGCCAATGCTATGGCCAGGATGAGGAACGGGCAGGCCAGCATCGCGTCCACGACCCGGCCGATCACCGCATCGGTCCAGCCGCCAGCGAACCCGGCCAGCAATCCGAGCGGCACGCCAACGCCCGAGGCGATCGCGACCGAGACCAACCCGGCCAGCATGGTGGCGCGCGCGCCAAAAATCACACGGGAGAGAACGTCGCGGCCGTTCTCGTCGGTGCCGAACCAGTGCAGGGCGGACGGGGCTTTGCGGATGACGGTGTAGGACTGCTTCACCGGGTCATACGGCGCAATCCACGGCGCCAGCAGGGCAGTTGTCACGAACACCACGATGACGATCAGCCCGAACACCGCCGCCGGGCGCGTGGCGAACCGCCGCATGGCCAGCGCGAGCGGACTGCGCGCTTTTCTCAAGCCCTCGCCCTTGGGAAGCGGGAGGGGTGCGAGGCCTAGGGGCGGCATCGTAGCAGCCGGCCCCTCACCCTGCCCTCTCCCGGTGGGAGAGGGTTCTTTGAGGGAGGTGGCGCTCATGCGACGCGCAGCCTGGGGTTCAGCAGCGTGTAGAGCACGTCCGCCAGCAGATTCAGGAGGATGTACAGCGTCGCAGTCACCATCACGACGCCCTGCACCACCGGGTAGTCCCGGTTGAACACGGCGTCCACGACCAGCTTGCCGAAGCCCGGGATGCTGAACACCTGCTCCGTCAGCACCGCGCCCGAAAACAGCGTCCCGAGTTCGAGCGCGCCAAGCGTCACCACCGGCACCAGCGCGTTGCGCAGCGCGTGCCGGATGACCACCCTGCCCTCGCCCAGGCCCTTGGCCCGGGCGGTCCGCACGTAATCCTGGTCCAGCGCCGTCAGCATGGCAGACCGCGTGTGCCGCATCAGCACCGCGGCCGTCGCATTGCCCAGCACGAAGGCCGGCATGATCGTCGTCGCGATCGACTGCCAGAAATCCTGCGTCAGCGGCACGTAGCCCGACGGCGGCAGCCAGCCGAGCTGCACCGATACGAGCAAAATCAGCATGATGCCCAGCCAGAAGTTTGGCGTGGACAGCCCGCCCAAGCCGATCAGGTTGGCCGCGTGATCCCACCAGGTGCCGCGCTTCACCGCCGATAGCACGCCGGCCGGCACCCCGATCAGCAGCGCGAACGCGAACGCCATCGCCCCGAGTTGCAAGGTCACCGGCAGCTTTTCCCGCACCAATTGGGCCACTGGCTGACGGATGCGCCAGGAATAGCCGAGGTCGCCCTGCACCAGCCTGCCCAGCCAATGCCCGTATTGCACGGGCAACGGACGGTCCAGCAGCAGTTCGGAGCGGATCTGCGCCAGCACCTGCGGATTGGCGCCCTCCTCGCCGGCCAGCACGAGCGCCGGGTCACCCGGCATCAACTGCTGCAGACCGAACACCAGAACGCTGACCAGGAGCAGGGTTGGGATGAGTTGCAGCAGACGTCCGCGCAGGCCGCCCATCATGGCGCCAAGGTGATCCCTTGCAGGCGGATCATACCGTCGGCCACCGGTTTAAAGCCGCTCACCCTGGCTGACAGACCGTTGAAGTAGCGGGTGGTGTAGAGGTACGAGATTGGCAGGTCTTTCTGACCCAGCTCCGCGATCTGGCCGTACAGCACTTTCCGCTTGGCGGTGTCTTCCTCGGCCCTCGCGTCGTCGAGCAGCTTGTCCATCTCCGGGCTGGCATATTTCCCGTAGTTCTGCGTCCCCGTCGTGGAACGCAGGAAGCTATACAGATTGCCGTCCGGATCGACGCGCCCGGACCAGGCCAGCATGTACGCTTCGAACCCGCCCGACTGCGCCAGGTCTAGCGAGGAGGCAAATTCCATTGCGGTGATCTTGACGTCGAACCCGGCTTCGGACGCCATGGACTGGATCACTTCGCCCATCTGCAGCAGGTCAGGATTGTTCGGCACAATCAAACTGACCGGCAGCGGCGTCTTTACGCCGGCCTGTTTCAGCAGCGCCTTCGCCTTGTCCACGTCACGCGCGACCGGCTTTACACCGGCGTCGAAGAACGGGCTTTCCGGCGGCACGGCCTGCGCCGTTGGAGGATACATCCCGTTGTAAACGACCTGGATTAGCGCATCGCGGTCGATCGACATGTCGAACGCCTGGCGCACCAGCGCGCTCTCCCCGAGCGGCGTTTTCGCGCGCGGCCCATTGCCGAGATTGTACGTGATGCCCTGGTAGCCGAGTCCGTCATAGGCGATCAGCCTCAGCTTCGGGTTGCGCTTCACCGCATCGGTGTCGGTCGGGATGATGTATTCGACGAGGTCCGCACTGCCGGCCTGGAGATTGGCCAGTCGGATCGAGCTATCGGGGATCGGCTGGTAGATCACCCGGTCGATGTGGATCGCGTCCTTGTTCCAGTAGTCTGCGAAGCGTTCCAGGGTGATGTGGTCTTGCGCCACTCGCTCGACGAACTTCATCGGCCCGGCGCAGACCGGGTGCAGGCCGAAATCCTTGCCTGCGGCCTCCGCAGCCTTGGGCGAGACGATCATCCCCGCGCGGTCGGTCAGCTGCGCGACAAAGGGGGCAGACGCCGTCTTCAGCGCAAGCCGCACGGTCAACGGGTCCACGACGTCGATGTGATCGATGTTGTTGATTTCGCTCCGCCGTGCGCTGCCTTGCATATTGAGGTGGCGTTCAAGGCTGTACTTGACCGCCGCCGCGTCCATCGGCGTCGCGTCCTGGAACTTCACGCCGGGCCGGAGATGGATGACCAGCGTCTTGGGGTCGCTGTACTCGTAGCCGGTGGCGAGTTGCGGGACGATCTGCAGCTTGTCGTCGATGTCGAACAGCTTGTCGCAAAGCCCTGCGAACACGATGCGCCCGACATAGGTTCTCGCCAGGGTCGGATCGAGCATGTCCGCATCCTCCCGCAGCAGGATACGGAGCGT
>CAZZVB010000090.1:0-16597 GCA_964657445.1 uncultured Burkholderiaceae bacterium | reverse complement strand
ACCCCGCCCGCATCCATCTCCGCCAGAAACACAGCCGCACGCTGGCGCAAGGCCTGCAACCGCGCAGGCTCCATACGCTCCATCGATCGCAGCGGGATCGCCATCCGGTTATTGCCGGCAAACCGGTCCGCGTGCCGGGCCATGAAGTCCCAGTACAGTGCGTTGAACGGGCATCCCCGCTCCCCCACGCCGTCCCGGACGTCGTAGTGGCAACCCCGGCAATAATCGCTCATGCGGTTGATGTAGGCGCCTGACGCGGCATACGGCTTGGAACCGACCACGCCGCCATCGGCAAACAGAGCCATGCCGCGGACGTTCGGCATCTCCACCCATTCATATGCGTCCGCATAGACGATCAGGTACCACTCATCGACCTCCGCCGGGTCTAGGCCGGCGAGCAGCGCGAAGTTGCCGGTGACCATCAGGCGCTGGATGTGGTGGGCGTAGGCGTGATCTCTCGTGTCGGTGATCGCGTGCTTCATGCAGTTCATCCGGGTGTTCGCATCCCAGTAGAACCAAGGTAGCTTACGCGTTGCTTTGAGGGCATTCAGACCGCCGTAGTCGGGCATCTTCAGCCAATAGATCCCCCGCACGAACTCCCGCCATCCAAGCACCTGGCGGATGAAGCCTTCGACCGCGTTCAGCGGCGCCAAACCTTTGCGGAACGCGATCTCGGCGGCCTGGCAGACCTTCAATGGGTCGAGCAGGCCGGTGTTGATGGACGTTGAAACCAGCGCGTGGAACAGGGTCGGCGCTCCGGCTTTCATCGCATCCTGCCAATCACCGAATTGCGGCAACCGGTTGAGGATGAAGTCATCCAGCGCCGCCTGGGCATCGGCGCCGGTCACCGGCAGGTCGAAGCCGTCGCAGGTGCCGAAATGGTCCGCGAAGCGTTCACGAACCAAGGCGATGACCTCCGCCGTGATCGCGTCGGGCTGGAAGATCGGCGGCTCGGGGATGGTGATCCCCGCCGGCAAGCGCTTGCGGTTCTCGGCATCGAAGTTCCAGCGGCCTTCGACCGGCGCGCCATCCTCCATGAGCAGCCCGTAGCGCCGGCGCATCTCACGGTAGAAGAACTCCATCCGCAGCGTCGTCTTGCCGTGCGCCCAGGCGCGGAACTCCCTGTTGCTGCAAAGGAATCGCGCATCGTCGCGGATCTCCACCTCGCATCCCGCCGCCTCGTGCCAGTCCTGCATGTCGCGCAGCAGGCGCCACTCGCCGCATTCGGTGACGACGATGCGCTCCGGCCGCAGCCGTTTGGCCGCGCGCGCCACCTCCCCGCGCATCGACTGGGTATTCGCCCGATCGTCGAGCCGCACATACTCGACCGTGACGCCGCGCGCCTGCAGCGCACGGGCGAAATGCCGCATCGCCGACAGCACCAGCACGATCTTCTTCTGATGGTGTTTGACGTAGGTGCACTCGCCCATCACCTCCGCCATCAGCACGGTGTCGAGCGCCGGGTCCAGGTCGCTCAGCGCTGAAATGTTGGGGCTGCACTGGTCGCCCAGCACCACGCGGAGGACGCCTTTCGCCTTCGTCATCCTGGCGTGCCGGTAGCGGCCGCGATCACCAGTCGTTCAATCATACCAAGCGTCCCCCCGTTGCGCCGAATTGGCGATGGCGACGATGGCGACAAGGCGTTTCACGCGTGCCATCATCGTCACGTCAATGCGCCAGCTCCTTCTCCTCCGGCACGCGAAGTCATCCTGGGATGATCCACAGCTGTCGGATCACGCTCGCCCGCTCAATCTGCGCGGCCGTCACGCGGCTGCGGCGATGGCGGCCGAGATGCGTCGCCTCGGTCTGTTGCCAGACCTCGTGATGGTATCGTCGGCCCGCCGGACCCTGCAAACACTCGCGGCGCTGGAACCGTGGGACGAGCCGCCAAGGGTCGAGCCGCTGGACGCGCTGTATCTGGCGCCCGCCCGTGAGCTGTTGGACGTGATCAATCACGCAGCGCCGACCGCACGCTGCCTGCTCGTCGTGGGTCATAATCCCGGGCTGCACGAGCTCGCGATGATGCTCGCCGGGGCGCATGCAGCGTCTATGGACAAGCAGGTGCAGCGGCTGGCCAACGGCTACCCGTCCGGCGCGCTGGCCGAGTTCGCGGTCGCCGTGCCGTGGAGCGAGCTGCGCGAGAGCGGCGGGCGGCTGACCCGCTTCCTGGTGCCAAGCGATTTGTCGGAGGTGACCGCCTAAATCATGTCATCCCTGGAATTCTGCCTGCCGCCCGAGGAACTGCCACGGCTGTTCCGCCAGCCGGCGTTTCGCCGCCAGGGCGGCCGCCCTGCCGTGGCCGAGATGATCTGGCACGACACGGCGACGGCCGAGCTGGCTGCAGATCACCTGAGCCTCTGTGAGGGCAAGGCCGTTTGGCGGCTAGAACGCGCCAGCCCCCGGCCCGCGGAGCTGTGGCCCCCCGGAACCCCGGCGCCGTGCCTGGCCGAAGCGGCTGACCCGGCAGAGTTCGGGCCGTTGCCGGGGCCGCTGCTGCCGATCGCCGGGTTCCGCGGACAACGCCGGCAGATGAAGCTTGGCGACGGCGGCGCGGCGATGACGGTCACGGATGGATCGCTGCGCGGCATGTCGCGCGAGAAGCCGGTCTGCCGCCTCATGCTCGAAGGCACGCCGCCCGCGCTCATGGCGCTCAGCCAGGCGCTTGCGGAGAGTGTCCCGGTCGAAGTTCCGCGCTGGACCATGGCAACCGAGGCCGCGGCGTTCGCGCGCGGCTGGGCCGCACCGCCGCGCCGGTCGGGTGGTCCGGAAGTGCCGCCGGGCCTCTGTGTCACCGAAGCGGCGGCGCTGGTATTCGGCCATCTGACGGACGTGATCCTGGCCGGTGTACCCGACGCCGGCGCCGGAGAAACCCCGGAACCCGTCCACGCGATGCGTGTCGCCGTGCGGCGGCTGCGCTCTGCCTTGTCCGTGTTTCGCAAGGCTGCCGACTGCCCTGAGATCACGGCCGTCAAGACCATGCTGCACGAACTGGCCGCCACGCTCGGCGCCGCGCGGGACTGGGACGTGTTCCTGGCCGGCATCGGGCAAGAGGTCGCTGCGGCTTTACCCGACGATCTCCGCATCCAGACCATGCTGGAAGCGGCCACCAGGCGGCGCGAAGCTGCCTACGCCAATCTGCGAAGGGAGTTCGGCTCGCCAAGTTTTCGTCGCCTTGCCGTGGCGCTGGTTCAGCTCTCCGCACTCCGGCCCTGGGAGATCGGGGCCGATGAGGAACGTGCGGCCAAGCTCGCCCTGGACTCGTCGGACTACGCGGCCACGCTGCTCGCCAAACGGCACGAGCACATGCTCGACCCTGGCCCGGATATCAGCGGCTTGCCAGTTGGCGACCTGCATGCGCTGCGCAAGCAAGGCAAGCGGCTGCGCTATGCGGCGGAGTTCTTTGCCCCGATGTATGGCCGCCGCAGCACCCGGCGCTTCGTGCGCGGCGTCTCGCGGCTGCAGGAAGCGCTGGGACACCTGAACGACGGCAACGCCGCCGCCGGCCTGATGAATGCGCTGAAGGGCGGGCCGGACCGGCAGTTCGCCGCCGGGGCGGTGCAAGGGTTCGCCGCCGCCCGCAGCGTCGATGCGCGCAGCGAGATCGCCAAAAGCTGGGCCAAGTTCCGCCGGGCGGAGCCATTTTGGGATTGAGGCTCGCCACAACGTTCTAGTTATGGAACAATACAACCGGGCTTGCGCGCGGTTGGTGGAGCGGGTTAGGCATCGCGGCTACTGGCCGGACTGAAACCCTGGAAGTCTCGCGTGTCGATTGATCGTCCCCGCCGAATTTTCCGATCCAGCAGCCGCTCCGCCTTCCAAGTTATTGGGCGGATTGCGATTTACCTTGCCGCCGGCGGCGTGGTGGCCGGCGTGGCCGTGGTCGCTGTCACAGCGTCAAACCAGATCATAGCGCCCGGCACGCTGCCAGCCGAGGTGATCACCGCCCTTCCCGGCCAAGTCGCTGTCATCGACGGAGAGACCTTGCGGGTCGGCGCGACCGTCATACGGCTGAGCGATATCCTGGCACCCTCCCGCGGCGAAGCGTGCGCGGCGGGTCCGGATTGCGGCGGCCGCGCCACGGCAGCCCTCGCCGACCTCGTGCGCGGCCAATCGGTCGAGTGTCACGTCTCGGGCCGTGACGGCATGGGGCGTCCCGCCGGGCGATGCGATGCCGGCGGCCGCGACGTGAATATCGCCCTGGTCGCAACGGGCTGGGCACGGGCCGAAACGCCCGCCTTCAGCGACGCGGAAACCGACGCGCGGACGCACAAGCGCGGGATTTGGCTGGCCAACTAATCGTATGCTGCAAGCGCGAAGGTTGCCATTGAGCGATCTTCAGCCTTAATTGCACCATAATCGCCGGACGTCAGCCGGCGCGCCCGCGGCGGCGATCCCCGCTGACCGCAATCGACAGGAAGTTTCAATGAGCGGCACTGCCAACGGGTCTCTCACGATGACCCTCGATGGGACCAACCAGTCGCTCACCGTGCCGCTTAAATCTGGCACCATCGGCCCGCAAGCCGCTGATATCAGCAAGCTTTACGGCAATCTCGGCATCTTCACCTACGATATCGGCTATGGCGCCACAGCGGCTTGCGAAAGCCGCATCACGTATATCGATGGCGACGAAGGCATTCTGCTGCATCGCGGCTACCCAATCGACCAGCTCGCGGAGAAGTCGAACTTTCTCGACGTTGCCTACCTGCTGCTGAACGGCGAACTGCCGACCAAGCAGCAACAGGTCGAGTTCCACGACGGCGTGATGCGCCACACCATGCTGCATGAGCAGCTCCGCAGCTTCTACAGCGGTTTCCGCCGCGACGCGCACCCGATGGCCGTCATGTGCGGCGTCGTCGGCGCGCTCAGCGCCTTCTATCACGACAGCCTCGACATCTCGAACGAGGATCACCGGCGCATCAGCGCGTTCCGGCTGATCGCGAAGCTGCCGACGATCGCGGCCTGGGCCTACAAGTACAACATCGGCCAGCCGTTCATGTATCCGCGCAATGACCTCGGCTACGCGGAAAACTTCCTCTACATGCTGAACGCCGTGCCGGCCGAGGAATATCACGTGAACCCGGTGCTCGCCCGCGCGATGGACCGCATCTTCATCCTCCATGCCGACCACGAGCAGAACGCATCGACGTCCACGGTGCGCCTGGCCGGCTCCACCGGGGCAAACCCGTTCGCCTGCATCGCCGCGGGCATCGCCAGCCTGTGGGGTCCGGCGCATGGCGGCGCGAACGAGGCGGTGCTCAAGATGCTGGACGAGATCGGCTCGCCCGAGAACATCCCGGCCTTCATCGAGAAGGTGAAGGACAAGAACAGCCACGTCCGCCTGATGGGCTTCGGTCACCGCGTTTACAAGAACTATGATCCGCGCGCCAAGATCATGGAGCGGACGTGCCATGAGGTCCTGAAGGAACTCGGCATCCAGAACAATAAAACCCTGGACATGGCGATGGAGCTGGAGCGCATCGCGCTGCACGACGACTACTTCGTCAGCAAGAAGCTCTATCCGAACGTGGACTTCTACTCAGGCATCATCCTGAAGGCGATGGGCATCCCGACCAGCATGTTCACCGTGCTGTTCGCAGTCGCGCGCACCGTCGGCTGGATCAGCCAGTGGAAGGAAATGATCGAGGACTCCAGCCAGCGTATCGGCCGCCCCCGGCAAATTTACATCGGGGCGCCGCAGCGCGACTTCATACCGGTCGAGCAGCGCTAAGACGGCGATCTCCCGATCGCGCGAGCCAGTTCGGGAAGAGCAACGTAAGGGGGCCTGGCAATGCGCCGGGCCCTTTTTTTTCACGCGAGAGCTATTTTCGCACAGTGAAAAACCGCTCGCCGCCGGAACTCTGGCCCAACATCCTGCGGACTTTATCTGAATACTCTTGTATGTGATTGATATTGCTGTCGTCTGCAGGATGTTCGGGGTTCGCCGGCAAAGCAGGGGTGCGCAAACAAGACCTGCAAGAAGGCCAGCGCCGTTCAAAGCCAATCGTTAAAATTGCGCAAACGGAACGCATTCCTCGCCATTTTGGCCCGAGTCGCTTCCAACAAGAACAGGGGTTTCCTAAGACAAAGCTCTACGCCGCATGAATTTAGGGAGCTAACTCCATGTACTACTCAGGACTGACCAGGGTGATCGACTCAACGGTGCGCGACCGATTGATGGCGTGGCCGAACACGCCACCCGGCCTGGTCCCGACGCCCAAGCAAAGCTGGCTGCGCGGCCGTCCGGACAATGCCGGCCAGTGCTACCTCAAACTTCCCGGGAGCGATCGGCTGCGGACCATGCCGGATGGCCTGTGGCTCAGTTTCGGCGGCAAGGCGGCCGAGCCTTTCGTGGACGCACTCGCGATCGAGGCCTGTAGTTCGCTCACCAATCTGCAGGACAAACGGTCCCGTTTCGCACCATCCACGCAGTCGATGATGGCGGTCTGCTCCCTGCCCTGGCTGCACGCGCCGGCACTGGCGGACAACCCGGCTCCCCGCTGGCAGGTGACCGGCGTGCTGCGGGCGGCCCCGGTCACCCCGCTGGTGCTGCCGGTCCGCAATATCCGCGTGATGTATGGGCTGCTGCCGGAGCAGTATCAGCGCTTCATGCACTACCAACTGCCGCACGCCCACGAGTTCTTCGTCCCCATGGGGGCGCTTACAGCCGAGAACGGCGACCAGGCGCCTGCGATGCAAGCGCTGATCGCACGCTCGTCCATCAGCGCGAACTTCTTCGGCGGCGATATCGAGGGCATCGCCGCCTCATGACCCGGATTTTCGTTGACGCCGATGCCTGCCCGGTGCGCGAGGAGATCTATCGCGTGGCGGCACGAACCCGGCTCGAGGTTCTCGTCGTGCACAATGGCAGCCGCCCGATCCGGCCGCCGGGGCAACCCGGCGTGCAGGTCGTCATCGTCGGCGACGGCCCGGACGTTGCCGACGATTGGATCGCAGAGCGCATCTCGCCCGAGGATATCTGCGTCACGGCCGATATCCCCCTGGCGAAGCGCTGCCTGGAACGGGGTGCTGCAGCGCTCAACCACACCGGACGAAGCTGGACGGACGACAACATCGGCAGCGCGCTGGCCGGCCGGGAGGTCTCCCGTCATTTGCGGGAGATCGGCGCCGGCGGCGGCGGCCACGCCCCGATGACGCCCGCCGACCGGTCCCGCTTCAGCTCGGCCCTCGATACCGTCGTCAGCCGGGTTTTGCGGGCTGCAACGCGGCCAGTGCCGCCACCGGGTCGTCCGTGATGATGCCGTCCACGCCCCAGCGGGCGAACCTGACCATGGCGGCGGGATCGTTCACCGTCCAGGGCACGACGCGCAGCCCGGCCGCGTGCGCCTTGGCCAACAGCCGCTCGGTCAGATCGCGGTGGTGCGGTGACCACGTGCCTCCGCCTTCCGCCACCACCGGCGCCGGCAGGCCGAACTGGCCGCCGCGCCAGGCGCGGGTGCTGCGCGCGGTCAGCCAGGCGTAGCGCCAGCCCGGCCGCGACCTACGCAGATGGCGTGGGCCCCGCCAGTCGAACGACTGAATAATGACGCGGTCGGCCATCCCCGTCTGCTCGACGATCGCCGCAACGGCCTCCGCGATCACCTCCGGCGGCGCCGTGAGCTTCGGTCGCGTCGGATAGGTCTTGATCTCGATCGTGAACCGGGCTGGCGGGAAACGCCGCAACACGGTTTCCAAGGTGGGAATAGCCTCGCCGTCAGCCGGCGTTTGCCTGGGAAACAGCTTCGCCGTCCGGCTGCCGGGCCGCAGCCGCCCGACATCGTAAGCCTGAAGCTCGGCATAACTCATCCGGAAGATCGGGTGACGCTCTCGCCCTAGCCACAGGCCATCCCGCGTGCGCGTGAGGTCGCGTGACAGCATCGGGTCATGGCTCAGGACGACGACTCCGTCCCGCGTCATCCCGACGTCGATCTCGAAATGGCTGCAGCCGGCCGCGAGAGTCGCGGAAAAGCCGGCGAGCGTGTTTTCGGGAAACAGCGCGCGGGCGCCGCGATGGCCGATGATTTCGGGTGTCAAACTCTAGCCCGGCACGTCAGGTTGCCATTCGGCTCAGTCGTTGCCGCACTCGCATCCCGGGGTTGGCCCAGGGTCCTTTCGGACGACGTGGTGGTCGATCCATTCGGAGACGAGCCGGCGAGCTTCGTTGATCGAGGCTTCGGGGTGGTGGATGCGGTACAGCACCGTGCAAGCGCGGAATGCGTCCATATCCGCATTGCCGGTCGCGCGTAACTCCCGGTAGGCAGTCACGACTGCCCGCTCACAACGCCGGCCGATTATCGTGTGGTCCCGTCCCAAACCCTGCTCCACATGCGAATCACTCGCAATTCTCCCCTCATACTAGGCGTGGCACGTGGCGCCTTCAAGCGCCATGCGGCTACGTCCGTGAGGCGGACCGGACATCTTCGGCAATCGCGCGGCCGACATCCGCGGTGCCGGCCTGGCCGCCCATGTCCCGGGTGCGCGGACCGCCTTCGCGCAACAAGGCTTCGAAGCTGGCGATGATGGCGGCTGCGGCCTCCGCCTCGCCAAGATGGTCCAGCATCATGGCCGCCGACCAGATCTGCCCGATCGGGTTCGCGATGCCCTTCCCGGCAATGTCCGGCGCCGAGCCGTGCACGGGCTCGAACATCGACGGATACAGCCGCTCCGGGTTCAGGTTGGCGGATGGCGCGATGCCGATGCTCCCTGCCACCGCCGGGCCCAGATCCGATAGGATGTCGCCGAACAGGTTGGAACCAACGACCACGTCGAACCAGTCCGGGTGCTGCACGAATTGCGCGCACAGGATGTCGATGTGGTACTGCGCGGTCTGGACGTCCGGATACTGCGCGGACATGGCGGCAAAGCGCTCATCCCAATACGGCATCGTGATGGTGATGCCGTTGGACTTGGTCGCGGAGCTGACGTGGCGCCGCGGCCGCTTCATCGCCAATTCGAAGGCGTAGCGCATCACCCGATCGGTGCCGCGCCGGCTGAAGATGCTTTGCTGGCTGACGAACTCATGCTCGGTCCCGTCATACATACGGCCGCCGACAGAGGAATATTCCCCTTCGGTGTTCTCGCGCACGACGATGAAGTCGATGTCGGCCTCCGTGCGGCCGGCCAGCGGCGTGCGGGCGCCCGGCATCAGCTTGCAGGGCCGGACCGAGGCGTACTGGTCGAAGCCGCGCCGGATCGGGATCAGCAGGCCCCACAGCGAGATGTGATCGGGAACACCCGGCCAGCCAACGGCGCCGAGCAGCACGCTGTCCGACTCGCTCAGCTGGTCCAGCCCGTCCGGCGGCATCATCGCCCCGGTTTTGACGTAGGTCTCGCAGGACCAGTCGTAATGGGTGGGCTTGAGGGTGAAGCCAAACCGGGTTGCGGCAGCGTCCAGCACCTCGAGCGCGGCGGGGACGACTTCCTTGCCGATCCCGTCGCCGGGAATGACGGCTATCTTATAGGTGCGATCCATGGGCGGACCCTGCTTCCAGTCGCCGGGCCGGTCAATCCACTGCTTGCGGGCCGACCGACATGCGCGAGCGGATCTCGGTGGCGGCCCGGCCGGCCTCGTCCAGCGGGGTGCGATCCCACGGCGTGATCGCATGACCGAGCGGACGAGCCTGCCCGGCGCGATAGAGCGTTTGGTGCAGGCGCACGCTGTGCGGCATGTCGTTCATGCTGGCGATCAGCACGGGCGCCTCGCCGCCGCACGCCTCGCTGATCATGCTGGCGGAATCGCCCGTGACGACGATGGCATCCGCCAACCCGATCATGCCTGCATAGGGATTCTCACCAGGCTCTCCCCAGCGATAGATCAGGTGCATGCAGGGTGCTAGCCCGGCTGCCAAGGCATCCGATGCGGCATTGCCGGTGCGCCGGCTGGTGGTGGCGAGCACCGAGCCGCCATTGGCCGCGGCCAGCCGGGAGACCTGGCGGGCCAGCGCGTTGGCGGTGGCCGGGCGCAACTCCCCGCCGCGGCCGCCGCCGACCAGCAGGGTGATCAAGGGGCGCGGCAGATGCGAGAGCCGCCCCGCCCAGGCGACGCGGGCCTGCGAAAGCGCCAGCGGGGAGAGCCGGTGCGGTTCACCCAGCACCGGCAGCACGTTCGGCGCCTCCGGCGGACGCAGGTGGCGGGGCACGACGAGCAAATCGAATTGACGCGACCGCAACCGCGGAACCCCGCAATGCACGATGCGCGTGCCGAACGACTCCCGCAGCCAGAGCGCCACCGCTTCGGACCGGCGGCTGGCGGAGATGGCCAGCGCAGGGCCGCGCGGCGCGGAGAACGGCCAGCCGGACGAGGCCAGCCCACGGAGCGACCCGCGGCGCAGCAGCCCTGCCGACCAAGCCCGCCATGTCCAGGCCAACGGCACGCGCAGGTGCGGGACGCCTAGACGTTCGGCGATGCCGATCGCCTGCGACGACGCGCCGTCATACGGATCATCGAGCACCCAGACTGGCGCGATCTCGTCGGTAAACAAGGAGATGGGCCGGCGCAGGCCCGCCGGGTCACGCATGCGGGATGACCCGGCATGGACGGCAGCGGCGGCAGCCTGTATCGAATCCGCCTGACGAGAAAGGGCCGCTTATGCCGCGCGAGCACCAAACCGATTGGGACCGAGACGCTGCGCTTACGACGGCGCGCATCCTGCTTGAGATCAAAGCCGTCAACTTTCGTCCCGAGGAACCATACACCTTCACGTCCGGTTGGAAGTCGCCGGTCTATATCGATTGCCGCCGAATCATCTATTTCCCTCGCGCCCGTGCCAAGATCTGCGAACTGGGTGTCGAGAAGATTGGTCGCCACATAGGATTTGAAACCATCGAAGCGGTTGCCGGCGGCGAAACGGCGGGAATACCGTTCGCCGCCTGGATTGCAGACCGCATGCTGGCCCCCATGGCGTATGTGCGCAAGAAGCCGAAGGGCTTCGGACGCAACGCTTTGATCGAAGGCGATGTTCCGGAAGGCAAACAAACACTTCTGGTCGAAGACCTGACGACGGATGGCCGCAGCAAGATCCAATTCGCTCAGGCGCTGCGGGACGCCGGCGCCATCGTCAACCACGCTTTCGTGGTGTTCTTCTACGGCGTCTTCCCGGGCAGCTTCGAAACCCTCGCCCAGATGGACATCACGCTGCACCACCTCTGCACCTGGTGGGATGTGCTCGAGGCCTGCCGTGACCGGCCCTATTTCGCCGACGCCGCGCTGTCGGAGGTCCGCAAGTTCCTGGAAAACCCGGTTGCCTGGTCGGCCGCCCACGGCGGCGTCGCAAGCGCCGAGGAAGCCATCGCCCGCCGGGCCGCTGCGGAGTCCTGACCGGCGCTTAGTAGCGCCGGATCAGGCCCACGAGCCGCCCCTGCACCTTCACCCGGTCCGCCGGGAAAATCCGCACCTCATATTTCGGATTGGCAGGTTCCAGCACGATCGTGCTGCCGCGCTTGCGCAGCCGCTTCAGCGTGACTTCCGTATCATCCACCATGGCCACGACGATCTGCCCGGTTTCGGCGGTTTCGCCCTTGCGGATGATCACCGTGTCGGTGTCGAGAATACCGGCCTCAATCATCGAGTCGCCGGCGACTTCGAGCGCGTAATGCTCCCCGTTGCCGAGCATGGCGACGGGCACCTCGATATGACTGCCGCCGTCGCGCAATGCTTCGATCGGCTGGCCGGCTGCGATCCGGCCGTAGAGCGGTAGCGACACGGCCGCGGCATCGGTGGCAGCCTTGACCCCGGCGAGGCGGTTCCCGCTAAAATCGCCGCGGATCACGTTCGGAGCAAACGCAGGCGCTTCCGAGGCGCGCGGAGCTTCGACCATCTTCTCCGGCAGCCGGACCACTTCCAGCGCGCGGGCGCGGTGATGGTGACGCCGCAGGAAGCCCCGTTCCTCAAGCGCCGAAATCAGCCGGTGAATGCCGGACTTGGACCGCAGATTAAGCGCGTCCTTCATCTCCTCGAACGATGGCGAGAAGCCGGTGCTGCGAAGATGATGGTCTATGAAAATGAGCAGTTCATGCTGCTTACGCGTCAACATCGCCAAACTCCTGCGGACGACTCCGGTGGAACAAACCGGCAACCGCTTGGCGTTCTACGTTGGTTCCTTTCGCGCCGTCAAGCGTTCCATACAAAACACAACGGCACTGTCATACCTACAGGCCCAGCGTATCGAGCCGGATGACCTCCACCTCGCCCCCCGCAGGCAAAGCCGGTGCATGGGGCGCGCGCAGCACCAGCGCATCTGCCCGCGCCAGAAGCGTCAGCATGCCTGAGTCCTGCCGGGGGAACGGGGTTGCGACCAGCAGGCCGCCCGCCCCAACCTCGAGCGTCGCGCGCAAATGATCCGCTCTGGCATCGTTCTCCCGCAGCGGAGCGCCCAGTATGGCCCGCTCCGTCCGGGGGGCGGCAGCCTGCAGGCCACCCAGTACGTCCAGGGACGGGAGCAGGAACAGCGCCGCGCAAATCAGCGCCGAGACTGGATTGCCAGGCAATCCAAGCACGGGCGTATCGGCGACACGCCCGGCAATCAGCGGCTTGCCCGGCCGCATTGCGATCTTCCAGAAATCCAGTTCGAACCCGCGCTCGGCCAGCGCCTCCTGCACGAGGTCATGCTCGCCCACGCTCGCCCCGCCGGTGGTGACCAGCATGTCGGTCCCAGAAACCGAGTCGACGGCGGCGGCGATGGCCGCGCGATCGTCGCCCACCACCGGCAGCAGCACCGGGTCGCCGCCGCCGGCCCGCACCAAAGCGGCGATCGCATGCGAGTTCGAACTCACGATCCCGCCGGCCACGATCGGCTCGCCCGGCATCGCGATCTCATCCCCGGTCGCAAGGATCGCGATCCGCGGCCGGCGGTAAACCGTCAGCCATGGGTGATTGGCCGCGGCGGCCACGCCAATGTCACGCGCGCCGAGGCGGCGACCCGGCTTCAGCAGCACATCACCCGCTTGGAAGTCCTGCCCGGCCCGCCGGATATGGCGGCCGGACACGCAGGCTTCCCGGACCTCGATCGCGTCGCCGTCACGCAGCGCGTCTTCCTGCAGCAGGATCGTATCGGTGCCGGACGGCACTACGCTGCCCGTGAACAGGCGGACCGCCTCCCCGGCATCCACCCGCCCGGTGAACGGATGCCCGGCCGGCGCCGCTCCCACCACGCGCAACCGGCCGCCCAGCACGCCATCCACCGTCCGCAAGGCGTAGCCGTCCATGGCGCTGACATCGGATGGCGGCTGCGTCAGCCGTGCCACGACGGGCGCCGCGAGCACCCGTCCCCACCCTTCGGCCAAGGCCACGGTTTCGGCCCTGGTCGGCCGCAACGGTGCCAGGATACGGGCCCGCGCCTCGCTGACGCTGATCATAAACGGGGCTACTCCTGAACGAATTCGCCGGATTTGCCGCCTGCCTTATGCACGACGCGCACCGCCTCGATCCGCATGCCGCGGTCCATGGCTTTGCACATGTCATAGACCGTGAGGGCGGCGACTGTCGCCGCGGTCAGGGCCTCCATCTCCACGCCGGTCCGGCCCGTGGTGCGCACCGTCGCCGTGATCTCCACCACGTTGTCACCGCCCGAAAGATCGACGGTGACCGCTGAAATCGGCAGCGGATGACAGAGCGGAATGAGGTCCGCCGTGCGCTTGGCGGCCATGATGCCGGCCAATCTCGCCGTTCCCAGCACGTCGCCCTTCTTGGCAGAACCGGCCAGCACGACGGCCAGCGTGTCCGGCTGCATCACCACCCGCGCGCGCGCCGTCGCCGACCGCGCCGTCTCCGGTTTGCCGGACACATCCACCATGATGGCCTGCCCGGCAGCGTCGAAATGCGTAAGGCTCACGACGTCGCGCAAGTGCCGAGAAGGTCATGGATCGCCGCACCGAGGTCGGGCTGGCGCAGCAAGCTTTCCCCCACCAGCAGGCATTGCGCCCCGACGGCGCCCAGCCGGTGCACGTCGTCCCGGTTGCGGATGCCGCTTTCGGTGATCAGCAGCCGGTCCGGCGGCACGAACGGCGCTAGTTGTATGGTTGTCTCTAGATCCGTCTGCAACGTCTTGAGATTGCGGTTGTTCACGCCCACCAGAGTGGTTTGCAGTCCGAGCGCGCGGTCCAGCTCCTGCCGGTCATGCACTTCCACGAGCACGTCCATCTCCAGCGAGCGGGCAACGCCCTCCATTTCGATGGCAAGTTCGTTGGTGAGCGCGGCCATGATCAGCAGGACGCAATCGGCCCCCATCGCGCGGCTCTCGTAGATCTGCCACGGGTCAACCATGAAGTCCTTGCGCAGCACCGGCAGCTTGCAAGCGGCACGCGCTGCACGGAGATGCGCGGGTTCCCCTTGGAAATACGGCATATCGGTCAGCACCGACAGGCACGTCGCCCCGCCGGCCTGGTAGGCGAGCGCGATGGCCGCTGGGTCGAAATCCGGCCGGATGAGGCCGCCGGATGGACTCGCCTGCTTGATTTCGGCGATGAGCCCGCAGCGGCCCGCCACAACGGCGTCCTTCAAGGCAGACGCGAACCCGCGCGGGTGATCGTGCCTCTCGATGATCTTCTTGCGGAGCAGTTCGACCGGCATCGCGTGCTGCCGCTGCCTGACTTCCTGCAAGGTATCGCCACAGATGCGCTTGAGCACGTCGGGCATGTGCTGGTCCATCGTACGCGTCCTTCCTAGGCCGTCGCCTGCCGGAGCCGATCGAGTGCGGCCAAGGCCGCCCCGCTCTCGATCGCACTTGCCGCTGCCGCCGCGCCCTCCGTGAGTGTGTCCGCACGGCCGGCCACCACGAGTGCCGCCGCGCTGTTCAGCAGGACGGTGTCGCGATAGGCGCCCGGCGCTCCATCCAGCAACGCGAGCAGTGCAGCCGCGTTTTGCGCCGCTTCGCCACCTTTGATCGCCTCGATCGGGGACCGCGACAGCCCCGCTTCCTCCGGCGTCACGATCCGCTCGACGATGCGGCCGCCAGCCAGGATCACGGCCTGGTTGTCGCCCGCCGTGGTCAATTCGTCCAATCCTTGCCCATGCACAAGCCACGCATCGGTCGTGCCAAGCTGCGCCAATGTCTCCGCCATGGGCCGCAACCAGGCCGGGTCGAACACGCCGGTGAGCTGGCGGGTCACCCGCCCCGGGTTCGTCATCGGGCCCAGCAAATTGAAGATCGTACGCGTCCCAAGCTCAACCCGCGGCCCGGCGGCGTGACGCAGGGCGGCATGGTGGCGCGGCGCAAACAGGAAGGTGCAGCCCGCCTCGCCCAGCACGCCCGCCAGCCGGTCCAACGGGACATCGACGTTGACGCCCAACTCGGTCAGGACGTCGGCGCCGCCGGTGCGGGACGACAAGGCGCGGTTGCCATGCTTGGCGACGGGAACGCCCAGGCCCGCGAGCACGAAGGTCACCGCGGTCGAGACGTTCAGCGTGCCGGCCCCGTCGCCGCCCGTGCCGCAGACATCGACCGCACCGTCCGGCGTGGCGATCGCCACCATGCGCGCCCGCATCGCGCGCACCGCACCGACCATCTCGGGCACCGTCTCGCCGCGCAGCCGCATCATCATCAGGAGCCCGGCGATCTGTGCCGGCGTCGCCTCCCCGGACATGATCAGCCCGAAGGCGGCTTCCGACTCCACCTCGGAGAGCGTTTCACCCCGCGCGAGCCTCGCGATGACAGGCTTGAGGTTATTGTCCACCGCGTGGTCAGGCGGCGCGGCGGGGCGCGTTGGCGCCCCTGGCGATGGCCAGGAAGTTCGCCACGATGTCGCGGCCGTGCTCCGACGCGATGCTTTCCGGATGGAACTGCACGCCGAACAGCGGCAGGGTTCGGTGCCGTAGCCCCATGACCAACCCGTCCTCGGTCCATGCCGTCGCTTCCAACGCGTCGGGCATGGTGGCGCGGTCCACGATCAGGCTATGATAGCGCACGGCTTCGAACGGGCTGGGCAAGCCTGCGAAGATGTCGGACCCGGCGTGCTCCACCCGGCCGACCTTGCCATGCATCGGCGCAGGTGCGCGCTGCACGATCCCGCCGAAGGCTTGACCGATGGCCTGATGGCCGAGGCAGACGCCGAGCACCGGAATGCGCCCAGCCGCCGCCGTGATCAGGCCGAGGCAGATCCCTGCCTCGTCCGGCGTGCAAGGCCCGGGCGACAGCACGATGGCTTCGGGCGCCATCGCCATGGCCGCTTCGACGCTCAGCGCATCGTTACGCTTCACCTGGCAAGCGACGCCCGCCTCGCCCAGCAAATGGAACAAGTTGAAGGTGAAGCTGTCGTAATTATCGATCAGCAGGATCATCCGGGCTGTATCGCGCGCAGGCCCCGCCGGGGTCAATCGTGGTCCTGCTGCTATCTGACGCAGATGCGGGCGGCCGTGCTATCGCTCACCCAGCAGGCCGGGTCGGACGCGCTGCGGACATAGGTGCCGGCGAGGCTGATGTTGCGGTTGCCGAGATTGACGAAGGCTTCCGCCCGGCCGGGCTCCTCCATCACCATGATGTAGAGCGGCTTGCCGCGGGCGGTGATCTGGAAGCTGCCATCCTTGTCCGTCGCCTTGAAGTCGCACGCGTAGTCGCCGTCGTCGCTCGTGGAGCAGTGGGCCGGGCGAGCCGCGGCGCCGCCCGCC
>CAZZVB010000089.1:5777-16666 GCA_964657445.1 uncultured Burkholderiaceae bacterium | reverse complement strand
GGGATGGGCGGCATGGGCGACATGGACTTCTAAGTCCAAGCCCATCGCGCCTAGACCTGGCGTATCGATCACGAAGGGGGCGGCCAGCAATGGCCGCTCCCTTTGCGTTTGCGGCGCCTGCGCCTCGAGCTGCCTTATAGCTGTCATCGACGTTCAATTGACTCGCGCGCGTATTGCTGCGAATGATGGCGCTCGCAATCGCGATTCCGCCTCCGCCTTGCTGCGCCTCCACCCATCGGGTGCTGCCTTCAAGCCGTCTTCGGGTACGATTGTCTACAAGTGCCGGGCATTTGCCAGGTACGCTGACGGAGTTTGACGCAGCTATGGCTATGGGTACGGTTAAGTGGTTCAACACCACCAAGGGTTTCGGCTTCATCATGCCGCAGGACGGCGGCAAGGATGTGTTCGTTCACATCACAGCCGTTCAAGCAGCAGGCCTGCGCGGCCTCGATGAGAACCAAAAGGTCAGCTATGACGTGGTGATGGAGCG
This sequence comes from uncultured Burkholderiaceae bacterium, assembly GCA_964657445.1. GTDB lineage: Bacteria > Pseudomonadota > Alphaproteobacteria > Acetobacterales > Acetobacteraceae > LMUY01. The sequence continues at coordinate 16,176 of CAZZVB010000089.1, read as the reverse complement.
CGGCAAGGCTGCGGCCAGCAACCTGAAGCTCGCCTGAACGAACTGCCGGCCCTGATTGGGCCGGCATCTCGCCTATGATTGTGTCGGGCGCTTGTTGGTCAGCCCGTCCATCCGGTTGAGTCCACGCCGGCTGCCGCTTGGTCAACGCGCCGCACGGCGGCAACCGCTGTCGCCCCCGACTCCCGCATGATCTGCTCCGCCTCGGCCTGTTTAGCGGCGGTTTCTGCATGAACCGCCAGAACCAGCCGGCCGGCCGAAGCCGCTTCGTTCCGATCTTCCTCTTGGGTCGCTTTCGCAGTTGTGCCCACCGCATTTGCGGCAAGCGCGGAGCCAATGCCCACGGCCGCCGCCGCAGCGATGGCAACGCCAGCCGCACCCCCCGTCGCAACCGTAGCCCCTGCCGCCGCGAAGGCACCCGCATAGCCGGCCATGCTCGTGCCCAACGTGCGTGCCTGGCGCAGATCCGTATCGGTCGTGGGGGCGCTAGCACCCTGATCGGGTGTCGCCGAAGACGCCCCCGGGGCGGTCGTCGGCAGGCTCAAATCCGCACGGTTGAAACCAGCCATCGTAAGTTTGCCGATCGCATCCTGCATCGCCGCATCGGACGGGAAGGTGCCTTGCACCTCGGACACAGCCCCCGGCATTGCCGGGCCCGGCTTGGCACTGGTCTGATCGCTCATATTGCCTCCTGTAATTGGCAATCAACGCGAGCTTCGGCCTGTCTGTTCCCGAATGTCGTAACGCCTCAGCTATCCTCGACCCGGCGGTAGCGGGCGCGTGCGCCTCGTTCGATGGCGGAGGCCACGAGCGGATCGAGGTGGAGTTCTCCCAGCACGAACTCCAGCATCTGGAGCGTGGATTGCGTGGCGAAGCCATCCCCCGCGACGACCTCGCACGCCAGGGCGTAGGCCGTCTCCCGCAAGCGCGGCGGCAGTGCGGCACGGATCAACCGGCCGGCGTGAGCCAATCCTTCATCCTCACGCAGCAAGTCGATCGCTGCCTCGGTGGCCGCGTCCAGCTGTCCTGACGAAAAGCCGTTGAACGCCGGCAAGGTCTGCACCAGGCCGGACATCACGCCGATCTCCCGGTCGGTGATGCCGCCATCTGTCGCCGCGACCAGCACCATGGTGCAGACCAGCGCTTCCTGCGGGTCCAACCCAATTTCTGCGAGCATCATCGTCCCCTTTTCCAGCGAAACCCTGATCTAAGCAGGGGACGAGATCAAGGCCGTCTTCGAACGTTCCAAGAACACACGTGTTTGAGCAGCCACCTCCGCCAAGCCGAGCCGTTGCACCTCCACGCCGGCCGGCAACGCCGACATCAGCCGGCTGGGTGCCCGGCGATCGAGCAGCACGAACACGCCCCGGTCGCTGGCAGCACGGATCAGGCGGCCGAAGCCCTGCCGCAGCTTCAGCCGCGCGGCAGCATCGTCATAGCCGCGTGGATCGCCGCCCGAGAGATGGATGCGGCGCTCCCGGTGCAGAATGTCGGGCCGTGGCCAGGGCACCCGTTCGAACACCACCAGCCGGAGCGCCCGGCCGGGCACATCCACGCCATCTCGCATCGCGTCGGTTCCGAGCAGGCAGCTATCGGTTTCGGTGCGAAACACATCGACCAAGGTCGCATTGTCCATGGCATCGACGTGCTGTGCCAGCAGCGGAATGCCCGCTTGCTCGAGCGCAGGGGCGATGCGCCCATGCACGGCCTGCAAGCGGCTGATCGCGGTGAACAGGCCGAGACCTCCGCCGCCCGATGCCATGAATAGAGTGCGGAACGCGGCGGCGAGCGCGGGGATATCAGGTCCGACATCCGTCACCACGAAGGCGCGGGTCTGCCGGGCATAGTCGAATGGGCTCGCGACCGCCGCCCGGATCGCGGGCGACGGAAGATGAGGCGTCCCAACCCGGGCCTCCGCCGCGGCCCACGCCAGTTCCACATCCTGTTCACCGCCATCGCGCAACGTGGCGCTGGTGATCAGCAGCCCGTGGCTGGACGCGGCAAGGGTCGCGGTGAAGGGCACGGTCGGATCGAGCCAGTGGCGGTGCACGCCCGCATCGCGGTCACCCGCCTCACGCCGGTCGAGTTGGAGGAAGGTGACGTGCGCCGGCCGCTCCCCCGGCTCGGGCGGCTCGTTGGCCATCTCGCTCAGCATGGCTTGCCACGCGGCCAGCCGGTCCACCGCGCGGTGCTTGATCACGCGGGCCGCCGCCTCGATCCGGCCACGCGTGGCGGCTTCGAGTTCGTCGGCCTCCTCGTCGAGGCGCTGGTTGAGGCGGGACACCACGGTCCTGAGCGGCTCCGCGATCCGTCCCATCGCGCGTTCCAGGCGAGCGGCGGCACCAGCCATGTCCGGATGCAGTGGATGCAGGTCGCACTCCAGCATCGCGCGCCGGCCCTCGGTGGCGGAGAGTTCCCCGCCGGGTGTCCTGGCTAGGACCTGATGGCGCACGAGGTGCAGCAGCGCCTCCGACACATTGGCCTGGCCGGCCTCCAGGCCGCCGAGGTCGGGCGCGGGGTCGGATAAGCGCATCGACCAGCCCGGCGCCGGCAGCGCCCGAGCTGCCTGCAAGGCGGCATCCAGCGGAGCCTCGATCTCGGGCCGGCCGCCGACCAGTTCATCCAAGCGGCGTCGCAGGCCGCGCGCGCGGGACGGACCGCCTTCCGCGCCCAGCAGCCAGCGGCGCAGCTCCGCACCTTCGATGCCGCTGAACACGGCGGCGAACGCGCTATCCGCAGCGTCGAATACGTGGTGTCCCTCGTCGAAGACGTAGCGCGTCGGCACGGCGCCGCCCTCCGCGCCGCTTTGGCCGCCGCCATCGTTAAATCCCTGGGCGGCCTGGATCATGACCAGCGCGTGGTTCGCCACCACCAGTTCGGCCGTGCGGGCGCGCCGGATCGTGTGCTCCACGAAGCAGCGCCGGTAATGCGGACAGGCTCCGTGGATGCATTCGCCGCGCCGGTCCGCCAGGCCCAGAAGCGCTGCCGGCCCGAACAGTTCGGAGAACCAGCCCGGCAAGTCGCCACCGGCAATGTCCCCATCCGAACTCGCCGCCGCCCAGCGCGCCAGCAGGCCGAGCGGGATCACGCCGGCAGATCCTTTTGCACCGGCCAGACTATTCACACGGTCTTCATAATTTAGCAGGCAGAGGTAGTTCTCACGCCCCTTCCGCACGACCACGCGGCGGCGGCGCTGCACCGCGTCCGGGTGCAGCCTGGCCAGCTCGGCTTCGACCTGGCGCTGCAGATGCCTTGTATAGGTGCTGATCCACACGGGCGCGCCGTTCAGCTCGGCCCAAAGGCTCGCGGGCGCCACGTAGCCCAGGGTCTTGCCGGTTCCCGTCCCGGCTTCGGCCAGAACGGTCACCGGGTCGCCGCGTGTTTCCCGCGGCTGGAATGCGGCTGTGGCCGCCGACGCGTAATCCGCCTGGCCGGGCCGCTGCTCGGCCCCTTCGCCAAGGATGTCGGCGAGTCGCCGCCGCGCATCAGCGGCAGCGACGGGCCGGGCGGCCGGCTGGGGCGGCGGGGCCTCGTCCTCCCATTCCGGAAGGCGCTTCCACACGCGCAACGCGTCCGGCGCTGATGCGGCTGGGCCGCCCAGTGCCGCCAGGACGAACGGCGCCCACATCCAGCCGGATTGCCCCATCCGCTCAGCAAGCCCGGCGGCATCCCGGTTGACCGGCGTATCGCGCCCATTGTGCAACCGCATCAGCAATGCCTGGACCAGATCGGGCAGCAGGGCGGCCGCGTCCTCCATGGTCTCAGGTAGTTTCATCTCCAGCGCGAGGGCAAGGCCGCGGGCCGTCGGAGCCACTGAGGTGGCCGGACGTGCGAAGGCCCACAGCTCCAGAAGGTCGAAACAGGCCCTTGGCCGCAGGCCGAGCCGGCGGAACGTCACTGGCGCATGCACGACCAGCGGCGCGCCGTCGCCAAGCAGAGCGATGATCTCTTTCGGGCTGCCCGATGCGAACTCGCCATCTTCCGTCAGAATGCAGGCGCGTCCATGGCCGGCAATGACCGAGGCGGCTTGCGGCGTCATGCGGGTGAAGAGGCCATTGTTATGGTATATGCCGTGACATAGCGTCGTGGCGAGCAAGCACGCCGCCTCGTGTATGATCGGCGGCAACGAAAGTGTCGTCGCCTCGCTGCGTACGGCGCTCCGCCGATTGACCGGAAAGGGCGCAATTCCTAGCGTGCAAAGAATGCCCGACACAGTTCGCAACAACTCGACGCTTCCAAAAGCGTGGCCGTTCGAGGAAGCCGCCAAGGTTGCCGCCCGGCTGGACGCGTCCGGCAAGGCCGAGGCCTTGTTCGAAACCGGCTACGGACCGTCCGGCCTGCCGCATATCGGCACGTTCGGCGAGGTGGCGCGCACGACTTGGGTGCGGCACGCCTTCACGGTCTTGACCGGAAAGCCGTCGCGCCTGCTGGCCTTCAGCGATGACATGGATGGCCTGCGCAAGGTCCCGGACAATGTGCCGAATGGCGATATGCTGCGGCAGTATATCGGCCAGCCGCTGACCCGCATCCCCGATCCATTCGGCACGCATGAAAGTTTCGGCGCGCACAACAACGCGCGTCTGCGCGCCTTCCTGGACAGCTTCGGATTCGAATACGAGTTCGCGTCCGCCACCGACTACTACAATTCCGGCCGCTTCGATGCCGCCCTGCTGCGTGTGCTCGCCCTGCATGAGGAGATCCGCGCCGTCATCCTGCCGACGCTCGGGCCCGACCGGCGGGCGACCTACTCCCCCATTCTGCCGATCCACCCCCATACCGGCGAGGTCATGCAGGTGGTGATCGAGCAGACCGAACCGGCCGCAGGCACCGTTACGTGGACGGACCGCAACGGCGAGCGCTTCACCACGCCCGTCACCGGCGGCGCCTGCAAGCTGCAGTGGAAGGCCGACTGGGCGATGCGCTGGCATGCGCTCGGCGTCGATTATGAGATGAGCGGCAAGGACCTGATCGATAGCGTTCGCCTGTCCGGGCAAGTGTGCCGGGTGCTGGGATCACCACCGCCGGTCGGCTTCACCTATGAGCTGTTCCTGGACGAGCAGGCGCAGAAGATCAGCAAGAGCAAGGGCAATGGCTTGTCGGTGGACGAGTGGCTGCGTTACGCGCCCGCCGAAAGCCTGAGCCAGTTCATGTATCACCAGCCACAGCGCGCAAAGCGGCTGTTCTTTGACGTGATACCGCGCACCGTTGACGATTACATCGCGAATGCCGGCCGCGGCGGCGATGACCCGGCGAACCCGGCCTGGCATATCGGCGGCGGCCGGGTCGCAAACGATGCCGGCAGCCCCATTCCTTTCACCATGCTGCTGAACCTGGCGAGTGTTGTGAACGCCGACCGGCCGGACATGCTCTGGGGCTTCATCCAGCGCTACCGGCCGGGCGCCGGCCCGGACACCACTCCGTTCCTGGCCCGGCTGGTGGACCACGCCGTCGCCTACTACCGGGATTTCGTGCGTCCGACGAAGCAGTATCGCGACGCCACCGCGGTGGAAGCCGCGGCCTTGCAGGACCTCGCCGATACACTGGCGACGATGCCTGTCGATGCGACCCCGGAGGCCATCCAGGACGAGGTCTATGCGGTGGGCAAGCGCCACCCCTTCCCGGCCCTGAAGAACTGGTTCGATTGCCTGTATCAGGTGTTGCTCGGCCAACAGGAAGGTCCGCGCTTCGGCGGGTTCGTCGCCCTGTACGGCGTAAGCGAGACGGTCGCCTTGATCCGGTCCGCGTTGAACCGTTCGGCAGCAGCGGCTTGAAGCGGCTCCTTCGCCACCTGCCCGCCCTGCTGGGCGTGGCGCTGCTGTTCGGCGCGATCTACGTCGTCCAGCGGGAGTTCCGGCACCTCAAGGTCGCCGATATCAAGGCATCGCTGTCCGCGATCCCGCCCCGTGCGCTCGTGATCTCCTTCGCATGGACAGTCGTGTCCTATGGCGTGCTGACGTTTTACGACCGGCTCGGGACGATCTACGCCGGGCACAAGGTGAGCTACCGCCGGGTCGCGTTCGCATCCTTCTGCGCCTATGCGCTGTCGCACAACCTGGGCTTTGCCGCCGTCTCAGGCGCCGCCGTCCGTTACCGGCTGTATTCGCACTGGGGACTGACCCCTGTGCAGATCGCAAAGGTCGTCGGCTTCTGCTCCCTGACATTCGGTCTTGGCGGCTTGGTCCTCGGCGGCTGCATCCTGTTCTTCGAACCGATGTCGGTGCCGTTCTTCAGCGCCTTTCTGCCGCTTTGGGCGTTCTACACAATCGGCGCCGCGATGTGGGTGGTGGTCGCCACCTACATCGTGATCTCGAAGTTTGCCGGCACGATCCGCGTGCGGGGACACGAGTTCAACCTGCCCAACTGGAAGATGGCCGTCGTTCAGGTGACGCTCGCCTCGGTGGACGTGGCGGTGACGGCCGCCATCTTCTACGCGCTGGTGCCGGAGACGCCTGGCCTCACCTATTTGCGCTTCCTGGCCTGCTACCTGGCGTCCTACAGCGCCGGCCTGCTGGCGAACCTGCCCGGCGGCATCGGCGTGTTCGACACCGCCATGCTGCTGGGCTTGGAACCCTATTTGCCGGCGCCGGTCATTCTCGGCGCGATCCTGGTGTTCCGGCTGTATTACTACATCATTCCGCTGTTCCTCGCCGGGACGCTGTTCGCGGGCAACGAGATCCTGCTGCGGGGCGGCGCCTTGCTGAAGACGGGGGCGCTGGCCCGGACCGCCCAGTCGCTCGGCCGCATGAGCGAGCCGGACTTCGCCGTTGGCGCCGCGACCGGTGCCGTCGCCATGTGCGGCGCGCTGCTGCTGTCGCTCGGCGTGCTGGATGGCCGGCCGGACTTCTCCTGGATCGATCCGGACTTTGCGGATATGGCGGCGGGGGCGGGCCAGTTCATTCCATCGCTGATCGGGGCGGCGCTGATGGTGCTGGCGATCGGCCTGTCGCAGCGTGTGACGCTGGCCTGGGGTGCGACGATCGCCCTGTTGCTGGTGGCCGCGGGCTACGTCGCGGCACAGGGCGACCAACTCTGGATTTCCGGCTTGCTGGTGCTGTCGGCCCTGCTGGTTGCGCCATTCCGCGATGCTTTCTACCGGCATGCCCAACTGCTCACCGGCACATACCAGGCCGACGTGCTGCTGCCCCTGATTGCGCTGGCGGTGTGCGTGTTTGGGCTTGGCGCGTTCGAGCCCCAGGTCCGGCGCCTGTCCGACAATTCGTGGTGGGAGATCGTGCTGTCCCCCGATTTGCCGAACGGCTTGCGCGTTCTGATGGCGTTGGCCGTCCTGCTGGCGTTGCTGGCGATCTGGCGGCTTCTGCGGCCTGGGCATGTCAGTTGGCTGCCCTGGTCGGGCGAGGGGCGCCTGCGCTACGCCTCGCTTGGCGCAGAGCCCCCGGTTGAGGCGGATGGCATCGTTATGGGGGAAGCCGGGCGATCGGGAATCCCGTTCCGCCGCATCGGGCGCGTCATGCTAGGCCTGGGAGATCCAGCGGGCGCGCCGTCCGACCGGGCCTCGGCGATCTGGCGGCTGCGCGACCTGGCGGCTCAGGAAGGTCTCGATCCGGCGGTCTGGCGGGCCAGCCGCTCGATGCTGAAGGTCTATGGCGGGCTGGGGCTGACAGCTGTGCCGCTCGGGCCGGACGGCCAGTTGCTGCCGGAGAGCGCAGACCGGGAGCCGGACTCGTGCCAATACCTCTGCTGCGTGGCGGAACGCGACCTCAGCACACTGGGCCCGCAATTGGCGATGCTGGTGGATGTGCCGCTCGACCATGCGGCCGAGTAGAACGGATCAGCGAAGCGCGACCTATCAGGCCGTTCAAACCGAAGCGTCGCTCCGCAGCACCAGGAGCGTGCCCGTCATTTCCTGCACCGTTTGGCCATGCTGGTTTCGGGTGCTGGTCTTCATCACGATCAAGCCCCGGTCCGGCTTGGACCGGGATGGCCGCAGTTCCACAACCTCACTCACCGCGTGCAGTTCGTCGCCGGGCACGACAGGCGCCGACCAGGTGATGTCATTGATCCGGACCCCCATGCCGCGCCCGCTAATCCCCTCCAGCGCACTTTCCAGCATCAGCCGCATGGTCAGCGATGCCGTGTGCCATCCGCTTGCCACGAGGGTTCCGAACATGGTGTGTTCTGCTGCGGCTTCGTCCACATGCTGAGGCTGGGTATCGAATTGGCTGGCAAATGCCTTGATTGCGGTCGCATCGATCGATCGTGGCGCTGAGGTAAACACCTGGCCGACGACAAACTGCTCAAACCCGGACACCATCATCAGCACTCTCCACCCTGTCGGCAGCGGCACCGTGAGCGAGCGCCAACACCATCGCTACGGAGTATAGTCATTGCCAGCTGCCTTGAGCAGACAGCGTATCAGCGAGGGACGGCCGCATCCGCTCGGCGCCACCTGGGATGGCCTCGGCGTCAATTTCGCCCTGTTCTCGGCGCACGCGCATAAGGTCGAACTCTGCCTGTTCGATGAAACCGGCACGCGGGAATTGCTGCGGATCGAATTGCCCGAATACACCGATGAGGTGTTCCACGGCTACCTGCACGATGCGCGTCCCGGAACGGTGTACGGCTACCGCGTGCATGGGCCTTATGCGCCGGAGGCGGGTCATCGTTTCAATCACCACAAGCTGCTGATCGATCCGTATGCCAAGGCGCATGTCGGGGAGCTGAAGTGGGACCCGGCCTGCTACGGCTACACCATCGGCGCCGGCGACGAGGATTTGACGTTCGATATCCGCGACAGTGCGCCGTTCATGCCGAAGTGCCGGGTGATCGATCCGGCGTTCACCTGGGGCCGCGACGCGCTGCCGATGGTCCCCTGGGAACGCACCATCCTCTACGAAGCGCACGTGCGCGGCTTTACCAAGCGGCACCCCAAGATCCCGGACTCGTATCGCGGCACCTTCGCCGGCATGGCGAGCCCCGAGGTGCTCGACTACATCCGTTCGTTGGGGGTGACGTCAGTCGAGCTGCTGCCGGTGCAGACCTTCGTCAATGACGAACGGCTGCTGAACCAGGGCCTGACGAATTACTGGGGCTACAACACCATCGGGTTCTTCGCGCCCGACCCCCGCTTCGCCTACAGTCCGGACTTCGCGTTTTCCGAATTCAAGCAGATGGTGGCGCGCTTCCATGACGCCGGGCTCGAGGTGATCCTGGACGTCGTTTACAATCACACTGCGGAAGGCGACCACCGTGGCGCCACGCTCTCGTTCCGCGGCATCGACAACCTCAGCTACTACCGCCTGCTGCCGGATGACCGCAGCCGCTACATCAACGATACCGGAACCGGCAACACGGTCGATATCAGCCACCCGCGGGTTCTGCAGATGGTCACCGACAGCCTGCGCTACTGGGTCACCGAGATGCACGTGGATGGCTTCCGTTTCGACCTGGCCACGATCCTGGCGCGTGAGGATCACGGCTTCGACGAGGGCGGCGGCTTCCTCGACACGTGCCGCCAGGACCCGGTCCTGTCCGGCGTGAAGCTCATTGCCGAACCGTGGGATATCGGGCCCGGCGGCTATCAAGTGGGGCAGTTTCCACCCGGCTGGGCGGAGTGGAACGACAAGTTCCGCGACACGACCCGGGCGTTCTGGAAGGCCGAAGCCCCGGTCTCCGCGATGGCGGCCCGCTTGTCCGCCTCAGCCGGCGAGTTCAACCGGCGCGGCCGCCGTCCCTGGTCATCGGTGAATTTCGTGACCGCGCATGACGGCTTCACGCTGAACGACGTCGTCACCTACAACGAGAAGCACAACGAGGCGAACGGCGAAGACAACCAGGACGGCAACAGCAACAACATCAGCTGGAACTGCGGGATCGAGGGGCCGACCGATGACCCGGCGATCAATGCCGTGCGGGAGCGCCAGATCCGCAACATGCTGGCGACGCTGTTGCTCAGTCAGGGCACGCCGATGCTGCTCGCCGGTGACGAGTTCGGCCGTACCCAGGGCGGCAACAACAACGCCTACAACCAGGACAACGAGACGAGTTGGTTCGACTGGGAGATCGGCGAGCGCGGCGAACGCCTGATCAAGTTCGTGCAGGAACTGACGGCCCTGCGCCATCGCTACCCGATCCTTCGCCGCGGCCGCTACTTGACGGGGGAGTTGGACCCGGAGTCCGGCGTCCGAGACGTGACCTGGGTCACCGCGCTCGGGCAGCAGATGACCGAGGCCGACTGGCGCGACGGTAATCTGCGGTGCTTCGGCATGTTGCTCGACGGCCGGGCGCGGGCCACGGGCGTGCGGCGCATGTCGTCGGACTCGTCGATGCTCATCGTGCTGAACGCCCACCATGAAGGGGTCGGGTTCACCCTGCCGGCGATCGCTGGCGGCACTGTCTGGCGGCTGGTGTTCGACACCAACGCACCGAACCACGAGGAGGAAAT
>CAZZVB010000089.1:0-5677 GCA_964657445.1 uncultured Burkholderiaceae bacterium | reverse complement strand
TCGTTTTACGGCGCGATCGTCATTATCGTTGCGGTCGCTGCGACGATCCCGGCGTTTTTCATATGCCTGTCCTGACGATCACGCCTCTAGCTTCATGCCCACGGAGACGATCTGGTTCGGCGGCAAGCTGAAATATTCCACTGGCGAAAGGCCGGTGCGGCCAAGAAACAGATAGCAGCGGCGCAGCAACGCGCCCCACCGCGACTGACCCTTACCAACGATGACTTGCGGCAAGAAGAACACTGCATTGTTGCCGTCGAACGGCAATCCTTCATGCAAAATTTCGCCCAGATTGGGCGTCTGCATGAAACCAAACTTTGCGACGCCTTGGTAGATCCCGTTGCCGAGGTCCTCGATGGTCAGCTTCTCACGCCTGGTCACATAGGGCCAGTTCGCGAATTGCACCCGCAGCAGCAGAACATTGGCGTGCCGCACGTGGCCGCGCAGCCACGCCTGCCGGCCGATCATGGGGACTTGGTCCGGTGTTTCAGTCAGAAAGATAGCATTGCCTTCCTCACGGTCCTTCCAGCCGGCCGCGAGCGACTTGAATTCGGCGACCGGCATCGACCAGGCGCTGATCGCCTTGCGGTAGCGCGCCCGCCCGACAGTCCAAATCACCAGGATCGCGAATACGAAGCTGCCGATGAGCAATGGCACCCACGCGCCCGACAGCAGCTTGGCCAGGTTTGCCCCCAGGAATGCGAAGTCCACCATGAGGAATATGCCAACCAGCGGCACCGCGCGGGCCGCCGTCCAGCCCCACACCTGCCGGGTGACGACGTAGAACGCGATGGAGGTGGTCGTCATCGTGCCGATCACGGCCAAGCCATAAGCGGCGCCCAAGGCTTCCGACGAGCGGAAACCGAACACCAACGCCAGGCACCCGAACATCAGCGCGTAGTTGATCACGGGCATGTACACCTGTCCACGCTCCTCCTTAGAGGTGTGGATCACGGCGTAGCGCGGCGCAAACCCCATGTTGATCGCCTGCTGCGTCAGGGAGAACGCGCCCGAGATCAGCGCCTGGGACGCGATCACGGTCGCAGCCGTGGCCAGCAGCACCGCGGGATACAACGCCCAGTGCGGCACGATGGCAAAGAAGGGATTGCCGGCAGCGCCCGGGTCTTGCAGCACCCGCGCTGTTTGGCCGAGATAGTTCAGCCCTAAGGCCGGCAACACTACCAGGTACCAGGCCAGCACGATCGGGCGCCGGCCGAAATGGCCCAGATCGGCAAACAGCGCTTCCGTGCCGGAGAAACACAGCACCACAGCGCCCAAAATCGCGTATCCGGTCCAGCCCTGCCCGAACAGCAAGCGAAGGCCGTAGAGCGGGTTGAAGGCCACGAGAACCGCTGGGTTCTGGGCCGCTGCGACGACGCCCATGATTGCGATGGCGGCGAACCATAGCAGCATCACTGGCCCGAAGAAGCGCCCGACCTTCTCTGTGCCCAGATGTTGCAACAGGAACAACGCGAGCAAAATGCCGGCCGAGAGCGGCACAACCACATGTTCGAACGATGGACTGGCGAGCTTGAGCCCCTCGACGGCGGAGAGCACGGATATGGCGGGTGTCACCACACCGTCCCCGTACAGCAGCGCCGACCCGGCCAATACCAGCAGGGTCAATGCGCCAGGCCGTGCAAACGGATCAGCCGGTTTCTTGGACCGGATCAGCCCAAGCAGCGCCAGCGTGCCGCCTTCTCCGTCGTGGTCGGCCTTCAGGATGAAGCCGACATATTTCACGCACACAACGAGAATGATCGACCAGAGGATCAGCGAAAGGATGCCCAGCACGAGCGCCGGGTCCTTGGCAAAGGCCGGGTCATCCGTGAAGCACTGCTGCACCGCGTAGAGCGGGCTAGTGCCGATATCGCCGAAAACGACTCCCAAAGCGGCGAGGGTCACGGCCGGCAGCTTCGGATGGGCCTGCGTGTCGCTCACTGGGTCACCTGCGGAATGGGCGTCAATACGGGACTCGGGCGAATCGTGTAGCGAATCGGGCAAAGCAGGAGCGTTACGGTTTGACGGGGTCCCCGGTTCCTTCTTTGCTGATGTGGCTGAACGCTTTACCGGCCGAAGCATGGATAGCCGTTGCCGCCGCAGCGGCGCTGCTGCTTGCCGCAATGACCGTCGCCGTCCTCCGCTTGACTGCGTCCATGGGATCGCTGCGAACCTCCGCGCAGCACATCATCGCGGCGGCGCGGGTCGAGGCCGACGCCACGCGGGCGCAGATGATGGCCGGGGAACGGGCGATGTCCGCACGCCTGGAGCAGGCCCGGCTGGAGGCGCACGAAGGGTCCGCACGGATGGCATTGCTGCTGGAAGGCAAGCTGCGGGACATGGCGGACGCAAGTGCAGCCCGATTGACCGCCATCGAGCGCACGGTCGGCGCCGAGTTGCACGCCGCCGTGGAGCAGCAAATGAGCGCCAGCTTTGGCCGCGTGCTGGAGCAGTTCGCAGCGGTGCAAAAGGCTATGGGCGAGGTCGCGGCCGTCAGCGCCGGCATCGGCGACCTGAAGCGAATTTTTGCCAATGTGAAGACGCGGGGCGGATGGGGCGAGACGCAGTTGCGCGCCTTGCTCGACGATCTGCTGCCGCCCGGCAGCTACGAGGCGAACTTCGCGGTGGGCGATGGCCGGGTCGTGGAATTCGCGGTGCGGATGCCAGGCCGCGGTGACCGCCGTCCGCTGCTGCCAATCGACGCCAAGCTGCCGCTGGCCGATTATGAGCGCCTGCTGACCGCGGCGGAGGCGGGTGACGCGGAGGCCGAACGCGCCAGCCGCAAGGCCCTGGAACTCGTGCTGCGCGTGGAAGCGCGGCGGATCGCCGGCAAATACATCGTGCCGCCACTCACCACGGACTTCGCCGTGCTCTATCTGCCGAGCGACGGCCTGTATGCCGAGGCCGCCCGCATGCCGGGCCTGGTGGAGGAGTTGGGCCGGGTGCACCGGGTTTTGCTGATGGGGCCAGGGCTACTTCCGGGCCTGCTGAGGACGGTGCATGTCGGCTACGTCGGCCTGGCGCTCGAGCAGAAAGCCGAGCTGATCGGGCGGCTGCTGAGCGCCACCCGGCAGGAGATGCTGCGCATGGACGATGTGTTGGAGCGGCTGTCGCGCAACGCCGGCGCCATGAGCCGGACGATCGAGGACGCCCGGGGCAAGACGCGCACCATCGCAAAGCAGCTCAGGGAGCTGGATCAGGGGGCCCTGGAGCAGCAGTTCGATTATGGAGAGGGCAGAAGCGAGTCGATCTTGCCCGTCAGCCAGTAAGCCAGGAGTCCCGTCCATTCATGGGCGGCCAAGTCGAGCGTCGCGAGTTTGGCGCCAAAGAACAGGTCCACCGCAACGATACGGTCACGCGTCATATAGCCGACCGGCCAGGCGAGCACCGGCCAGCCGGCCTTGCGAAAGACGCCGACCGAGCGCGGCATGTGGCTCGCAGACGTCACCAGCGCCCAAACCTCGCCGGGCTTCGGCTGCACGAGGTCACGGGTGAAGTTCGCGTTTTCGGCCGTGGTGCGGGATTTGTCTTCGAACACCATGCGTTTGGCGGGCACGCCAAGATCGACCAGCAGTTGGCGCGCATACTGCGCCTCGGTCGCCTCGCCCTGCTCGATCCGGCCGGAGCCGCCAGTGAACACCAGCTTCGCGTCCGGATACTGCCGGGCAAGGATGGCGAAGGTCGTCAGGCGGTTTGCCGCCGCCGCGATGACCGGCGTGCCGCGATCGAGGCTGGTTAGTTCATCGATGGAGCCGCCAAGCACGATGACGCCGTCCAGATGGGTGGGCGGGTCAGTGACCTGCGGAAAACGGTCCTCGATCGGGCGCAGCGCCCAATTGCCGAGCGGCAGCGCCAAGCAGGCGAACAGCCCGGCGATGCCGAATACGATCAGGGCGCGCCCGGCACGCCAGCGGTGCAGCAGAAGGCCCGCTGTAGCGCACAGCACCAGGAACGCCGACGGCAGCAGAGCCGCGGAAACCAGCTTCATGAGGGTGAAAAGCATTACGGCTCCTGCTGCTTGGCGCCGTCGAGCTTGCGTTCGGCCTGTTCTGCCTCGATGCGTTCACGTTCGCGCTCCGCGGCGGTCCGGCCGTGACGGGCACGGTTCTCCGCCGCATCAGCCGCGGCCTGTTCGCGGGCTTTCGCCTTTCGGTGCTTGCGCAGGTTGACGATCTCGCCCATGGCCCAACAATGCCATCAACAAGCAAGGGGCGAACAGACCATGGGACAGATGACCCAGTTGACCGCAGCCGACGGACACGTTCTAGGCGCGTATCAGGCGGGTCCGCCCGACGCGGCGTTCGGCTTAGTCGTGGTGCAGGAAATCTTCGGCGTGAACCACCACATGCGGACCGTATGTGACCGGTTTGCGGAGGCGGGTTACGCCGTCGTCGCGCCCGCTTTATTCGACCGGGTGCAGCCCGCCGTCGAACTGGGTTACGGCGACGACGACCGCAAGCGCGGCATGGCGCTGCGTGCGGACGTCCCGCCTGAAGGCACGCTGGCCGACATCGTGGCTGCGGCTCAGTCCCTGGGCGAGCGTAAGCTCGGCATCGTGGGCTATTGCTGGGGCGGCACGGTCGCATGGTGGGGCGCCACCAGGACCCACCATTTCGCAGCGTCGGTCGGCTGGTACGGTGGCGGGATCGCGGCCACGCGGGAGGAGAAGCCGAGTTGCCCGGTGCAACTGCATTTCGGCGAGGAAGATCACGGCATCCCGCTGTCTGACGTCGAGGCCATCCGCGCCTCGCAGCCCGCAGTCGAAATCTACATCTACCCCGGGGCGGGCCACGGCTTCGGCTGCGATGAACGCGCGAGCTTCGACCCTGGCGCGGCTGCCCATGCCCAGGAACGCACGCTTGAGTTCCTGTCGCGACACCTGCACGGATAGCGTCGCCCAGCTTCTGGCAGCCGCCGAACCATCCTCGGTACACCTATGTGAAAACTTGCGGGTCGGAAATGCGTTCTGAACCCGCAAGCAACACCGGAAGGGGTGTCACCCGTGGGTACCATTCTCGTCATCATCCTGATCGTTCTACTGCTCGGCGGCGGCGGATACGGTTACAGTTCCGGATGGGGTTACGGCCCGACCGGTGGCATCGGCCTCATCGTCGTGATCCTCATCGTGCTGCTGGTCCTCGGGCGAATTTAGCCGCTCGGCCATTATGCCGGCTGTCTATGGGCAGCCGGCCGAATGCGATTAGGCCAGAACGCGCCCGGCAATCGCGTCGAGCTTTTCCATAAGCGCCGGATCACGCGCACCAATCGGCGTGACGATGCCAAAGTCCAGCACCCGGTCGCAACCGGCTGGACACGGTCCTCGGCGTTGGCCAAGCCCGGGGACCACAGCTTTCACGAGCGCACGGGCGTTGTCGGCGTTGCTGGCCATAACCTGGGTGATCTGATCGACCGTGACGTTGCCATGGCCGTCGTGCCAGCAATCATAGTCAGTGACCATTGCGACGGTGGCGTAGCAAAGCTCAGCCTCGCGGGCCAGTTTGGCTTCCGGCATGTTCGTCATGCCGATCACGCTGCAGCCCCAGCTGCGGTAGAGTTCACTTTCAGCCCGCGTGGAAAACTGCGGACCCTCCATGACGAGGTAGGTGCCGCCGCGCTGCACGGGCAAGCCCAAGCCGCGGGCGGAGGCCTCGACCGTATCGCCAAGCCGGGGGCAGAC